>JAJXYW010000084.1 GCA_021780415.1 Acidobacteriota bacterium
GGTGGAAGTCGCGGAGAATGGCGGGCATGCCGCCCATGTGGTCGGAGTGCGCGTGGCTGAGGACGACGACGTCGAGGCGGCGGATGCGGCGGGACCAGAGGTAGGGCGCGACGACCTCTTCGCCGACATCCCACGTTGCTGCCGGGGCATTCTCGCCGCGGCCAGTCGGGCCTCCGGCGTCGACCAGCATGGTTTGGCCGCTGGGGCTGACGACGAGGATAGAGTCGCCCTGGCCGACGTCGATGGCGGTGACTTCGAGCTTGCCCGGATGTAGCTGCGGCGGCGTGGGATAGAGGACGGCCAGCGGGATGAGCAGCGCTACAAGGACTCCGGCGGCGAAGACGCGACGCCCGTGGGCTCGCAGTGCGAAGGCGCAGAAGACGATGCAGGCGCAGGCGATCACGAGGGCGACGGGTGCGGGTCCGGGGGTGCGGACGTTGGCCAGCGCGAGGTGCTGCACGCTGGCCACGGTGAAGCGCATGAGGTGCAGCAGCAGCGCGGTGAGGGCTGCGGGGAGCATTGCCAGCCAGGAGCTGATGAGCGAGGCCAGGAACATCACGATGGCGATGCAGAGCAGGACCGAGAGCAGCGGGATGTCGATGAGGTTGAGCGGAAGAGCGAGCAACGTGGCTCGATGGAAGTAGATGGCCATGGGGAGGACCATGCAGAGTTCGGCGGTGAGGGAGATGAGCAGGGCTTCGATGAACCAGTAGAAGACGCGCAGGAGCCAGAGGGGGAGGTTGCGCAAACTGCCTTCTGGAGTGGCGTTGATGCGAGCCCGGGTCCGAGAGTCCGGACCCGGGGCACCCGGATTGTTGGGGTGCTGGAGTAGAGCAGAGGTGAGCTCGGTGGCCATGCGGGCGTTGATGCGGAACTGAGTGAGGCGTGGGGGGAGTGTGGCGTCGAGGCTGGGCTGGTCGAGGTGGAAGAGGGCGCGGAGGTGCGGACGGATGAGGCGCTCGTTGAGCGGGATGGCGAGGCCGGCGATGGAGAGGATGACCATGAAGGTCATCTGGAAGCTGGCATCGAAGAGGGCGCGGGGGTCGAGGACGAGGACGGCGAGGGCGGCGGCGCCGAGGGCGTTGAGGGCGGTGATCTCGCGGTCGAGCCAGCGGGCGATGAGGTAGATGGCCGTCATGATGAGGGCGCGTTGGGCGGGAACGGCGAAGCCGGTGAGTTCGGCGTAGGCGAAGGCTATGAGGATGGTGAGCAGGAGGGCGGGGCCTTCGGGGAGGCGGAGGCGGCGGAGCAGCCAGAAGAAGGCGGCGGCGAGCAGGGCGACGTGGAGGCCGGAGACGACGAAGAGGTGAAAGGTTCCGGTGCGCTCGAAGGCCAGACGCAGGGAGTGGGTGAGGTGGGTGCGGTCGCCGAAGAGCATGGCGTTGAGCATGGAGGCGTCTTCGGGGGTGAGGCGAAGGAAGGGGGGGAGAGCGTGGCTGGCGCGGGATTGGGTGAAGGCCTGGAGGCGGTTGGAGGCCCAGGCCTGCGCTGCGAAGATGCGGCAGCGGAGGGTTGGGTGCGAGGCTCGGAGGATCTGGACGCGGGAAGAACGGGCGCTGCCGGTGGCGCCAATGCCGTCGGTGAGGAGGTAGTCGGCGTAGGACCAGGCGCCGGGGTCGCGGTAGACGTCAGGGGTGCGGAGGCGGAGGGGGACGTCGATGAGGTCGCCGCAGTGCAGGGGGAGCGGCGGGCCGTTGAGGGTGATCCGCACGCCGCCGGGGATGGTCTGCATGGTGGAGACGTCGGGGGTGAGGACTTCGACGGACTGGAGATCGAGGTCGATGGACTGGGTGTCGGGTGAGGTGTCGCCGGTATCCCATGCGCCAGGCTCGAACTCCAGCTGCGGCGCGGAGATGTTCTGCTGTGGAGGGAGGGTGCGGACGCGGATGACTGTGCCTCGGACGTCGCGGCTGAGGCCGTCGGCGAGCTGGTGGAGCGCGCGCTGCTGGGGGACGGGCGGCTGGATCTGCGCGCACCAGCAGCCGACGGCGATCCAGAGCGCGTAGGTGGGGAGGAGGGCGAGGCGGAGGGTCTTGCGCAGGCTGAAGACGGAGAGCGCGAAGAGCAGGGCGGTGGACGCGGCGAGGAGAAACGTCGGCTGCCAGCGGAGGGCGATGAGGTCGCCGGCGGCGAAGCACGCGAACGCAGCGAGGAGCGGAACCCGGCGAAGCCGAAGCGGCTCGACGAGAGGGGAATCAACGATCCAGGATGTGGCAGCACCAACAGACGGCATGAGAAGCGCTGGAGAACAGGGATTAGGAAACAGGGACTAGGGATTACGAAATGCGAATTGCTGGTAGTTTGTCACGAGCGGGGGTTTGGAGCTACTGGGCGGCTGGCTTGCGTTCGAGGAGGGTGACGGTTTCGAGGTGGAAGGTCTGGGGGAAGATGTCGACCAGGTGCAGCGCCCGGATGTTGTAGAGCGACTGGAGGGCGGTAAGGTCGCGGGCGAGCGTGGTGGGGTCGCAGGAGACGTAGACCAGCGAGGGTGCGGCGATGCGGAGCAGGAGCTCGCAGGCTTCGGGGCCGATGCCGGCGCGGGGTGGATCGAGGACGATGAGACCGGGGCGGTCGCGGTCAAGGACGGCGCGGCGGAGGAAGTCGAGCGTGGTGGACTCGTGGACGGTGGTGGTGGGGCCATGTTTGGCCAGAGCGGCGGCGAGGTCGGCGGCGGCGGTGGGGTTGGCCTCGACGGCGGTGATGCGCGAGAAGCTGTGGGCGAGCACGCGCGAGAAGAGGCCGACGCCGGCGTAGAGGTCCCACGCGAGCGTGCCGGAGCGAGGACCGTCGGCGTCGTTGCAGACGAGTTCGACGAGGGTTTGAAGCAGGAAGCGGTTGACCTGGAAGAAGCCTCCGCGGGTGATCCAGTAGGTTTCGTCGAGTACGCGGTAGTTGAGGCCCGGGGCACCAGCTTCGGCGAGGGTGCGGCCGGTGGGGCCGACGCGCGGGTCGAAGGCGGCTGCGGCGATGGCGGTGATGAGAACGCCCTGCGGAGCGTAGGCTTGCAGGGCAATGGCCATGCGGTCGAAGCTGTTGACGATGGGCTTGGTGCGGGGCGCGCAGAAGAGCGTGATCTGGACGCGCTTCATGCTGTGATCGCAGAAGAGTTCGACCTCGGCTGCGGCGGCGAGCCAGTAGGCGGCGTCGCGGTCCTCGGCTGCGGCGGCGAGCAGGGACTTGGCTGTGGACCAGAGCACGGGCGCGGCGATGAGGCAGGTGGTGATGGGGAGAAAGTCGGCGGTGGCGTGGCGGTTGTAGCCGAGGCGGAGTGGGCCGGCGGAGTCTGTGCCGTTGGAGGTGCGAGCGACGCGCAGGCGGATGCGGTTGCGATATCCCCAGGGTTCGGCGGAGTGGACGGTGGGTTCGGGCATGGCTTTAATGCCGGTGGGGGCGAGGATCTCGGCGAAGATGGACTGCTTGAGGCGAAGCTGCTCGGGGTAGTTGGCCATCTGGTAGTGGCAGCCGCCGCAGAGGCCGAAGTGGGGGCAGGCTGCGGGCACGCGGTCGAGTGAGGGCGTGAGGACGCAGAGAAGTTCGGCCTGGTTGCTGGCGTTGGGTGGAGTGGCCTCGACCGTCTCGCCGGGCAGCGTGAAGGGAACCAGGACGGTGGTGCCGAGGGGCGTGCGGGCCAGGCCGTTGCCGCTGTAAAGGATGCGGTCGATGTGCAGGGTTTCGCTCATGCGTGGCTCATGTAGAACAGGCTGAGGCGTGGGAGCGCGCGGAGTTCGAGAAGGCGCTTGTGCAGAAACTGCTGCTGCACCTGGCGGAGTTGGACTGCGGACATCTTCGCGCGATAGGGAGCAAGCTCGCGATCTGCCTGAGCTTTGAGGTCGACGAGTTCCTGTTCAGTGGCGCTGGATTGGAGTGCGGCGAAGAGTTTCTCTTCGAGCACGGTGAGGGTGCGGTCGAGATCGTCGAGCGCAGGCGGGGTGGGGCTGCGCA
>JAJXYW010000265.1 GCA_021780415.1 Acidobacteriota bacterium
TCTTGGTGAGCATGCCCGCGAGCTGGGCGTAGCTGCGCGCGGGCATGCGCCCCACGGCCATATCCGGGTAGCCGTCCCCGTTCACGTCGGCGTACCAAGCGTCCGAAGGGTAGCGGCCCATGTAGGTGCTGTCGCCCAGGTCATCGAACATCATGGTCGGAACCCAGTTCTGGATGGTCGGGTCCTGCATGTAGTTGTAATAGTCGTAGGTCCCGTCACCGATCAGCAACAGGTACCTTGGGACTGGGCTCCAGTTGGCGGCCACCGACTGAATGAAGCTGTGTATCGCCGTCGGGTCAAAGATGCCATAGGAAAAGTTGTCGTAGATGTCCTGGATATCCACGACCCGAACCGACATCTGGGCCTCCCGCCTTGCCAGGAAAGCCTGCCAGATCTGGTCCTGGCCAGTGGGGTGGAAGAAGGGATGGGTGATGATCAGAAGGTCGCAGCCCTGCTGGGGCGAAGCCAGGTCCACTCCGCTCGACATGGCGGCCGAATCGGGCAGGAGGGGCGCCGACGACACGGCCACCGTCCGACCCGACACGTCGGGATTCTGCGGCATCTGGAAGGTCACCGTGCCGCCCGAGAAGGAGGCGCCGGTCAGCAGTACCGGTAGGACTAGACCCGTTGAAGGATCGCTTGCCGAGAGATCCAATATGTAGGGCTGGGAGCTATATCCTGAAGAGCTATATTGGGCGTCGCCATTGGGGGCGGAAAAGAAGAGTGAGTTGCTGTCGGCCACGAAAGTTCGCTGGTAGGCCACTTCATAATAGTCCAGGAAAGCATAATCGTAAGCTCCCGAGGAAGAAAGGGAAAAGGACACCGTGTTGCTGCCGACGTTCGGTCCGGATGAGAAGGTCCAGGTCTGAGTGGACAGACCGAACCCCGTCCAGCTGGTCCCGCCTGAAGTGGGATTTTGCCCATTCATTTGGGCGGTCATGGTGTGAGTGTTGTTTGTTGGGTCGGCGAAGACGGCTGTCAGAGTAGCACCTGAACCCGTGGCGGCGGGCAACACCACCGTATAGGACTGGGGATTGGAGGCGTTACCCGGCGGGGCACGATAAACGGGCCCCCAGAACCAATTGTCGCCGTTGGGCCGAAAATGGTCGATGGAATCGTACCAATTGTTGACTTCGCTGTGCACCGTAGAGGTAAAGCTGCCGACTATCGGGTAGGTATTCGTCGGGGCGGCGTTGGAACTTGCCATCAGCAGGCCTGACGAGGAGCTGTCGGAATACACCCAATAAATATTGGTAGAGGTAAAGTCGCCACCCTGCCAGAGAGGCCGGTTGGTGATATGGAGGTGCTGACCGTAGAAGACAATGGCGTTCTGCGCGGTAAAACTGCCGGCGAGAGGACCGTCCACCCAAAAGGGGAGCTGAACGCCACGGCTCATAAGGTGGATATTGGAGAGAGGTGTGCCTACCAGGTTCAACCCATGATTGGAGAGATAGCTCGTGTCGAGCCTGTAAACTCCGTCCTGGCTGATCGCAACCCGGAGCCTTGGGCCCACTGCCTGCTGGGTCTGCGAAGACTCCGCTTGGGGCAATAGGGCCTGCTCGCGCTGGAAGAGAGGCGCCTGCGCAGGATTCTCGAAGAGCGATCCTTCAGGCAGGATGGTAGGTATCATGCCAGTCTCTGTTGGATTGGCCTCCCTAGCCCCCGTCACGCGGAGCGACGCGGACAGAGAGATGAGCACTCGCTCAGAGACACCCTTGCCGGCGCTGGAGACGGGATGCAGCAGAATCTCCTGGTAGGGGATGCCGTGCCAGATGCCCTTCGCTCCCAAGGCCACGGCCGGGCCCCCCGGGAGAGTCATCGGAGGAAGCTGTGCCGGTAGCCAGCGCTCGGAGAGGATCTGGATGCTGCACTGGCCCGCTGCGGGCGGCAGGGCGACCTTCAGCGACACGACGGGAGCTGGACGGATCTCACCCTCGGGTGCTGGCGCCTTCCAGGCGGCCATTTGCTCGGGGCCTACGTGCCAGGAGATGGGGATTTCCAGGGGCGGAACACCCGAAGCCGGAAGGGCTGGCGCGCCAACGAGGGGAACAAATAGCAGAACCAAAAAGCGTAACGCTCTTTGCACCAAGATCCCTTTCTTCCCTACCAACTAGGGCTCTTTCGGTGACCTTCCACAATGGCACCTACCTTCCAATTCAGGCACAAAAAGCGCTAGGGCCTTCGAAGTGGGTGACAATGCCAACTAGCTCAGAATCGGCCCTGAGCTACAACTGGAGTCAGCCTTGGCCCCACTCCCAGTGCAGGAGTTCGCCCGAGCTTCGATCTTCTCCCGATACACGATAGCGGGCTTCTTGTAGGGCTTCCTGTTTTCGCTCATGCTCATGATCCCCTACCTTTAGGGGGCAAGCGCCCCATGAAAATGGCCGTGTCTTCTGAACCTCAAGGTTGAAGCTCCACCGGTTTGATCGCGTGGTCGCTTCCTTCGGCGGGGTGGCTCTGCTTCCGATCCCGTGCCTTTGCCTCCGCCGCTTCACGCCGAATCCGTGCAAGGCGAAGATACTGCTCCTCGGGCTTCATGGGATCGCCGGAATGAAGCCTGGACAATCCCGGGCAGTGAAGGCAGTAGGCGTGGTCTTCAACCGTGCTCCGAATGTGAGCGGGCAGGGCACGACTGATGGCCCGGACCTGCTCCAGAAGCGGAGCGGTTTCCCATATCTCCCTCAGCGGCTTGTCTCGGACGTTCCCCACGGCCTGCTTCCACTGAATGCAGGGCTGCACATCACCATAGGGGGTCACGTGGAGCGTCCCCATACCGACGCCGCAGTTGTATCGCCCCGGCTCGCGCTCGAAGGGCGAGTTCCCGATGTTGAGGCCCGAGGCACTGTAGAGGCGCCGAATCGCGTCGTCTGAAGCCCGCAGCTCCAAGGGATAGTCCTGGCCGTCGTCGGATGGAGTAAGAACCGGGTCGAAGTAGACGGGAAAATCGAAGCGGTCCCCGATGGCCTTGATGGCTTCCAGTTCATTTTCGACGAGGCGCGTTACCACCACCTTCAGGTAGACCCGCAGGCCGCGCTCCTTCAGCCGGCCCAGGGCGCGCATCTGGCGGTCGAAGGAACCCTTGACCTGCGTGAGGGCCTCGGCTTTAGTTGCCGTCGCGCCGTGGAGGGACAACTCCAGACAGTAAGGTCCCAGCTCCGCCAGCCTGGCCACGGAAACCTCCGTGAGGCTAGCCCCGTTGGTGAAGACCCGCAGGGCAAAAGACCTCTCTTTGGCCGCCCGGGCAATGGCCCAGAAGTCGGGATGGAGGATGGCTTCTCCGCCCGTCAGCGTGAAGTAAAGAACGCCCATGTCCCGGAGCTGGTCCAGCACGGACAGGATTTCCTCCAAGGTCAGAGGAAGCCTTCCAGGCTTGGGCGGGGGCGTTGTTCTCGGCTGGTTTCTGCGCTGGACCGGGTTATAGCAGAATCGACAAGCCAGGTTGCACATGTAGGTGAGTTCCATGGAGGCGTAGACGGGGTGAGCTTTCCCCATGGCTCGATTGAGAAGCAGGGAGAGGGGTGTGTCCAACTCACTCCTCCGCAGGAAGAATAGCTCCGGATCCCTTGAGCTCTTCGAGGAAGGCCTCCACATCTTTCAAGGCTTCCTCCTCGGAAACATCATATTCCGACGCGATACCTCGCGCCATGATCTCGACGGGTTCACACATGTGCTCCCACACGTAAGTGCCGACCTCATTGAGGACCTGGATCTCTCCCTCGCGGTTGAAGACCAGAACCGCCTGCCCCTCGATGGTGCGCCAGGAGACGTCGGGATTTCGTTTGAAGTTCTCGGGGCTAGCCATCTCGCTTTTCTCCGGCGATGGATTCCCAGAACCCCGGATCCTTCGCGAACTGTAGTTCCTGAACGCCCGTCTGGCGGCAACAGTCCGCCGCAAGAGGCATCAGCCTGTCGTGGCGGGCGGCGGGGTCGGTGATGA
>JAJXYW010000217.1 GCA_021780415.1 Acidobacteriota bacterium
TGGTCCCGCCGGGAGGCTGGGTCTGCACGCCCTGGACGCCCACGGGAAGCGGCGGGGGAACGACCAGAGGCGAGAAGAACCACTGGTCGTAGTAATCCTTGCCCAGAAAGGGCCGAAATGCCTTCTTGTGCTCGTTGCACCAGACGCCGAGAATGGGCTCGCCCTCCTTGCCGTCCAGGCGGAAGGGCAGGATCTGCGTGGGTTCGGCCGCGGTCCCTGCGGTGCCGGGCTCTCCCATCTGGCCGATCTGGCCGGTCTGATTTCCCGTGGGGAGTTGACCGGTCTGGCCTTGCATCGGCGGCTGTGTCCCGGGCGGGCTGGTGATCCCCCCCGGCGAACCCGGCACGCCCGCGGTGGGGGGGCCGCCCTGGGATTCATAGTGGACCTTGCCGTCCTTGTCCACGGTCACGACGGTGGCCCCGGGGGCCAGCAGGCCCCACTTCCCGTCGGGGGCGAAGGGATTGGGGTAGAGCTGGCGAATGTAGCGGTGCTGCTTGGGCCCCTCCTTCATGAGGTCCTCGAGCTTGTTGGGGAAGGCGCCGCCATGCTCCTGCTGGTACTCCCGGATGGCCTCCACGTAGGCCCGCCCGCTGAAGCGCAGTTCGGCCTCGCGCTCTCGCTGCATGATCACGGAGGCGGGCTGGACGGCGGCCATCAGCATGATGGCCATCACGAAGAGGCCCACCAGCACCCAGATGAACACCACCCCGGCTTCGCGTCGCTTCATCGAGCCGCCCGTTTCCGCCACGTGGTCAGCGCCCCTGCCCGGCGCCGCTCGGTTTCTTCATCGCTCCATCGCCTCCCGGCCCAACCGCCTAATCGCTTAATCGCTCAATCGCTCAATAGCTTAATCGCCTCATCGCCCAATCCCCTACCACGTACTGTACTTCGTCCCATCGCTCCCCACCGCGTCGGAGGCCGAATGGACGTCCCAGATGCCGCCCGTGCTTTCGCCCTCGGTGGGTTCCAGCTGGCCGGGCTCGTTGCCCGAATAGGGAACCGTGACCCAATCGGATTTGCCGGTGATGGGATCGATGGGAAGGCGGCGCAGGTACCCGGCGGAAACGAGGCTGTCCAGGCTGTCCGGGTACTTGCCCTTGTCGGCGTAGTACTGGTCGATGACGTCTCGAAGGGTGTAGAGGTTCTCCCGGAGAACGGTCTCCTTCGCCCTCTCGACGATGGTGCGGTAGGTGGGCACCGCCATGCTGACCAGGATCCCGATGATGGCCACCACCACCATGAGCTCCATCAGGGTGAAGCCCTTCTGCCCACGCGGCCGGAACCGGCGGTGGGGGGCAGATGAAGATGGCGTGAGCGACAAAGAGCCGGAGGAGTCGGCACCCAACGGTTCGCCGGTAGTCACCGGTTGGCCTTCGTAGACATCCGCTCCCCCGCTTCTTTCCCTCATCACCGGATCACCTCATCACGGCCTTGTTCACCATTGGTTGTAGTGGGTCTTTCCGTCCAGGGCGAGAGCGGTGCTCTCGGAGTAGACATCATAGACGTTCTCCCCTCCCCACATGGTGGAGTCTGGTTCATCCCGCGTGGATCGAAGGCCCCACTCGTCGGTGCCGGTCATGGGGTCGATGGGGATCCTCCGGAGAAATCGCATCTTGGTGTCCGGCGCCTGTCCCGATACCGCCACGCCCTTCACCAGCGTCTTCAGATCCGGCGGGTAGAAATCCTGAGTCACGTCGGTCTGCTTGATCAGGCCCTGCACGGCGTAGCGGTGGTATTCGTCGATCGCCTCCCTCATCTCGCGCAGGTCGTGCCGCAGCTCAATCTCTTTCAGCCGCCGGTCCATGATCTGCGAAGCGGGAACGGCCACGAGGGCCATGATGGCCAGGAGGGCCACCGCCAGGCCCACCTCCATGAGGGAGATTCCCCTCTCGCCGGTGCGGGTGTGTGCTTTCACGGGATGCGGCTCCCTAAGCTCCCTTGCCAGCGCCGGCAGCCGGCGGCTGGGAGGGGGGTTGCTGAACGGTGACCACGGCGAAGACCGGCGGCAGGGAAACGGACCCGCCGGACACGCCCGTGGCCGTGAGTCCTCCGATGTTGATCCTCGCCTCGCCGGGCTTCGATGCCGTGAACTTGAGCCGGGCCACCAGGCCCGCCCCCGAGGAGCCGCCCGAGTCCGCCCGCCCAGCATCGAGAGAGACGAGCCCGGGCCCCGACTGCGGAGCGGCGAAAGTGGTGGGCGCGCCGCCCATCTGGAAGAAGGTCCCCTCGTCGGCCCCCTGGAACTGGAGGGCATCCGCCGGGAAGTTCACGTCGGCGTGGAGGCTCTTGAGATCCTTTCCGCCGAGCAGCACCAGGTTGAGCACCACCGGATCGCCCGGTTTCACGCTGATGTTGGTGGGGCTCACCAGGAGGCGGGCATTCCCATTGGCGCTCTGGTCCTGGCTACCATTGTCGCTGTCCTGCTTAGGCTTCACAGCCTCCGCGGCCGGCTTGGTCGCGGGCTGGGCTTCAGAGGGAGAGGGACTGGGGCCGAAGGGATTGTCGAAGCCCTCGACCATGGGCCGGTCGCTGGTGCCAACCCAGAGGGGCTTGAGGTCCCGCTCCGTGATGTTGGGCATGCGGACGATGTGGGGCGTCAGGAGCATGACCACGTCGGTGGTGGTGTGGGTATCTTGGGTATTGGAAAAGAGGCGGCGCAGCAGGGGAATCTCGGCGACACCCGGCAAGCCCGAAATCGCTCTCTGGTCGTTGCGCTGGATGAGCCCCGCCAGCATGCTCGTCTCGCCGTCCTCCAGGCGGATGGTCGTGGAGATCTCCCTCGTCCCCAGAATGGGCTGTGAAGGAGTCAGCGGACTCGAGGAAGAGACGTAGCCCGCGATGGAGGAGACGTCCGCCTTGAGCTTGATGGTCACCTCCTTGTTGTGGTGAACGCGGGGCTCCAGCTCGACCTTCACGCCGATGTCCTGGTAGGTGAAGGAGGTGATGGGGGTGTAGTTGGTGGTGCCGCCGGCCGTGTTGAGGTACTGGTTGGAGGTGGGGATGGGGATCTTCTCGCCGATGTGCACGCTGGCCTTCTGCCCCTCCATGACCCTCACCTGCGGCTTGGCGAGAACCCTGCTGTTAGTATCCGTCAGCAGCATGTTGACGATGATGTTCGGAACCGGGAAGACCATCAGCCCGTGCGAAAGGGTCCGCCCCAACTCGTTCAGGGGGACGGGCGGGCCCGTCCCGATGCCCGTCGCGTTCCCGTTGGTGTCCTTGGTCACGTTCATGTTGGGCCCGACGGTGAAGGTGTGGTTGCTCAGGTCGATGCCCAGGTTGCGCAGCTTGTTGTCGTCCACCTCCAGAAGCTCCACGTCCACCGCCACCTCGCCCTTGCTCTTGTCGTTGTCCTCGATGATCCGCTGGGCGATGGCGACGTTCTCCGGCGTGTCCTCGATGGTGATGGAGTTCAGATCCTGGTTCATGGCCATCTTCCGCGCCTGGATGATGGAGCGCACGAGCTGGAACACGTCCTTGGCGTCGGCGTTGGAGAGGTAGAAGGTGCGGATGACCTGATCCTGGTACTCGTCGCGCTTCTGCTTGTTGTCGGGCACGATGATGAGCGTGTGCGCGTCGATCACCTTGTAGAAGTTCTTGGTCTGCATCATGAGGTAGTCGAGAACCGTGGCCAGGGGCTCCTTCGAGAAATCCACGGTGATCGGCTTGTTCTGCTCCACGCGGTCGTCGTACAGGATGTTGATCCCGCTCGCCTTCGAGATGGCGTCCAGGATGGTCTTGAGCGGGGTGTTGGTGAACTTGAGGACGATCGGAATGTTGGAGGCGGGGTCCAGCCGGGGCACGCCCAGATCCTTGTTGGCCTTCTTCTCCATCTGGTCGATGGAGGGGAGAGCGGCCCTCTCCTTCTGCTGCTTCTCCCGCAGGGTCTGGATGATGCTGTTCATGGTGTCCTTGGCGTACTGGT
>JAJXYW010000024.1 GCA_021780415.1 Acidobacteriota bacterium
CGACCGAGGGCTTGTGGGCGCGCATGGCCATCTCACCGAGGTAGAAGTAGGCGTTGCCGGAGAGGTTGTCGTCGGGGTAGGCCTTGATGAGGTCGGTGAACTCGGAGGTGGCGAGAGGGTAGCGGGCAGAGATGTAGTCGGAGTAGGCACCGCGGTAGAGGTCGCCGGCGGCGGGCTTGACGGGCACGGCAGGAGCGGGGATGGGCTCGGTGGCTGAGGTGTTGGGGAGAGGTGTGGCGGTGCTGTCGCCGGCGGGGGCGGGCGCGTTGGAGGGTGAGGCTGGGGAGTTGGGCGCGGCGACGGGATTGCCTGCGGGGATGCCGGCCTGGGGAAGATTGGTGAGGACGGCGTTGGCGGTCTGCTGCTGGCTCTGGATGTTGCCGAGGGATTTTTCCATGCGGTCCATGCGCGCCTTGAGCTCATCGAGGGAGTCGTTGAGGGACTGAACCTGGCCGGAGAGTTGCTGATTGCTGGCGGCGTCGGCGGATTGCAGGTTCTGCATGCCGAGCTTGAGGCCGTCGACGGAGACAGACATCTTGTTGATGGAGTCGGCGGTCTGCTGGACGAGGTCCTTGAGGACGCCCATGCGCTCGTCGTTGGACTGCTGGAGACGGGCGACCGCGTCCTGAAGCTGCTGGACCTGGGTCTGGAGCTGGATCATGTCCTTGTTGACGGCGCGGGCGGGAGAAGAGGCTAGCGCGGCGAAGAGGACAGTCGCTGCGGCCGTGCGTGCGGCGATGCGAAGCAAGGGGCGGAGAGAATGAGAGCGGGTCATACGAGTTGAACTCCTCGCCGTCCCATGGATGAGACGGGTGCATTACAAGAATAAGGGCCGCGGCGCTAACCGCCAATAGTAGGCGATTAGCGTAACGCGGCCCCGTGATACATCACTAGCGGTCGATGGAGAATTGGTCGCGGCGATTTTGCTGCCAGCAGCTCTCGGTCTGTTCGGTGCAGAACTGCTTCTCCTTGCCGTAGCTGACGACACGGATGCGGTCACCGGCTACGCCGGCTGCGACGAGTGCGGTCTTGGCGGCGTTGGCGCGATTTTCACCGAGGGTGATGTTGTACTCGGCTGAGCCACGGTCGTCGCAGTAGCCGCCGATGAGGATCTTGATGGCGGGATGGGCGTTGAGGTAGGCGGCAGCAGAGGTGATGGAGGTGGCGGCCTGCGGGCTGAGGTCGTAGCTGTCGTAGGCGAAGAAGATGTCCTGCACGTTGGCCTGGAACTGAGCGTCAGAGCCAGCGGCTCCGTTGTTATCGGCCGGAGCAGCGGGAACCTCGGGGACGCGGACGGTAACGCGGACGTTGGCTTCGGTGGTGCCGCCGTCGTTCTTGGCTACGAGGTGGAAGTTGGTGGAGCTGGAGGGAGATACGGTCTGGGTGCCGTTGACGGGGACTTCGCCGATGCCGTCGATGCTGACACTGGTGGCATTTGAGGTGCGCCAGTTGAGGACGACGGACTGGCCAAGATCAATGGCCATGGGGTCAGCCGTGATGGAGGCGGTTGGCGGAGCGATGGTTGCGGGAGCGGTTGCAGCGGCGGGGGGAGGGGCGGCCTGCTTTTTGTGGCAGCCTGCTGCGGTCAACAGAGCAAGAGTTGCAACGAGTGCGGCCTTATTCAAGAACGACGTGCGATGAGCTAGCATAAGATCCTCTTCGGTTCGATTTTGTACGGCGATGTGATGGACGGGAAGCAAGTTATAAAGTCGTGACTGTTGTAGGAAAATGTGGCCCGGGATTCATCTGTGAAATCTTCACCTACTATCCTACTTCCAACTCCAGTTAGGCATGTCGGCTCCGGACTCAGTGAGGGCACGTTTCTGGGTGCCGTCGGCGAGCATGGTCATGATGCGGTTGTGGCTGTCGATGCCGTCGGGGGAGTTGGCGAAGGCGATGTGGCGGCCGTCGGGGGACCAGGTGGGGAAGTCGCAGCGGCCGATGTCGTGGGTGAGCTGAATCCAGCGCTTGGTGGCGACCTCCATGACGTAGATGTCCTGACCGCCGGGTGCGCCGGGGCCGTAGTGGCGGTCCCAGGCGAAGGTGATGAACTGAGCGTTGGGGGACCATGAGGGTGAGGTGGCGTAGCCGCCATCGGTCATGCGGGTGACGCCGGAGCCGTCGGAGTCCATGATGTAGAGCTGGGGAAGGCCGGTGCGGCCGCTGATCCATGCGATCTGTGCGCCGGTCTTGGGATTCCAGGTGGGGGAGACATCGGGGCCCTTGTAGTTGGTGATGCGGTGGGCGACGGCGCCCTGCGGATCGGAGACCCAGATTTCAGGATCGCCGGTGCGCGAGGAGGAGAAGGCGAGCTGCTGGCCGCTGGGCGACCAGGCGGGCGAGAGATTGGTGCCGCCGACGGAGTTGAAGCGCACGAGGCGGCCAAGGAGAAGCGAGAACATGCGGATCTGGAAGCCGTCGTGGCCAAGGGAGCTGAAGGCGAGCAGGGAGTTGTCGGGGGAGACGCGGGGGGAGATGGAGTCCTCGCCGAGGTGGGTGACGGCGTGCTGGTTGGCGCCGTCGTAGTCCATCATCCAGATCTCCTTGACGCCGGGGCTGGTGTGTTTGGAGTAGAAAATTTTGGATTCGGCGATGCCGGGAGTGCCGCCGCTGAGGCGGAAGATGATGTCGTCGGCGAACTGATGGGCGAGCTGGCGGGCGGTGTCATCGGTGGCCGCGCCGAGGTATTGCTTGGCAAAGACCTGCGGGTACTGCGTGTTCTTGGCGTCGTCGAGGAAGCCGTTGACGACGAGGTTGGTGCCCTGGACGGCGAGATTGCCGAAGGCGACCATGGCGGCGCTGGCGGGGGCCTGCGACCACTGGGGGAGATTGATCTCGGCGGGTGAGCCGGGGGTGGTCTGGGGGAGAAGGCTCTTGGAGACGACGTCAAATATGCCGGCAGAGGTGAGGTCGGAGAAGAGGACGGCGTCGAAGGTGTGCTTGTAGGCGTCGGCGGCAGGGGCGGCGGACTTGAAGTTGGCGGCGGCGAGACGGATGCTGGTGGCGCCGGAACTGGTTTCGAGATGGAAGGTGTCCTGCGCGCGGAGGGTGGAGGCGGAGAGCAGAAGCAACAGGGATGCAACCAGTGGGAGGGTGGGCCAGGATTGCAAACGTCGCGCGTGTCGATTCACTATTCTCTTCTCCAGTGGATGGTGCTTGGTCGGGTGCTGGGTGGTTGGATGCTTAAAGTGCTTCTCCCCTCATGGTAGACGCAGGGAATGTGCAATTTCGGAGGCGGTGGGCTACCTGTTATTGGAGGTGGTAATCAAAGGTGTACTCCACGGTGATTTGATTGCCGGCGGGCAAGGGGCCGAAGGTGTCGATGCGCTGGAGGGCGCGGAGAGCGGAGGTGTCGAGGGTGGGCGAGCCGCTGGGAGTGAGGACGTGGACGTTGGCGGGGGTGCCGTCACGCTCGATGTTGAAGAGGAGCGTGGTGCGCTTGCCCTGCGAGGCGCGCGGATCGGCTTCGGTGGTGTACCAGTTCTGCGCGACCTTCTGGCTGACGATCTGGACGTAGTAGGCGTAGCGGTTGCCGAAGGTGCGGTCCTGTACGGTGGCGGCGGCGGTGCCGTTCTTGAGCTGGGTGATGGACTGCGGGAGCTGGGTGGCGCTTTCGCCGGTCTGGGCCTTGGCCGTGGCGGGCGTTGGTTGAGGATGTTTGGGCGGCGCGGGCGTGGGGACGGGGCCGAGCTTTTTGGGCTGGGTCTTGCTCTTGACGAGGATGTCGGTCTCGCGGGGCGGCGGGGCTACGGCCTCCTTGGGCGGAGGGACGGGGGCGGCGCTGGCGTGGTCGGGGGCGAGGACGGACTTGTCGACGGGCTTGTACTTCTGGGGGAGGGGGATGGCGGAGACCATCGAGGCCTGGATGGCTCCGACGGAGGAGGCGTCCTCGCCCCAGTGGCTGCTGGTGTGGTCGA
>JAJXYW010000112.1 GCA_021780415.1 Acidobacteriota bacterium
GTCGTTGGGCTTGAGCGCGAGGGTGCGGGCGAGCAGGTCGGAGTGCTTCAGTAGTTCTGCGGGGTCGGCCGGCGGAACGCGGCGAATGGAGGCGATGTACTTCTCGATGCGAGCCTCTTCGTAACCAGCATTGATGAGGTCCTGGGAGGCGCGAACGAAGGCTCCGGGACGGCCGCGGACGGCGGACTTGATGGTCTTGAAGTCGCCACCGGTCTCGGGGGCGAGGAAGAGGAGGGCCTGCTGCGCGTCGGCGGGAACCGTGATGGAGGTGCCCTCTGTCTTTACATCGCGATTCCAGGTTTCGATGCGGTAGAACCAGTTTTCGGGAGGCGGGTTGGTGTTGCCGCGCAGGAAGACGCAGATCAGGAGGTATCGAACAGACTGGGTGGAGGGAAGGTCGGGATGGATCCAGAGCTTGTCGCCGGGCTCAAGGTTGGGAACGGCGGCGATGGGTAGGGTCTGTCCGTCGCGCGTGACACGGACGTCAATCTTCGGCCCAATGAGGTCGAAGCGTGAATCCACAGCGCGCATCTGCTTGCAGCAGCAGAGGAGAAGGGGAGCCAGCAGCAGAGTTCGGATGCGCTTATCCATCATCCTAGTTTAGATGCGCGGGTGGGGGTGCGGTGAGCAGATAAGCCCCCGAGGGCTGACTTGCGTGATTCACTGGGTACGCGCCCCCAGTCAGACTGATCAGGATGAACAAATTGAATGTGCGGTTGACATGAATCAGGCGTGCTGTCTGCGGGCGCTGGGGCCATCGGATTCGACGGAGCCGTCGCGGATGGAGATGACGCGGTGTGCGTAGTCTGCGATGTCGGGCTCGTGGGTGACCAGGACGATGGTGTTGCCTTCGGCGTGGAGTCTGTCGAAGAGCGCCATGATTTCGACCGAGGTGCGGGAGTCGAGGTTGCCGGTGGGCTCGTCGGCGAGGATGATGGAGGGCTTGTTGACAAGGGCTCGGGCAATGGCGACGCGCTGGCGCTGGCCGCCGGAGAGCTCGTTGGGCTTGTGATTCATGCGGTCCCCGAGGTTGACGGATTCGAGTACGAATTTGGCGCGGGCGATGCGTTCGGCCGAAGGGGTTCCGTTGTAGATCAGCGGCAGTTCGACGTTATGCAGGGCCGTGGCTCGGGCCAGCAGGTTGAAGGTCTGGAAGACGAACCCGATCTCCTTGTTGCGGATGCGTGCAAGTTCGTCGTCGTTGAGCTGCGAAACATCATGGCCGTTGAGCCAGTAGCGGCCCTGAGAGGGCGAGTCGAGGCAGCCGATGAGGTTCATCAGCGTTGACTTTCCGGAGCCGGAGGGGCCCATGATGGCGACGTACTCGTTGTGGCGGATGCGGATGTCGACGCCACGCAGGGCGTGGACCTGCTGGTCGCCCATCTCGTAGGTCTTCCAGAGATTGTCGGTGACGATGACGTCGCCGGGGTGCGGGCCGTCGGCGTTGGCGCCGGTCCGGTTCTGCTCTGGGGCGATGACTTCGGAGGTGTCGATGGTCATAGGGTCTCCGTGGAAACGGTTGAAGAGGGTTGCGTTAGCTGGAACTGTCGTCCGTGACGGTCGGCGCGGTGACGGAATTATCGCGTTTGACGGCGATGCCGCTCTTGAGGGTGCGGAGTATTTTGTAATGACCGGTTACGACTTCGTCGCCGACTTTGAGGCCGCTCCGGACTTCGATGTCGGTGGTGCCGGTGATGCCGGTGGTGACGGGAACGAAGCGGACGCGCATGCGGTTGCCGTCCTTGACGATGAGGTACGCGCCCTGGACGAGTGCGGATTGTCCTGCGGGCGCCGAGTCAGCGGTGGATGCGGGCTTGCCATGGTTATTGAAGAGCTTGGTTTCCTCGGCTGGGTTGCGCATCACGAGCGCCTGAATGGGGATGGTCAAAGTGTCAGGCTTATGCGCGGTGGTGATCTTGGCCGTGCAGGATAGACCGGGGCGGAGGTCGATCTTGGAGGGATCGAGGGTGACCACAACTTTGAAGTCCTTGGCTTCTTCCGTGCCAGTGGTGGACTGCGAGGTAGCGACGCCAGTGGTGCGCAGCAGGGCCTGGTCCCCGACTTCGGTCACCTTGCCGGTGAAGGTCTGGCCGGGGAACGCATCGACGGTGACGCTGGCGGTCTGGCCGAGGGCTACGTTGACGATGTCGGTCTCGTCGACCTTGACTTCGGCGGTGATGACGGACATGTCCGCCAGTGTCATCAAGGTTGAACCCTCAGCGTTTTGAATGCCGAGGACGACGGTCTCCCCCTCGCGGACGGGGACGTTGGTGACCAGGCCATCGAAGGGTGCCACGCTACGGGTGAGACCCAGGGCATAGTCGTTGCCCTTCAGCGTAGCCACGCCCTGCTGGACCTGGCTGCGGGCAGATTCGGTCTGGGCCTTGGCCTGGATGACGGCGGCCTTGCGCTGTGCGAGGGTGGCAACGTCGACGTCGTAAAGAGCTTTCTTGGCGTCGAAGTCTTGCTTGGCAATCAGCTTCTCGTTATAGAGAGCCTGGGCGCGCTGGTAGTCGAGCTTTTTCTGCTCAAGGTCAGCCTGGGCCTGCTCTACATTGGCCTCGGCGGTCTTCTCGGCGGCGATGTAGGAATCGACATTGGTGCGCGCAGAGGCGATGGTGGCCTGCTGGGCGGCAACGGCGCTTGCGGGCTGCTCGCTTTCGACGGTGGCGAGCAACTGGCCTGCCTTCACTTGATCGCCCTCTTTGACATAGAGGTGGGTGATGCGACCGAACGACGTGGCCCCGACGTTGACATAGGTCTTGGGCTTGATCTGGCCGGTTCCACTGACGGTGGATACGAGATCCTGACGGACGGCCTTGGCGGTGGTCACCGCGGGTACGTCGGAGCGGCTGTGAATCACCGTGCCAACCGCTACACCCGCCACGAGGAGCACAAGGACGACAATCAGCAGAATTTTCTTACTGGTCATGGACACTTTCTTTTGCGGCGGGGTGTCTCGTCATCAAGACACACGTCCACCTGAAGGTTCGTTGCAGAAGGATACGCAAGGGGATTCGGTTTGGTTCCGTTGCTGCCTGGGTGGCCGTCTTGGCTTGAAATCGGAGACGAAGGACAGAGGATTCTGAGCACCTGGACGAACAACTCCTACGCTGACCTGATGATACCAGCGTCGCCTTGTGCGAGTGGCTAACGGAGACTAGAATAAGGGGTCTAAGTTACAGGAGCACGGCCCATCTATGAAAACTCCCACAGTACGCCTCGTCATGCCCGGTTTAGCGCTTTTGGCGCTGTTCTGCGCGAGCGCAGGATTGTATGCGCAAGCAGCACCGGCAAGTGATACGGCAACCCAGGCGGCGCAGGACAATGGAGGGGTGGTCAAGACGCCCCCGGTGGAGGAGAAGCCTGATCCATTGAAGCGCCGGTTGAGCGACCGTGAGGAACGTGCGCGTCGTAAGGCGACTGTTCAGGAGTTGAAGGGGCAGTATAAGAAGTGGCTGGACGAGGATGTGCGGTGGATCATTACCGACCAGGAAGCGAAGACCTTCAAGAGCCTCTCGAACGACGAGGAGCGTGACTCATTCATCGAGCAGTTCTGGCAGCGGCGCAATCCGAATCCGGACTCGAACGACAATGAATATCGCGACGAATACTACGCGCGCATCGCCTATGCCAATGAGCACTTTGCAGCGGGCCAGCCGGGATGGATGACCGACCGCGGCCACATCTACATTGCCTACGGAAAGCCGGACAGTATTGATTCGCACCCGTCGGGCGGCTCCTATGACCGGCCGATGGAGGAGGGTGGCGGCGAGACGTCTACGTTTCCCTTCGAAGTGTGGCACTACCGGTACCTGGAAGGCATTGGCGACAACATCGACATCGAGTTTGTGGACACGTGCATGTGCGGTGAGTATCACGCGACGATCGACCGCTCGGAGAAGGATGCCCTGA
>JAJXYW010000071.1 GCA_021780415.1 Acidobacteriota bacterium
TTCTGGTGGGGACGAAGCCGCCTGAGCTGCGCGATGACAGCCGCCGCTGGTTGATGGGCTGCGGGTTTCTGGCTGGGGTGCTGGGGGGCGCGTATGGGATGAACGGGCCTCCGCTGGTGATGTATGGTGCGATGCGGCGATGGTCTCCGCAACATTTTCGAGCGACGCTGCAGGGATACTTTCTGCCGGCGAGCGTGGTGGCGATGGTGAGCTACTGGTATGCGGGGTTGTGGGTTCCGGCGGTGACGCATGACTACCTGATCGCACTGCCGGTGGTGGTGCCAGCGATTTTTCTGGGCAGGGCGGTGAATCACCGGCTGCGGGGAGATGCGTATCTGAAGTATGTGTATGGCGGGCTGGTTTGTGTGGGGACGGCGTTGCTGATCCAGGCAATACGCGGACGGTAGAGAGGCGAGTATGCGGAGATGAATCGCTGATGGGTTTACGTATCGTGTTACGATAGCTGAATGGTGAAGAGGCTGAAGGTGGAGGATGCTGAGCGACGTATTCAGGAGCTTGCCGAGTTTCGGTTTGCGCTGCGGAGGTTTTTGCACTTCAGCGAAGAGGCTGCGACGCGGGTGGGCCTGACGCCGCAGCAGCATCAGTTGTTGCTGCAGATTGCGGGTGCGCCGAAGGGAACGGTGACGGCGGTGGGCTATCTTGCGGAGAGGCTGGCGCTGCGGCATCACAGCGTGGTGGAGTTGGGGAACCGCTGCGAGGAGGCTGGCCTGATTGTGCGGACGAGCGATCCGGAGAATCGCCGCCATGTGGTGTTGAAGATGACGGCGGAGGGGAATCGGCTGCTGAGAAAGCTGTCGTCGGACCATGCGCGTGAACTGAATGAGCTGGGGCCGCAACTGGCGGCTGCGCTTAAGGCTCTTACGGATTAGATGCGGTCGTGCGAGGAATCAGGGCAAGGGATGCAGAGCAAGGGTTTTAGGGCAACGAACTCAGCGCAAGGGAGAATGTGGTGACTCAAAGGACAGCGGCAAAACCATTCATGCAGTACTCATTGCTGCGCCGGTACGTGCCGAGGGTGCAGGAGGATCTGAGGGCGGCGTATGCGCGCAATCTGCATAAGTGGCTGCTGATTGCGCCGCTGATCGGAGTGACGGCGGGGCTGACGATCACGGCGATTGCGGCGATTATTCTGCGCGAGATGTGGCCGCCGATTCTGGCGTACTACCTGGGGCATCATTGGGCGATTGTGCCGGGGCTGGTGGTGGGCTGCGCGTTGACTGGCCTGATTATGCAGTACCTGACGAGCGATCCGAACCAGCACTCTACCGAAGAAGTGATTCAGTCCTATCACGAGCATGAGGGTGCGATTGACATGCGTGCGTTTCCTGCCAAGCTGCTGGCGGCGGTGACGACGGTGGGCTTCGGCGGCAGCGCTGCCCTGGAAGGGCCGAGCATCTATGGCGGTGCGGCGATTGGGTCATGGCTGTGGTCGAAGCTGCATGGCATGCGCCGATTTCGGCTGGACGCGCGGGATCGGCGGATCATGCTGATCTGCGGAGCTGCGGCGGGCATGTCGGCGGTCTTTCGAGCGCCGCTGACGGGGATTGTGTTCGCTCTGGAGATGCCGTACAAGGACGATCTGGCGCATGAGGCGCTGATGCCGTCGCTGATTGCTTCGGTGGTGTCGTATATGACGCTGGTGGCGTTCATGGGCAGCAAGCCGTTGTTCGATTTCAACGGATCGGGCTCATATACGATGCGCGATTTGCTGTGGAGTGCTGTGCTGGGAATGTTGATTGGGCTGCTCGCTGTGGTGTTTGTGATTGCGTTCCGGTATCTGCGCGGCTTTGTGGTGAGGTGGAAGGCGGCGCACTGGATCAAGCTGTCGATTGGCGGGCTGCTGACGGGGCTGTGCGGGCTGTGGTTTGTGCAGATGTATCCGGGGACGCTGATTCCGCTGGGCCCGAACTATGAGGCTGTGGGGACGATTCTTACGCAGAGCCACAGTTCGAGCGAGCTGGTGGTGTTCGGCATCCTCAAGCTGGCGGCGACAGCGTTCACGCTTGGGGCCGGGGGCGTGAGCGCGATGTTCGTTCCGCTGTTTCTGACGGGTGGCGGGTTGGGGATTGCGTTTGCGCAGACGGTGGTGCATAGCCCGTCGCTGGCGCTGTATGCGGCTGTGGGGATGGCGTCGTTTATAGCTGCGGCGTACAAGACACCGCTGGCGGCGGTGGTGTTCGTCGCCGAGGCTACGGGTGGACATGCGTTTCTGATTCCGGCGCTGATTGGTGCAGCGGTGGCGTATGGGATCTCGGGCGATGCTTCGGTCTCCGGGGACCAAAGGCTGCATGAAGAGGCGGTGTGGCAGGAGGCAGCGCAGGCGCGAGCGCTGGAGGCGCAGAGTGACTGAGGAGGTGCGGCGGGTTCTGTAATCGCCTGTGCGGAGACAGCCGGGGTGGTGGTGCGATAGGCTGGGTGGGCGTTGGCGGTGTAGCCGCCGAGTGGAGTTGGAATGAAGATTGTGGTGGCGGTGAAGCAGGTGCCGGAACGCGATGCGGTGGTGCGTGTGGCGGCGGATGGGCGCGGTGTCGACGAGAGCGATGTGGCGTGGACGATGAATGAGCCGGATGCGTATGCGCTGGAAGAGGCGTTGCAGTTGAAGGAACGCGCGGGTGATGGCGAAGTGGTGGTGCTGTGCGCCGGGCCGGAGCGGGTGCAGAGTACGCTGCGCGAGGCGCTGGCCAAGGGTGCGGACCGGGCAGTGCATGTGGTGACGCCGGAGAGTGGCGCGGGGTCGCTGGGCGAGCGGGACTCGCTGGATGTGGCCCGGCTGCTGGCGGAGGCGGTGCGGGGGGAGACTGCGGATCTGGTGCTGACTGGGTTGCAGTCGGATGACCTGGGAGCTGGGCAGACGGGCGTGGTGATGGCGGAGTTGCTGGGTGTTCCGCATGCGACGCTGGTGCTACAGGTGGAGTTGGTGAGCGGCGGCATTAAGGTGAAGCGTGAGTTGGAGGATGGCTGGATGCAGCAGGTGGAGATGCCGCTGCCGGCGCTGCTGACGGTGCAGTCGGGGGGGAACCGGCTGCGGTATGCGACGCTGATGGGGATCAAGCGGGCGCGGCAGAAGGAGATGCGCGAGGTGGAGGCTGCTGCGGCGGGGAAGCGCGTGGATGAGATAGTGCGGGTGTCGCCGCCGGTGAGAGTGAAGCAGACGGAGATGCTGACGGGCTCGGCTGATGAGATTGCGGCGAAGCTGGTGGAACGGCTGAAGTTTGAAGTGAAGGTGCTGTGACCGGCGAGCGGGCGATGCGGGAGGGCGTGGGAATGTCAGACGCAAGAATGGATGCAATGGAGATGCAATGCAACGTCGCGAATTTCTAGCCGCATCGCTTGCTGCTACGGCGGCAACTGCTGCAACTGCGGCGCGTGGCGCGTTGGCGCAGGCTGCGCGGAGTGACGACCGTGAGTACTACCAGATTCGGCGGTACCAGTTGCAGAGTGGTCCGCAGGTGAAGCTGACTGCGGATTATTTCAGCGTGCTGATCCCGGCGTTGCATCGCATGGGGATGACGCCGGTGGGCGCGTTTGAACTGAAGTTTGGGCCGGACGCGCCGGCGAATTATTTGCTGATTCCGAGCCGGTCGGTGGAGTCGCTGGCGACGCTTGACCAACAGCTTGCGAAGGATGAGGAGTTTGTGAAGCTGGCCGATGCGTTCTGGAATGCGCCGGCGGTTTCGCCTGCGTTTGTGCGGGTGGAGAGCTGGCTGCTGTCGGCGTTTGCGGGATGGCCGCGGATGACGGTGCCGACGATGACAGCTACCGGGGCGAAGCGGATCTTCCAGCTACGGACGTATGAGAGCCCGTCGATGCGCGACCATGTGCGCAAGGTTGAGATGTTTCACAGTGGAGAGTTCGAGGTCTTCAAGCGCTCGGGTGCGCAACCGGTGTTCTTTGGAGATACGCTGATCGGATCGCGGATGCCGAGCCTGACGTACATGCTGAGCTTTGCGGATGACGCGGAGTTGGATGGCGACTGGAAGAAGTTTTCGAACGATCCGCAGTGGAAGAAGCTGCAAGCGGAACCGCGGTTTGGTTTTGAGGCGACGGTGAGCAATATCTCCAACCTGGTGTTGGGGCCGCTGCCGATGTCACAGATTTAAGAGGCAGAGAAGAAGGCCGGAGGAAGCAGATGAGTGGTGTATTGGTGGTGATGGAGACCAAGGGTGCGGGTTGGCACCGGATGAGTTTTGAGGCGCTGGCTGCGGGACAGACATTGGCTGCGGGGTTGGGAGTTGAGTGCTCGGCTGCGGTGCTGGGCGAGGGTGCGGCGATTGCGGGGCTGGTGACGGAGTTGGCGACGAAGAAGCTGGCGGCGGCGTGGGCGGTGGGCGATACGCTGCTGGAGCAGTACACGGCGGATGGTTGGGTTGCGGCGCTGGAGCAGTTGATTGCCGAGGTGAAGCCGAAGCATGTGGTGTTTCCGCATACGTACCAGGTGCGGGATTATGCGCCGGCGTTGGCGACGCGGCTGGGCGAGGTTCTGATTGGGGATGTGACGGCGATACGGGTTGATGCGCAGAGTGGGTCGGTGTTTGTGCGGCAGTGGATGCAGGGGAAGTTGAATGCGGAGTATCGGCATGGGGGCGCGGGCGGGGTGTGCGTGGCGTCGGTGCAGGCGGGGAGTTTTCGCGCGGATGCGGTCGAGGAGGGCGAGTGCGAGGTGAAGGCGTTCGCTCCGAAGCTGGAGGCAGGTAAGATTCGCACGAAGCCGGGCGAGGCGTTTCGAGAGGCGGCGCAGACGGTGGACCTGTCGTCGTCGGCGATGATTGTGAGCGTGGGACGAGGGATTGGGGAGCAGGAGAATTTGAAGCTGGTGGAGGACCTGGCGGCCGCGCTGGGAGCGGATGTGGCAGCGTCAAGGCCGATCTGCGATGCGGGCTGGCTGCCGATGGAACGGCAGGTGGGAAGCTCGGGGCAGACGGTTGCACCGAAGCTGTATGTGGCGGTGGGGATCTCCGGGGCGATCCAACACCTGGTGGGGATGAAGGGAGCGAAGACGGTGATTGCGATCAATAAGGATGCGGACGCGCCGATCTTTGAGGTTGCGGATATTGGCGTGGTGGGCGATCTGTTTGAGGTTGTGCCGGCGCTGACGGGGGCGATTCAGGCGGCAAGGCGGGATGCGAATCAGGGGTAGAGGAGTTGCGTTCGGGAGTCTTTCGCCGCTGAAAATGCGTCATACTGGAAGAGGTCGATTGGATCGAACTTTCCGGTGACGTGAACCCTTGACGAAGCGAGCAAAACGCGGAGCTGTCGAGCATGCGCATTCCTTGTGGGTGCAGGTGCTGGCGTTCGCGTGTTTGCTGCTGGTGGTGGGTGCGAGTTCGGCGCAGGCGATCCACATCCACGGCGAGTGGCTGCCACAAAAGGCGGTGCGGGCTACGGCGGCTGTGGATGGTTCGCAGACGCCGGGTGGAGAGGAAAGCTGTCCGCTGTGCATGGCGATGCACTCGGCGCTGCCGGTGGCGACGCATGTCGCGCTGGTGCGGATGGTGCTGGTGGAGTGCGAGGTGGCACAGGGCGTCAATCATGCGCCTGAGACGCTGTGGCACTTTGCGATGTTTAGCAGGCCCCCGCCTGTAGAGACCCTGTAACAGATTGTCGTGAGAGATCGCCGTGCTGGAGTGAGCACGAAGAGGGGCGTTAAGCCTGGCGGTTCTCTTAACGGAGTGCAGCCGTTGCGCCGAGGTGGTGCTGATGCTGGACAGGCCGTAGCCGCATAGGAGCTTCGGCTTCTTGGTCTCAACAGACAGGAGTTTTCATGCAGAGATTTTTTCGATTGCGACTCGCGGGGCCGATGCTGGCGCTGATGGTCGCGATTTGTGGTGGGACGGCGAGGGGTCAGAGTGCGTTGGGAAGTGTGAATGGAATGGTGACGGACTCGACCGGAGCTGTGATCCCAGGGGCGACGGTGGTGATTTCGAGTTCGACGAGTGGAACCTCGCGGACGATGGTGGCTGACTCTGGCGGGCAGTTCCGGTTCGCTAATCTGCCGTTGGGTCCGTACAAGCTGACGGTGAACTATGCCGGATTCCAGCCGTTTTTGAAGATGGTGCAGGTGAATGCTGGAGCGATGGTGAGTGTGCCGGTGGCGCTGCAGGTGGCGACTTCGTCGCAGAGCGTTACGGTGGAAGCACCGGAGGACATGGAGCAGAACGACTCGACGTTTCATACGGATCTGGATCGCGGAACGTTCGACAAGCTGCCGCTTGAGAGTCAGTCGTCATCGCTGAGTTCGCTGGTAACGCTGGCATCGCCGGGGGTTGCGGCGGATTCGAATGGACTGTTTCATGGGCTGGGCGATCATGCGTCGAACTCGTTCTCGATTGATGGGCAGCCGATTACGGATCAGCAGAGCAAGGTGTTTTCGAACCAGATTCCATCCAACTCGGTGCAGTCGATCGAGGTGATTTCGGGAGCGCCGCCGGCGGAGTATGGGGGAAAGACGAGCCTGGTGATCGATGTGACGACGCGGTCGGGGCTGGGAGTTAAGACGCCAACGGGATCGGTGTCGACGTCGTATGGGACGTTTGGTTCAGCGACGGGGTCGTACGACATCAGCTATGGCGGGAAGAGCTGGGGGAATTTTTTCGAGGTCGATGGGCTGAACACCGGGCGCTTTCTCGATCCGCCGGAGTTCACGGTGTTTCATGACAAGGGCAATGAGTTGAATACGTTCGAACGCGTGGACCGGCAACTGTCGACCAAGGGTGCGCTGCAACTTAATGTGAATGTCAGCCGGTCGTGGTTTCAGAATCCGAATGCGTTCGACAATCTCAATGTTCAAAACGTGATCAGCGGCGGGGACACGGCACATCCGGTCTTCGGCGATGTGGGGAATACGGATCAGCGATCGCAGATTCTTACGTATGACATTGCGCCGTCGTATACGCACACGTTCAATCAGTATGCGGTGGCGAATGTCGGAGTGTATGTGCGGAGGGATGCTTACAACTATTACCCGAGCAAGGATCCGCTCGCCGATCTCGGGCCGGTGACGCTGCAGAACGAGACGATCGGACAGGCACGATCGTTGACGAACACCGGAGTGCATGGCTACGTCTCGTATGTGAAGGGCGTGAACAATGTAAAGCTGGGTGGAACGTACTCGCAGACGTTTCTGCGCGAGGATGACAAGCTGGGAGTGGTGAACAATACGTTCAACTCGCCGTGCATGGATGTGAATGGGAATCCGGTTGCGGGGTATACGGCATCGACGTGTGCTGGCGGGGCGGTGCTGCCAAACCCGAACTTTATCTCCGCGCTGGCGCCGTACGATCTGACTCGTGGCGGCGCGCTGTATGACTTTGTTGGACACACGGATGTGAAGGAGGTTGGGCTGTATCTGGAGGACCAGATCACGGCCGGGAACTGGCTGTTCAATCTGGGCATGCGCGGCGACCTGTACAACGGACTCGCGGTGGCGCGGCAGGCGGAGCCGCGGGTGGGCGTTTCATATGCGGTGAAGAAGACGGCCAGCATTCTGCGGCTCTCGTATGCGCGGACGCTGGAGTCGCCGTTCAATGAAAACTTGGTGCTTTCGAGCCTGGGCTGCGGGAGCGATGTGCTGTCGCCGCTGCTGGGTTGCAGCCCTGGCGTTGGCACGATTCTGCAGCCGGGATTTCGCAATGAGTTTCATGCTGGATTTCAGCAGGCTGCCGGAAGGCACCTGATTCTCTCGGGCGAGTACATCTGGAAGTACACGCACAATGCGTTCGACTTCAGTGTGCTGGGCAATACGCCGATTACGTTTCCGATCGACTGGCACAGTTCGAAGATACCGGGCTATGCGCTGCATGCGGAGGTGCCGACGTATCGCGGATTTTCGGCGTTTGTGGTGATGTCGTCGGTGGCGGCGCGGTTCATTGGGCCGCAGGTGGCGGGCGCTGGAGCAACGGGCGGCGTTGCGCAGGGGACGACGTACTATCCGTTCCGGATCGATCATGATGAGAAGTTCAACGAGACGACGCATGTGCAGTATCAGATTCCGGGAAAGTTCAGCCCGTGGGTGAGTTTCAACTGGCGGTTTGATAGTGGCATGGTGGCGGGTTCGACGCCTTGCTATAACCCGGTGTCGAATGATCCGAACACGGCCTGCCCGAACACTTCGACGACGCTGAATGGCCAGCCCGCGGTGGAGTTGGTGGACAACAATATTCCTCCCACGATTAATCCAGTGACGGGAGCGAAGGTGTACCTGCCGTTGACTCCGGACGAGGAGTTTCAGGCCGGGTTCAGTTGCGGTGGGGTGAAGGCGAATGGGCGCAACCAGATTGGCGCGCCGGTCGCGGGCACGCCGTACTATGCTTGCCTGGCTTCGCAGTTGGGTTCGACGCAGATCAACATTCCTGCTCCGGGCACCGGGGGCAATGACCATAATCCGCCACGCATTCAGCCGCGGAATCTCTTCGACGCGTCGCTGGGTGAGGACAATCTGTTCAATGGGCACAGGTACAAATGGAGCTTGATGCTGACCGCAGTCAACTTCACGAACAAGTATGCGCTGTATAACTTTCTCTCTACGTTCAGTGGAACGCACTATGTGACGCCGAGGGCGATGACGGCGGAGTTGGGCTTTCACTTCTAGAGGCAACGTGCGGAGCGCGACTCCCGTAGGATGGGAGGAGATGTTGTCTCGGCTGCCGAAATCGACGATGGTGCTGCTGGCCTTTGGCAGCGTGTATTTGTTTTGGGGATCGACGTATGGGGCGATCCATATTGCGGGGGAGCATCTGCCGGTGCCGGTGGTGTCGGCGACGCGGTCGCTGATTTCGGCGACGCTGATTGTGCTGATCAGCGTGATGCGCGGGAAGAGTTTGCGCGTGCCGAAGGGCGAGGGTTGGAAGTTGGTGTTGGTGGGTCTGCTGTTCATGTCAGCGAACAATATGCTGCTGACGTGGGGGGAGAAGATGGTGGCGTCGGGGTTTGCGTCGCTGGTGGTGTCGATGACGCCGATTATGATTGCGCTGATTGAGTGGGTGCTGCCGGACGGCGATGCGTTGAACAAGCGCGGGTGGACGGGAACGATGCTGGGAACGCTGGGGATTAGCGTGCTGGTGTGGCCGTCGATGCATGCGAGCGTGGCCGGATCGAAGACACTGCTGGGCGTGGGGATGCTGCTGAGTGCGGCGCTGGCGTTCGCGATTGGAGCGGTGCTGTCGCGGCGATTTCAGTTTACGGCGGATACGTTTGTGGCTACGGGATGGCAGATTGGAGCGGCGGGGATCTTCAATGCGATGGTCGCGGTAGGGGGCGGCGGGCTGCATCGCGCGGTGTGGACGTGGCCGGGCTTTGGCGCGATCGTGTACCTGTCAATCTTTGGATCGCTGTTTGGGCTGGTGGCGTTTACGTACCTGCTGCAAAACGTTGCGGTGACGAAGGTGTCGACGTATGCGTTTGTGAATCCGGTGATTGCGGTGTTGCTGGGTGCGCTGTTGCTGCACGAGCGATTGGTGAAGACTGAGATTGCGGGGATGGCGGTGATTGTGTGCGCGGTCGCGATGGTGGTGTACAGCCGCGTGGATCGCGGTAAGCGCGAGATTGTGGGGATGGCGGGCGAGGCGGTGGAGTAGTCTGGACGAGCAAGTGGTTGAATCGATTCTCGCCTCATCAAGCCGTTGGCGTCCCATGCTCAGGTGGGTCCAGATCGAAGCTTGGCGAGTGCGACACGAGAGAGGGAATGCGCAACAAGTCTGTTGTGAGCCCGAGCAAACAAAGGGAGAGTAGCGGCTATCTTCCGACCCTTGATGGCTGGCGCACGGTCGCCATCCTTTGGGTGTTGATGGGTCACAGTCTGGTGTGGAGATATGGCTGGGTATCCAACGAATGGCTGAGGGCCAACGGCGGTCGCGGCGTGCAGTTGTTCTTTGCGCTGAGCGGATTGCTGATCTGCAATCGGTTGCTGCGCGAGGAGCAACGCTTTGGCGGGATCTCGCTGCGCAGTTTTTATACGCGAAGATTTTTTCGGATTCAGCCGGCCGCGCTGACCTATCTCGCGGTGATCTCGATTTTGATGCTGTGGGGGAAGATACCGCAGGTGTGGTCGGCGATTGCAGGCTCTGCACTGATGGTTCGCAGCTTCCTTCCGCGCACGGCGACCAACTGGGAGACCGCACACTTCTGGAGCCTGGCGGTTGAGGAACAGTTCTATCTTTTTCTACCGGGATTTCTGGTGCTGTGCCGCCGCTATCGACTGGCGGTGCTCTCGGCGCTGGTGGTGATCTTTGAAGTGTGGCGAGTGTTTGTGATGGCGACACCGCGACTGCAGGGATTTACGCCGCTGATTTATCTGCGTACCGATACGGTGATTGGGGAGATTTTTCTAGGTTGTGTCTTCGCGCTGGCGTTAAATCGTGAGAGGGTGAGGGAGCTGGCGAAGACCTATCTCTATCCGTGGGTGGCGCTTCTGTACACGGCCGGGGTGTTTGCGCGCGTCACGTTCCACCACTCGCGGTCCGATCACGCACTCGGTATTACGGTGTACCCGCTGTTGCTGGCGTCGACGATGCTGCATCGGGACTCGATGACGAGCCGGCTTCTTGAGCTTGCGCCCGTTAGATTTGTGGGGCGGATCTCCTACAGCTTGTATCTGTGGCAGGAACTTTTCTTCAATCCGCTGGTGGCGCCGGCGCCGGGCAGCTTTCGTTCGCACAAGTTGCTGTGCTGGTGCACCGCATTTGGCTGCGCGATTGCGAGCTACTATCTGATTGAGCGGCCGTTGATCCGGTACGGTCATGGGGTGGCGAGGAAGTTCGACTTAGAGGAGCAGGAGAAGAGTCGCCGCGTGAATTCTAAGGAGATGGCCGGGGCTCAATAAGTGCTGGTTTGTGCGGCTACTTGCGCTTCCAGCGGACGCCGTCCTTGGAGTCCTCGAGGAGGATGCCTTTTTCGAGGAGGTCGTTGCGGATGGCGTCGGCGCGGGCGAAGTTGCGCTGCTTCTTGGCCTGGGTGCGCTCGGCGACGAGGGCGTCGATGGCGGCGTCGGTGAGGCTGGTGCTGCCGAATTTTTCGAGGACGTCGGGGGAGACGTCGGCCATGCGGCCTTCGGCTTCGGCCCAGCGGAGAGCGGCCCGGGTGAGTTCGGCGTCGCGGTCCGCTTCCCCGTTATTGAGGACCGCGAAGATGGAGTCGAATTTGTCGAGGAGAGCGATGGTTTCTTCGGCGTCGAAGCGGGTGAGGCGGGAGTGGTCGGCGGCCGTATTGACGGCGCGGAGGACGTCGAAGATGGCGGCGCGGGCTTCGGCGGTGTTGAGGTCGTTGGCGAGGGCGGCGGTGAAGTCGGCGTTGCCCTTGCGGATTGTTTCCGTCAGGGCGCTGGTCGCCGCGGCAACGGCAGGTCTCTCCCCTTCGCTGCGCTCCGGTCGAGCGGACGAATCCTGGTGGGGGACGGAGATGCTCTCGGGCCAGTTGCCGGTGCGGATGCGGTCGTGGAAGGTGCGCAGGCGCTCGATGGCGTTGGTGGATTCGGTGAGGCCGTCGAAGGTGAAGTTGAGCTGGTGGCGGTAGGGCACGCTGAGCAGAAGGAAGCGGATGGCCGATGCGCGATAGCCCTTGAGAAGGAGGTCGCGGAGGGTGAAGAAGTTGCCCTCGGACTTGGACATTTTTTTGCCTTCGACGAGCAGGAAGCGGACGTGGAACCAGTGGCGCGCGAAGGGGTGGTGCGTGGCGGCTTCAGATTGGGCGATCTCATTTTCGTGGTGCGGGAACATGAGGTCTTCACCGCCGGCGTGGAGGTCGAAGGAGTCGCCGAGATATTTGATGGCCATGGCGGAGCACTCGATGTGCCAGCCGGGGCGGCCGGGGCCGAGGGGCGTTTCCCATGAGGCTTCGCCGGGTTTGGTGGCCTTCCAGAGGGCGAAGTCGCGGGCGGAGTCCTTGTCGTACTCGTCGAGGTCTACGCGGGCACCGTCTTCGATGCCGTGAAGGTCCTTCTTGGAGAGCTTGCCGTAGCCGGGGAAGCGGGCGATGCGGAAGTACCAACTGCCGTCCTCGGCCTTGTAGGCGATGTCCTGGGCGGCGAGACGTTCGATGAGGGAGACCATGCCGGGGATGTTTTCGGTGGCGCGGGCGATGTCTTCGGGGCGCTCGATGTTGAGGGCGTCCATGTCTTCGAAGAAGGCGCGCTCGTACTTGGTGGTGTACTCGGCGATGGGCTGGCCGGCGGCGGCGGCGTTGCGGATGATCTTGTCGTCGACGTCGGTGATGTTCATGACGTGGTGCAGGGCGAGGCCGTGGAGGCGGGCGGTGCGGCGCAGCAGGTCGACGTGGAGGAAGGTGCGGAAGTTGCCGATGTGGCCGTAGTCGTAGACGGTGGGGCCGCAGCAGTAGAAGCGCAGGACGTGGCCGTCGGAGGCGAAGAGCGGTTCGATTTTACCGGAGAGAGTGTTGAAGAGTTCGAGTGCCACGCGTCGCCAATTGCCGCTGGGCGAGACGCTTGCGCGCCGCACCGCAGGCTACTTTCTGCTGTTGTCTATACTCTTTTGATTTTAGCTGAGTTGGAGCCTTCAGCCGAGGCGAAGCTGGGGTGTGGGTTCGAGCGTGTCGGGGGCGAAGTCCCGGGTGAGGAACTTGGGGAAGGCGGCGGCGGCGATCATGGCGGCGTTATCGGTGGAGAGAGCGATGGCTGGGAAGGCGACGGGGAGGTTGCGGCGGGTGGCTTCGGCAGTGATGTGGCGGCGGAGTTCGCTGTTGGCGGAGACGCCTCCGCTGACGAGGAGGCTGCGGACGCCGTAGTGCTCGGCTGCATGGAAGGCGGAGCGGGCGAGATTCTTGACGACCGCGTTCTGGAAGCTGGCGATGAGGTTGAGGGTTGGCGCGTCGAAGTAAGGGAGCGCGCGGGCGAGGTTCATGGTGTCGGGCTTTGCTTTGTGCAGGCCGATGGCGCGGAAGGCATCGTCGCGGGTTGCGATCGCGGGCTGCATGTGGTGCAGTTCGACGTAACGGCGGACGGCGGTTTTGATGCCGGAGAAGGACATGTCGAAGCGGGCGGGATCGTCGTTGGGTTGGAGGGCGGCTTCTCGGGCGAGCTTGGGGGCGGTGTTGCCGGTGGCCTTTTGTTTGATCTGCGCGAAGGGAAAGAGGCGGGTGTCGGCGGTTCCGAGGGAGGCGAGGGCGTCGATCCAGGGGCCGCCGGGGTAGGGGAGGCCGAGGAGCTTGGCGACCTTGTCGAAGGCCTCGCCGGCGGCGTCGTCGAGGGTCTTGCCTACGTTGCGGTAGTGCCACGTTTGTTCGGGCGTTTGGGTGGCGAGGTAGAGGTGGGTGTGGCCGCCGCTGACGACGAGGGCGAGGAGTGGGGAGGCGTCGGCGAAGGCCGTGGTTGCGTCCATGAGAACGGCGTGGATGTGGCCTTCGAGGTGGTTGACGGCGATGAGCGGGAGGTTGGCGCCGAAGGCCAGGGCCTTGGCGAAGCTGATGCCGACGAGCAGGGCTCCGGCGAGGCCTGGGCCTTCGGTGACGGCGATGGCGGCGAGATCGGAGTAGGCGACGTTGGCACGCTGCATGGCCTCGCGGACGACGGGGACGATGGCGCGGAGGTGCTCGCGGGAGGCTAGCTCGGGTACGACGCCGCCGTAGTTGCTGTGGATGAGCTGCGAGGCGACGACGTTGGAGAGGACTGCTTGGCCGTTGCGGACGACGGCTGCGGAGGTCTCGTCGCAGGAGCTCTCGATACCGAGGATGAGGGTGCTGGGCATTAAACAGAGTGTAGAGGATAGAGTGGAGAGCGTAGAGGGCCGAATGGGGAGATCGGAGAACAGCGGGTATGAAGCGGCGCTGCGGATTGTGCGGCGGCTGCACGCGCTGGGACATGCGGCGTACTTTGCCGGTGGATGTGTGCGCGATCTGCTGCTGGGCGTGATGCCGCAGGACTTCGACGTGGCGACGTCAGCGGTTCCGGAGCTGGTGCTGGCGGCGTTTCCACGGACTGAGGCTGTGGGAGCGCACTTTGGGGTGGTGCTGGTGATCGACCGGGTGGGGGAGCCGGAGGCCGGGGAGCGCGTGGCGACCGAGGTGGCGACGTTTCGTCATGATGGGGCGTACAGCGATGGACGAAGGCCGGATGCGGTGCGGTTCTCGTTGGACCCGCGCGAGGATGTGCTGCGGCGCGACTTCACCATCAATGGGCTGCTGCTGGATGCGCTGGCGTATGACGCGGGCGACCGCATCGAGGACTGCGTGCTGGATTATGTGGGTGGGCGGGGTGATCTGGAGGCGCGGCTGGTGCGGGCGATCGGCGAGCCGCAGATGCGTTTTGCCGAAGACAAGCTGCGGATGCTGCGGGCGGTGAGATTTGCAGCACGGCTGGAGTTCAGCATCGAGCGGCGAACGATGGATGCGATCTGGCAGCAGGCGGAGACGATTGATGTTGTGTCCGCTGAACGCGTGCGCGAGGAGTTGACGAAGATTCTGACCGAGGGCGGGGCGCGGCGAGGGTTTGAGTCACTGAATGAGACGCGGCTGCTGGCTCAGGTGCTGCCGGAGGTGAAGCGCATGCAGGGGGTGGAGCAGCCGCCGGAGTTTCATCCGGAGGGCGATGTGTGGGTGCATACGCTGATGCTGCTGGAACAACTGCCAGCGGGTGCGAGCGCGACGCTGGCCTGGGGAATGCTGCTGCATGATGTGGGCAAGCCGGCTACGTTTACGCCTCCGGACCCGCGCCGGCCAGGAGATCGGATACGGTTCAATGGGCATGTGGAGGTGGGAGTTGCCGTGGCGCGGAGGATCCTGACGCGGCTGCGGTTTAGCGGCGAGGATATGGAGCAGATCCTCGCGCTGGTGAAACACCATATGCAGTTTGGGGATGTGATGCAGATGAAGCAGTCGACGCTGAAGCGATTTCTGCGGCTGCCGAAGTTTGAGGAGCATCTGGCGCTGCATAGGGCGGATTGCCTGAGCTCGCATGGGAAGCTGGACCTGTATGCGTTCGCCAAGGAGAAGTATGAAGAGCTGAGCGAGGAACAGATTCGTCCGCGGCTGTTACTGACCGGAGATGATTTGATTGCATCCGGATACAAGCCGGGGCCGCAGTTTCGGGCGATGCTGGAGGTTGCCGAGGATGCGCAATTGGAGGGCTCGGTTGCGAGCAAAGGAGAGGCGCTTGGGTTGGTGCGGGGACGGTTTGGCGAGCCCTCCTGATTGCGGTGGGCTTCGTGCGCGGGGCTGGGGCGGTTGGAGTTAGCGCGAGCGGGTTTTGGCGTTTGGGGCCGGGGGCGGGTAGTTGGGCTTGCGCTTGGCTGGCTTGGAGATGGCCGGGGTGATGGTGGGCGGGGCGGTGAGGTCGATGGTGCGGTGGGCTTCAACTGCGTCGGCCAGAGCGTACTTCAGTTTTTCGATGCCCTCGCCGGTTACGGCTGAGATTAGGTAGAGGGGGAGCTTCTTGCGCTTGGCGAAGGTGGTGAGTTTTTTGAGCTTGTCGGGGTTGGCGACGTCAGCCTTGGCGGCGACCAGGACGGTGGGCTTGGCGGCCAGGGCGGGGTCGAAGGATTTAAGCTCGGCGGTGATGATGTTGTAGTCGGCGACGGGGTCAGGGCGGGCGCTGCCGGAGGTGGAGTCGGCGGCGTCGGAG
>JAJXYW010000170.1 GCA_021780415.1 Acidobacteriota bacterium
GGGTGGAGGAATTGGCGGAGATGGCGCGGATGGGGGTGTCGACGCTGCACCACCAGTTCCGGTCGCTGACGGCGATGAGCCCGCTGCAGTATCAGAAGCAACTGCGATTGCATGTGGCGAGGGAACGCATGCTCAATGAGGGGATTGACGCGGCGAGCGCTGCGTTTGCGGTGGGGTATGAGAGCGCGAGCCAGTTCAGCCGTGAGTATCGAAGATGTTTTGGGCTGCCGCCGGTGCAGGATTTGAAGACGCGGCTGCTGGTGGGCGGAGAGGTGGCCGGGGAGTGAAGGCGGGGAGTTGATGGGGCTGAAGGTGTAGGCGCGTCTGGTATGCTGACCGCTGGATGAGAGCCGAATCGCAGCGTGCGAGACCACAGTGGATGCCCGTAGTGGAGGCGATTTCGGCGTGTGCGCTGGCGGCTGGAACACTGGATCTTGTGGAGGCGATGATCTTCAATGGCGTTCGAGGCGTGTCGCCCGAGAAGCTGCTGCAGGTGATTTCCAGTGGGGTGCTGGGGGCGGTGGCGCTGCGGGCGGGCATGGCGTCGGCGGTGCGAGGGTTGGCGATCCACTACGGTATTACGCTGGCGTGGGCAGCGCTGTTTGTGGTGGCGTCGCTGTGGGTCGGGGCGCTTCGGAAGCATGCGGTGATCAGCGGGCTGTTGTATGGGGTGCTGATCTTCGGGGTAATGAATTTCGTGGTGCTGCCGCACTCGCATGTGGTCGGAGAGCCGGCGTTGCGAGGTTGGGTGGTGGTGAATGCGGTGGGCGCTTTGATGGTGTGCATGGGGTTGCCGATTGCTGTCGTCGGCCGCTGGAAGTTGCCGCCGGATGAGGGCGAGCTTGAAGCGTAGGCGCGCGGGTAGGGTGATGGATTTGCGGAGTGGGGATGGACGCGATTCGTTATCCGCAGCGAGGGAATGACTGCGAATTTATGGGGGCGCGAGTACACTGGTTGAGGTGTGCCTGTTTCGCGGAATCGCACACCGGGATCGTTGGGATGTGAAGCGCGGAGTTGGGCGCAATTTTCTTTAGAGGACAGGAATGACCGATACGCAGCAGCAGGACGCACTAGACCAGTTGTCTATCAATACATTGCGGTTTTTGGCCGTCGACCAGGTGGAGAAGGCCAAGAGTGGCCATCCGGGAGCCCCGCTGGGATGCGCTCCGATTGCCTACCTGCTGTATCACAAGATTATGAAGTACAACCCGAAGGACCCGCTGTGGTCGGATCGGGACCGGTTCATTTTGTCCAATGGACATGCGTCGGCGCTGCTGTATGGGGCGCTGCATCTGGCGGGGTATAACCTGCCGCTGGAGCAGTTGGAGCAGTTCCGGCAGTGGGGGTCGGAGACGCCGGGACACCCGGAGTATGGGGACACGCCGGGCGTGGAAGTGACGACCGGGCCGCTGGGTCAGGGGTTTGCGATGGCCGTGGGCGAGGCGATTGCCGAGAAGCATCTGGCTGCCGTGTACAACCATGAGAATCACACGCCGGTGGATCATCACACCTATGTGCTGTGCGGCGATGGCGATCTGATGGAAGGGATCAGCCATGAGTCCGCGTCCCTTGCAGGGACGCTGGGTTTGGGGAAGCTGATTGTGCTGTATGACGACAATCTGATTTCGCTCGATGGGCCGACGGACCTGAGCTATACCGAGGACGTCACCAAGCGCTTTGAGGCCTACCACTGGCAGGTGCTGATGGTCCATGACGGGAACGACCTGGTGGCGATTGAGAAGGCGATTGCGGAGGCAAAGGCGGAGAAGAACAAGCCGACGCTGATTCGCGTGCGGACCGTGATTGGCTATGGCAGCCCGAAGGCCGGGACGAACAAGGTTCACGGTGAGGCGATGGGGCCGGACGCTACGAAGGCGACCAAGAAGAACCTTGGCTTCCCGGAGGACAAGAGCTTCTACGTGCCGGAAGAGGCGGGGAAGAACTGGCTGCAGGCCGTGGAGAAGGGCAAGCACGCGCAGGCGGAGTGGCAGACGAAGTTCGATGCGTACAAGAAGGCGTATCCGGCGCTGGGCGAGCAGTATGAGCGCACGTTTGAGCGCAAGCTGGCCGCGGGCTGGGAGAAGACGATTCCGACGTTCGGGACCGAGAAGGCTGTGGCCACGCGCAACGCCGGGCAGGTGGTGTTGAATGCGGTGGCGGGCGTGGTGCCGGAGTTGTTTGGCGGCGCGGCGGACCTGACGGCTTCGACGAAGACGATCTTCAAGGACTCGCCGAGCTTCCATGTGGAACCGGTCGGGCGCAACGTGTTCTTTGGCGTGCGCGAGTTTGGCATGATGGCCGCCGTGAATGGCATGGCCGCGCATGGCGGGCTGATTCCCTTTGGGTCGACGTTCTTCACGTTCAGCGATTATTGCCGTTCGGCAATGAGGATGGGCGCGCTGATGGGAACACACTCGCTGTACATCTATACGCATGATTCGGTGGGGTTGGGCGAGGATGGCCCGACGCACCAGCCGGTCGAGCACCTGATGAGCCTGCGCGTGATTCCGAAGCTGACGGATTTTCGTCCGGCGGATGCGAATGAGACGGCCGCTTGCTGGCAGTTGGCGCTGGAGCGGAAGTCGGCGAGCTTTATGGCGCTGAGCCGGCAGGACCTGCCGGTGCTCGATGCGGCGAAGTACAAGGTCTTCGAGGGCACGCGCAAGGGTGCGTATGTGCTGGAGGCGTTTGGCAAGGATGTGGTGCTGGTCGCTACCGGGTCGGAGGTCGAGGTGGTGATGAAGGCCGCGCTCGAACTGAAGGCTGCCGGGATTCATGCGACGGTCGTGTCGATGCCGAGCTTCAAGATCTTCGAGGAGCAGACGGAGGAGTACAAGGCGTCGATCTTCCCGAATGACGTGCCGAAGATTTCGGTTGAGGCCGGAGCGACGATGGGTTGGTGGAAGTACGTTGGGCGCGACGGCGTAGCGATTGGCATCGACCGCTTTGGAGCTTCGGCACCAGGACCGATTGTTCTGGAAAAGCTGGGGATTTCGGTAGGACATGTTGTGGAAGCTGCGAAGAAACTGGTGAAAAGCAGGGGATAGTGTGTAGAGGATAGAGAAGGCGGCGGCATCTTGTTGGGCCGCCGCCTTCTTTATTTGCAGACAGGGTTTTAGCCGTGGGCCTTCTTTCCTCGCCGATTGAGGGCCCGCGGCTAAGACCCTGCACTGCAAGCAATTGGGATTTGGGATGAAAGATGGTGATGTGATGACGCAGGATGAGGCGAAGGCGCTGGTCGGACGGCGGGCGGCGGAGTTGGTGGAGGAGGGGATGGCCGTGGGGTTGGGGACCGGGTCTACGTCGACGATGTTCATCAAGGCGTTGGGGGCGCGGGTGAAGGCGGGGTTGAAGATTCGGTGCGTGGCGTCGAGCGATGCGAGCCACCACCTGGGGCTGTCGCTGGGGATGGACGTGGTGACGCTGGCGGAGCTGCCGGAGCTGGATGTGTATATCGACGGCGCGGATGAGGTGGGGCCGGAACTCGCGTTGATCAAGGGCGGGGGTGGGGCGCTGCTGCGGGAGAAGATTGTGGCCAGTGCGGCGAAGAAGTTTATTGTCGTAGTGGATTCGAGCAAGGTGGTGAAGGTGCTGGGACGGTTTCCGCTGCCGGTGGAGGTGGTGAAGATGGCGCTGCCGCTGGTGGAGCGGAAGCTGAGTGCGCTGGGGTTGCGGCCCAGGCTGCGGCACCATCCGGATGGAGCGCTGTATCTGACCGACGAGAACAACTACATCCTGGACTGTGCGTGCGGAGCGATTCCGGAGCCGGAGAAGACGGCGGCGGCGATTCGCGGGATTGTGGGGGTGGTGGAGCATGGGCTGTTTCTGAAGATGGCGACGGTGGCGCTGGTGGCTGGCGAAGAGGGCGTGACGGAGCTGCGGACGTAGGGCGG
>JAJXYW010000294.1 GCA_021780415.1 Acidobacteriota bacterium
GCGGACCGCGCGGACACATACAAGCTGAATTTGATTCTGTGGCAGGACGCGATGGGGAAGACGCCTCCGCCGGCTGCGCTGCTGGTGCGGCATGCGAAGAAAAAGGATGATGATTAGGGTGGCGGGCAGCCTCCCTTCCCCCCACTACTCTTGGGACTAAGAGTATTCCAGTCGCATGGGTTATGGGTGGACTCATGGCTGTCCGCTGGGCCGTTTCCTGGGCGCGGGACGGAGACACTTTGTGGATCTAATTAATTTGTAACGGGTTAGAGGGGTAAGTATGCCAAGTTGTGGAATTGGAAATCGGCAGTGGGGACGGGGGTTTTGCGATGGGAGGGGGGCGGGGGGGGGTGACACACGAGTTTTGGCGGGATTTTGAGGGGTGTTGCGAGAGATGTATTTTCGGCGGCGATTCGGGGTGGTGCGGCAGGGTGAGAAATGCTTCGCGGCCTACGCCGAAGGATGAAAAGTCAGGGGCTGGAAACAATTCGATTGGCCGCTGCGGGCGGGTTTCCGGTCACAGGGTATGACGGAGGACGGGGCGGAACGGCGCGCTTCGCGCGGGAAGCAGGTTCCTCGCTGCGCTCGAAAGGACAGACAGAAAGACAACGGCGACGGCGACCAGCGCAATGGAAGCTAGCGGAGGAAGACGCTGAGTTCGGCGGCGGCGGCGCGGAGGGGAGGGAGGAAACGGGTCTGCATTTCCAGCATGGGGATGCGGGGGGCGTGGCCGCTGAGGTTGACGACGGCGACGACGCGGCCGTTGCCGGCGTAGACCGGGACGGCGATGGAGCGGAGGCCGATCTCGTACTCCTGATCGACGAGGGCGTAGCCGTTGCGGCGAACGTTGCGCAGGGCGAGGCGGAGCTTGTCGACGGAGTTGATGGTGCGGGGGGTGTACTGGGTGAGGATGACGCGGTTGAGATAGGCCTCGAGCTGGTCCTGGGGGAGATAGGCGAGCAGGACACGTCCCATGCTGGTGCAGAAGGCGGGGAGGCGGGAGCCGATATGGAGGTCGACGGACATGACACGCGTAACGCTGGTGCGGGCGATGTAGACGATCTGCTCACCGTCGAGGGTGGCGACGGAGAAGCTCTCGTGGTAGGTGGCGGACATGCGCTCGAGGATGGGCTGGGCGGCGTTGGCCAGGGTGCTGGAGGCGGTGTAGGTGTTGGCCAGGGAGAGCATCTTTGGGCGGAGGGAGTAGCGTTGGGATTCGTCGGCGCCAGCGAAGCCGAGCTTGGTGAGGGTATAGAGGCAGCGGCGGACGGCGGCGCGGGAGAGGCCGGTGCGCACGGAAAGCTGGGAGATGGTCATCTGGGGGGTTTGGGGAGTGAAGGCTTCGATGACGACGAGGCCGCGGGCGAGGGAGGCCATGAAGTTGGGGTCGCCGGTGTAGGCGTCGAGAGCAGTGCCGGGAAGGGCTTTGGCTTTGGCCGAGGTGGTGGAAGGTGCGGGGGTGGGGGACACGGGATAGCTCCTCGAAAGATCGATGGGGCGATTGTCGATCTAAACCTACGGTAAACGCACAATTGAAGATAACGCAAGGAGTTGGCGCACATAAAGCGCGCTTTCCTTGCGAATATCATCGATTATCGTGCGGTTATCGGCGATGTGGGGACGATGGAGCTGTTGGATTTACTTGTGTTTGCGATAGAGGTGGATGAGGTTGGTGGTGGAGGTGTCGTGGGAGATGGGGGGATCGGTTGGAGATTCGAGTTCGCTGAGGATTTTGGTGGCGAGGACCTTACCGAGTTCGACGCCCCACTGGTCGAAGGAGTCGATGGACCAGATGACGCCCTGGGTGAAGACGGAGTGCTCGTAGAGGGCAATGAGGGAGCCGAGGATTTGAGGGGTGAGGTGGTTGTAGAGGAGGGTGTTGGAGGGGCGGTTGCCTGCGAAGACTTTATGGGGGACGAGGGTTACGGGGACGCCTTCAGCTGCGACTTCTTCGGCGGGTTTTCCGAAGGCGAGGGCTTCGGCCTGGGCGAAGACGTTGGCCATGAGCATGTCGTGATGGCGGCCGAGGGGGTTGAGGGTCTTGAAGCCGCCGATGAAGTCGCAGGGGATGAGGCGGGTGCCCTGGTGGATGAGTTGGTAGAAGGAGTGCTGGCCGTTGGTGCCGGGCTCGCCCCAGTAGATGGGGCCGGTGTTGGTGTCGACGGGAGTGCCGTCGAGGGTGACGTGCTTGCCGTTGGACTCCATGGTGAGCTGCTGGAGGTAGGCGGGGAAGCGCTTGAGGTACTGCTCGTAGGGGAGGATGGCGACGGTCTGGGCGTCGAAGAAGTCGGTGTACCAGACGGTGAGGAGGCCGAGGAGGGCAGGGAGATTTTGCTCAAGGGGCGCGGTGCGGAAGTGGACGTCCATGGCGTGGAAGCCGTCGAGCATGGAGCGGAAGTTGTCGGGGCCGATGGCGATCATGGTGGAGAGGCCGATGGCGGAGTCCATGGAATAGCGGCCGCCGACCCAGTCCCAGAAGCCGAACATGTTGGCGGTGTCGATGCCGAATTTGGAGACGGCTTCGGCGTTGGTGGAGATGGCGGCGAAGTGGTTGGCGATGGCGGCCTCGTGCTTGAGGGAGGCGAGGGCCCAGACGCGCGCGGAGTGGGCGTTGGTCATGGTCTCGAGCGTTGTGAAGGTCTTGGAGGCGACGAGGAACAACGTTTCTTCAGGGTCGAGGTCGCGGGTGGCTTCGACGAAGTCGGTGCCGTCGACGTTGGAGACGAAGCGGAAGGTGAGGTCGCGGTGGGAGTAGTGGCGGAGGGCCTCGTAGGCCATGACGGGGCCGAGGTCGGAGCCTCCAATGCCAATGTTGACGATGTTGCGGATGGGCTTACCGGTGTAGCCGAGCCAGGCGCCGGAGCGGATTTTGTCGGCGAAGGCGGCCATCTTGTCGAGGACGGCGTGAACTTCTGGGACGACGTCTTCGCCGTCGACGAGGATGGATGCGGATTTGGGAGCGCGGAGGGCGATGTGGAGGACGGCGCGGTTCTCGGTGGTGTTGATCTTCTGGCCGGTGAACATGGCTTCGGTGTGCTGCTTGAGGCCGGACTGGTTGGCGAGATCGATGAGGAGATGGAGGGTCTGGTCGGTGATGCGGTTCTTGGAGTAGTCGAGGAAGAGGCCGCAGGCTTCTGCGGTGAAACGGGTGCCGCGGGAGGGGTCGGAGTGGAAGAGGTCGCGGAGGTGCTGGGGGCGGAGGGTTTCGGCGTGCTGTAGAAGGGCTTTCCAGGCTGGGCGCGAGGCTAGCGGTACGATGCGGTCGGTCATGGAATTTTGAATTTCCTCTCCTGTGGGCGAGCTGGCGGCAAGACCGCGGAACAACACTCGCTCCAAATATTAGAGCATTGCAGGGGCGGTGGAGATGTAGAGAAGGGATGGAGCCGACGGGGCGCTGTCTTTTGACTAGAATCGAGGGATGACATTAAACGATAAAGCAGCGCACCCAGTGGACCCTTCAGCTTCCGTGGAATCGTGGCTGGTGGCGGCGGGACGGGACCGCAAGGCGGGCTCCCCGCTCAACGTGCCGCTATACCCAGCATCGAACTTTGTGAGGGGCGGGCAGCGGGCCTATAGTCGCGACGACAGCACGCCGGGGTGGGAGGCACTGGAGGAGATTGTCGGCGGACTGGAAGGAGGCGCGTCGGTCGCTTTCGCTTCTGGCATGGCGGCTGTCGCGGCGGTATTTGATCAGTTGGCAACGGGCTCGGTGGTGGCGTTGCCCGACGACTGCTACCAGGGCGTTACGGAACTCGCCCACGCGGGAGAACGCCGCGGGCATTGGACGGTGCAGCGGTTGGCCGCTACCGACAGCGCAGGCTGGATGAAGATGTGCGGCGTGGCTGACCTGATCTGGCTGGAGTCGCCTTCGAACCCGCTGCTTCACGTGGCGGACGTGGACAGGCTCTGCGCGGCCGCACGGAAGCGTGGCGCGATACTGGCCGTCGACAACACGTTCGCAACGCCGCTGAATCAACGGCCGCTGGCGCTGGGTGCTGATGTGTCGGTGCAATCGGTGACGAAGTTTATCGGTGGACACTCGGACTTGCTGGGCGGCGTGGTCAGTGTCCAAGACGCGAAACTGCTGGCGGGGTTGCGGCAGGCCAGGGAACTGGCGGGCGCGACGCCGGGCACGCTCGAGGTGTTTCTGGCGGTCCGCGGGGTGCGGACGCTGGCGATTCGGCTGGAGCGAGCGCAAAGCAATGCGATGGTATTGGCCGAGCGGCTATCTCGCCATGCGAATGTTTCGGTGACGCGCTATCCGGGGCTGGCATCGCACCCGACGCACGAAGCAGCCCGGCGCCAACTGAAAGGCTTCGGCACGATCATCTCTTTCGATGTGCGCGGCGACGCTACTGCGGCCGACGCCGTATGCGAGGGATTGCAACTTATCCAGCACGCTACGAGTCTGGGCTCAGTCGAGTCCACGATCGAACGCCGAGCCAGCATTCATGGCCAGGAGCACCTGCCTGCGAGCCTGTTGCGGCTGAGCGTGGGCATCGAGGCGGTAGAAGATCTCTGGGCCGATCTGGATCGCGCGCTTGGCCAAGCGGCCTCCTTGTGAGGGACTCCGCAGGCTCAGCGGTTTGAGCGGCGATGCGAGGTGCCCGGCAGTTGTGCGCGAGAGACGGCGTTGCGGCAGTCGTGGCTGCCGGCGAGGTTGAGTTGATGCGATGCTGGTTTTGCGTGCATTGTCGGTGCCGCGCGGTGCGTATGGTTTCGAGGGGGCCCGGTGTCGTAGGATGACTTGTCCGGCTAGAAATCTATTGCTGAAAAACCTGTGAATACCTTACTGAAGAAACTATGAATCAATTGTTGAAAAAACTCGTGCTGTTGCCGGGGGTGGATGGCAGCGGCGAGCTGTTCCGAGGACTGGCGGCGGCGCTGCCGGAGGGGCTGGAGAGCGAGACGCTGTGGTATCCGGCGGACCGCGTGATGAGCTATGGGGAGTTGGCAGGGACGCTGCGGGGAGCGATTCCGGTGGATGAGCCGTTTGTGCTGGTGGCGGAGTCGTTTGGGGTGCCGCTGGCGATTCAGATTGCGGCGCTGGAGCCGCCGAACCTGCGGGGAATGGTGCTGAGCGGAGGATTTGCGACGAGCCCGCTGCGGGGGTGGCGGCGGACGCTGACGTGGGACCTGGCACCGCTGTTGTCGCATGTGTCGCTGCCGGGATTTGTGGCGCGGTATCTGATGGTGGGGGATAAGGCGCCGCGGGCGCTGGTGGAGTTGGTGACCGGCGCGGTGTCGTGGGTGACGCCGAAGGTGCTGTGCGCGCGGGTGCGCGAGGCGCTGCATGTGGATGTGCGCGCGGAGTTGGCGCAGGTGAGAGTGCCGGTGCTGTATCTGCAGCCGACGAAGGATCGGCTGGTGGATCGGGCGTGCGTCGAGGAGATGCTGGCGGCGAAGGCGGGACGGACCGTGTGGATCGAGGGGCCCCATATGCTGCTGCAGTGCGAGCCGGCGGCGTGCGCGGAGGCTGTGGCGGGGTTTGTGCGGGAGTTGGGGGCGGGGGAGCAGGAGCGGCCTTAGCTCTTAGCTACTAGCTTTTAGCTGCTAGCAAAAGCAAGGGCAACGGCAAGAACAAGGGCAAGAACAACGGTACGGACAAGAACGACCGCACGGGCAAGAGCGAAGGCCGCCTTGTGGGCGGCCTTCGGTGTCGGTGGATGTTGAGTTGCGAGGTTACTGGAGGAGTTCGGTGCAGTTGGTGCCGCCCTTGGGGTCGTAGTGGATCTGGGCGTTTTCGTCGGTGCAGAAGCCACGGTTGCCGGAGTGGCCGACGGAGTTGGGGACAGCGGTGATGGTGTAGCTGTTGTACTGGTCGATGTTGTTGATGGTGCTCTTGGCGCAGCCGCTGATGGTGAAGGTGTAGCCGGCTTTGTTGCCGGTGGCGAGGTCGTCGGGGATGAGTTGCGCGGCCTCAGGGGTGGGTGGGCCGGAGCCGACTTTGCCGCCGAGCGCGGTGAGCGAGCAGGCGAAGCCGTGCTGCGGATAGGTGGAGTTGTACTGGCCCTCCATCTCGTTGAGCATGCGCAGGGAGCTGATGGCGGAGGTCTCGTTGCCGCGGCGGATGACCGACTGCATGGCGGGAATGGCAAGGGTCATGAGGATCAGGATGACGGACATGACGATCAGCAGTTCGACGAGCGTGAAGCCGGACTCTTGATGGTTCTTGGGTAGTTTCATGCATACCTCGGAGCGCGGGAATTGCACTCGGATTTTACAGTTCAGAGTATAGACGGTTGCGGGGCCGGAGGGTATGGAGGGTGGCGAGAAGAAGCAACAGGAGCAGTTCCCTGCGGAATGACGGCCGGAAGGGCAAAGGCAACGGCAAGAACAACGGCAAGAGCAACTACAGGGGTCCTTCGCTGCGCTCAGGATGACGGATGTTTTGGGTGGACGAGAGAGCGCGACCGCGAAGGCAAAGGCAACTGCAATGGATTGGGGCTAGCAGGCGAGGTGGGCGCGGGTTAGCTTGAGCGGGCCGAGGTTGCCGAGGAGGGTGAGGGCTAGCGCATCGGGGTGGAAGAGGTCGTTGGCGAGGCGCTGGATGTCGGCGGGGGTGATGCGGTCGATCTCGGCGGTGATCTCGTCGAGGGAGAAGAAGCGGCCCCAGTACATCTGCTGGCGGGCGAGGGAGCACATGCGGGAGCCGGAGGTTTCGAGGCCGAGGACCATGTTGCCCTTGGACTGATTCCTGGCGCGGTCGAGTTCCTCTGTGGTGACGGGCTCGCGCTTGATGCGGGTGAGCTCGGCGAGGGTTAGCTGGAGGAGTTGCTCGACGTTGGAGGCAGCGCAACCGGCGTAGACGGCGAGGGTGCCGGTGTCGCGGAAGGGGTTGAGCTCCGAGTAGATGCTGTAGGCGAGGCCGCGGTCTTCGCGGATGGACTGGAAGAGGCGTGAGCTCATGCCGCCACCGAGGATGCTGTTGAGCAGATAGGCGGCGTAGCGGGTGGGAGAGGCCACCGGGGGCGCGGGAACTGCGAGGCAGAACTGGACCTGCTCGAGGGACTTCTTCTTCTTGAGGGTGATGTGGGGCACGGTTTGGGGCGGGTTGGGGCGCGCGATTTTTTCGCTGCTGCTGGCGGAGAGGGAGGCGAAGGCGGTGGCTACCTGGTCTACAAATTCGTGGTGGTGGAGATTTCCGGCGGCGGTGAAGACCATGTTGGCGGGGCGGAAGCGGCGGGCGTACTCGTCGAGGACGATAGCCTGGGTGAAGCTGGAGACGGTTTTGGCGGTGCCGAGGATGGGGCGACCGAGGGCGTCATTGGGCCAGAAGTTCTGGGTGAAGAGCTCGTGGACGAGGTAGTCGGGGTTATCTTCGTCCATTTTGATCTCCTCGAGGATGACGCCTTGCTCCTTGGCGATGTCGTCGGGGGAGAAGGTGGGGTGGAGGACAAGGTCGGAGAGGAGATCGAGCGCGGTGGGGACGTTTTCGTCGAGGACTTTGAGGTTGAAGCAGATGGTTTCTTTGCCGGTGAAGGCGTCGAGGTTGCCGCCGATGGCGTCGACTTCGCGGGCGAACTGCTGGGCAGAACGGGTGGTGGTGCCCTTGAAGACCATGTGCTCGATGAAGTGGGAGATGCCGTTGACTTCGGGGGATTCGTCACGGGAGCCGCAGTCGATCCAGACGCCCATGGCGACGGAGCGGAGGTGGGGCATGCGCTCGGTGAGGACGAGGAGGCCGTTGGGGAGGGTGGTGGTGCGGATGTCGCGGAGGTGCGGGGCGGGGGCGTTGAGGGAGGAGTTTTCGGCTACTGGGACGGAGATCGGCATCAGAGTCATTGTTTCATGATTGCGGTAGGGTTACGTCGTCTTCGTTGGCGGAGACGGGGGTGCCCTGGTGGAAGAGGATTTGCCAGCCGGTGGGGGTTCGTTGCCAGAGGGTGGAGCGGCGGGTTAGGCGGTCGCCCTGGCGGAGGGAGTAGGTGAGGAGATAGGTCTCTGCTCCGGGGGTTGTGCCGAGTTGGCGGAGGGCGTGGCCGGAGGTGCGCCAGCGGACGGTGGCGGCGTTGACGGGCGGGGTGTCGGCGAGGGTCTGGAGGATGAAGTCGCGGCTGTAGCGGCGGCCAGAGGCTCCGACCTCCCAGTAGTCGGGGGCGGTGCGGCGGGCGAAGTCGGCGGGCTCGAGGCCGAACTCGGGGGTGTGGAAGATGGGTTCGAGGGGACGGAGTTCGTCGAGGATGGGGGTGAGAGCGGGGTTGGTGGTGAAGAAGGGTTTACGCGAAGCCATGGGTCGATTGTAGGGCGGTAGACTGGAGAGATGGAGATGCGGGCGCTGTTTGGGATGGGGTTGGGGGAGCTGACGGAGCTGATGGCGGAGCTCGGGCAGAAGCCGTATCGTGCGCGGCAGGTGTGGGAGGCGCTGTATAAGCAGCGGGTGGGGTCGGTGGAGGAGATGACGACGCTGCCGGTCTTGTTGAGGGAGGAACTGACGGGGGCAGGATGGCGGGTGGGGCTGCCGGTGATGGCGCAGACGGCCGTGAGTGTGGATGGGACGGAGCGGTATCTGATGCGGATGGAGGATGGGGAGACGGTCGAGACGGTGTGGATGCCGGATGGGGATGGCGGGGAACGCGGGGATGGGAGTGAGGCTGCCGCGGAAGAGGCCGGGGAGGTGGAGACGGCGGCGGAGGCGGTGTTGGGCGAAACTGCGGGTCTCTCCACTGCGCTGCGCTCCGGTCGAGATGACAATTCTTACTGGTCGCGGAGAGGGGTGGGGCGGGATATTCGCAACTTTGGGACGCTGGCGGAGAAAGGGTTTCGGCGGGCGACGATTTGTATTTCGAGCCAGGTGGGATGTGCAGTGAACTGCCAGTTTTGCCTGACCGCGAAGTTGGGGATTCGGCGGAATTTGACGGCGGGTGAGATTGCCGGGCAGGTGGCCGCGGTGCTGAATCGGCATGGGATTCAAATTGGGAAGGACCGGATCAACCTGGTGTTTATGGGGATGGGGGAGCCGTTTCTGAACTACGACGAGTTTATGAAGGCGGTTCGGCTGCTGGTGGAGGGAGTGGGGATTCCGGAGTCGCGGATGACCGTTTCAACGAGCGGCATACTTCCGGGAATAGAAGCGTTTGCGCAGGAGACGGTGCGGCCGAAGCTGGCGCTGAGTTTGAATGCGAGTAATGATGGCGTACGCGAAGAGATTATGCCGATTACGCGGAAGTGGAATATTGCCGCGCTGCTGGAGGCGGTGGGGAAGATTCCGCTGCGGACCAGGGAGTGGGTGACGTTCGAGTATGTGCTGCTGGGTGGGGTGAACGATCAGCCGGTGCACGCGCGCGAGGTGCTGGCGCTGCTCAACCCCAGCCAGCAAGCTGGCCGGGGACCCTGTTCGGCGGGGATGCGGGCGAAGGTGAATCTGATTGTGTGGAATCCGGGGCCGGGGATTGCCTATCATCAGCCGACGCCAGAGGATGTTGCGGTGTTTCAGGGGATGTTGATTGAGGGTGGGATTGCGACGTATATCCGGCGGCCGCGGGGGAGGGATATTTATGCGGCTTGCGGGCAGTTGAAGCGGACGGTGGCGGAGGAGTCGGGGCTGGTGGAGATTTCCGGGTAGAGAAAATTCAAATACGTGTGCCTGCGCGAGCAAACTGCAGGTCTCTCCACTGCGCCAAACGATAAGGCCGTTTGGCTCCGGTCAAGAGGACAGTGCCTTCGCGGGGCGCTGTTTGGAGGGGTGCGGGTCTAGGAGGTGCGCCACTTCTTTACCCTGGTTCTGGTTCTGGGTTGGGAGGGAGGCTGCGAAGCTGATTTGGTGTGGGCAGTAGAGGAGGCGGCGAGCAGGAGAGAGGCTCCGCTGAGGGCTAGGACGACCAGGGCGCTGGACCACTCGTCGGCGGAGTGGAGGGAGTGGAGGATGCGCGGGATGTGGAGGAGGACCAGCCAGCCGAAGAAGAGGAGGAAGAGTCCGTAGGAGGCGTACTTGTCTTCGATGGTGGTGGCGATGGAGAGGCCGGCGGCGATGAGGGCGAAGCCGGTGAGGAGGACCCAGGGGTTGTGGTAGGGAATCCAGGCGGGGACCAGCGTGGCGAGGTAACCGATGTAGAGGAAGTGCTGGAAGCCGAAGACGACCATGGCGAAGGCGAAGAGGATGCGGCCGGGCAGGAGGGTGAATTTGGCGCGGGCTCCGGCGGAGAGGCCGTGGAGGATGAGCGCGGTGGCGGCGAGGGAGAGGCACTCGAGGAAGAGGGTGCGGCCGTCGGCGTCGTGGAGGACGTAGTTGAGGTGCTGGAGGTAGAGGCCGGTGGAGACGAGCAGGAGCAGGCCGAGGGTGAGGCTGACGGCGAGGACTCGCCAGGCAGAGAGAAGGGCGAGGCTGGCGGCGATGAACAGAGCGGCGAGGGTGTAGGCGAGGATGTGGCTGGGGTGCAGCCATGAGGGGCAGAGAGGGATGCCGCGGCGGAGATGTCCGTAGAGGGCGTACTGGAGGCCGAAGCCGAGCAGGGCTAGCGCGTAGAAGATGCGGCCGAGGAGGATGATGGGCGAGGAGGTGGACTTGGACATGGGCTCGGCGGGAGTCCTCGGGGGATCTTAGACGGCGGAGGTTTGCAGGGCGAGTTGCAGGACCGTTTCGGCGAGGGTGTCGTAGTTGTGGCGGAGGACGTCGCCTTCGTGGACGAAGTTGCCGGTGATGGGCTCGACGCCGAGTGAGCGGACGCGGTCTAGGTCGGCGAGGATGGGGGTCTGGCCTTCGCGAGCGTACTTGGCGAGGGCCTGAGGGCTGATGGGCGCGGTGTTGATGAGGGCGTAGTCGAAGATCCGGGCGTCTTTGCGAAGGCTGAAGGCGCGGGCGTGGTTGAGGATCTTTTCGATGTGCTGAGAGGCGGTGAGGCCGAGGCTTTCGTTGGCCTGGGTCATGAGGTTGCAGATGTAGACGCGGGTGGCGCCGCTGTGGGCGATGGCTTCGGGGATGCCGCGAACGAGGAGGTTGGTGATGAGCGAGGTGTAGAGGGAGCCGGGACCGAGGGTGATGAGGTCGGCGGCGGCGATGGCGTCGAGGGTTTCGGGGAGCGGACGGGCGTCGGCGGGAGTGAGCATGAGCTCGGCGATGGAGCGCCTGGAGGCGGTGATGCTGGTCTCGCCGCGGACGATGGAGCCGTCGTCCATGCGGGCGGAGATGGTGGCGTTGGCGGTGGTGCAGGGGTAGATGCGGCCGCGGGTGGCGAGGATCTGAGAGCTGGTGTGGACGGCCTGGGCGAAGTCTCCGGTGATGCCGGTGAGGGCGGCTAGAAAGAGGTTGCCGAAGCTGTGGCCTTCGAGATCGCCGTTAGGGAAACGGTACTGGAAGAGGCGGGAGAGGAGGTGCTCGTCCTGCGAGAGGGCAACAAGGCAGTTGCGTATGTCGCCTGGGGGAAGCATGTGGAGGTCTTCGCGGAGGCGGCCGGAGGAGCCGCCGTCGTCGGTGACGGTGACAATGGCGGAGAGGTCGCGGATGAGGGCGGAGAGATGCGGCGGGGCGGTATCGTCGGCGCGGCGAGCCATGGTGGGCGTGGCAACGAAGGTCTTGAGGCCGCGCAGGAGCGTGGAGAGACCGGTTCCGCCGCCGATGGCGACGACTCGAAGCTGGCGGGAGGTGGTCATGCGTCAGGTAACAGTGTAGTCGCACAGTGGCGATGTGGGGCGATGGGTGCGGAAGGAGTAAACGCCGGAAGGTGGGTGGTTCGCTGCGATAGGAAACAGAGAGGGAGGGGAGCTTCGAGCTTTTAGCGAAGGCGAAGGCAACTACAGGGGTCCTTCGCTGCGCTCAGGAGGACGGGTCGATTGGGTGGCCCGGCTCGCTGGTGGGGTCGTCTAGCTGGCTTGTTGGGTGGTCGGGGGCGGTCAGACTTCGGGGTAGAGAAGTTCGGTGAAGCGGGGGTCTTCGGCTACGCCGTCGAAGTCGGAGTCGAGGCGGGCCTGGAGGCGGTTCTGTCCATTGAGGCGGATGGCCTCGGCGAGGTGATCGATGCAGCCATCGGCGTCGCCGGTGAGGCTGGCGAGAAGGGCTAGGCCATAGAAGGCGTAGTCGGCGGACTCGTGCTGGAGGAGGATCTCCTGGAGGTGCTGGCGGGCGTCTTCGTAGTTGCCCTGATTGAGCAGAGAAATGGCGTAGTCGTAACGCTCTTCGTGGGTCTGGAAGGTGGTGGTGCCTTTGTGGATCTGGCCGACGCAGGCGGAGATGTACATGCGGATGCGGTCGGCGAGGTCCTGGGGCGCGGAGTCGAGCATGGCGATGAAGGCCTCGTGGGCTTTCTCATACTTGCCGGCCTGCATGAGCTTGAGCGCGCTCTCGTAGAGAGCGAGCGTGGACTTGCGGTAGGCGTCGACGGCGTGCTGAGAATTTCCGGCGAGAGTTCGCGGGGTCTTGAGCGCGGCAGGCACTTTGGGAGTTTTGGATTCGGAGGTCGATGTTACGGACTTCGTTGCCATGGTGTTCTCGGTTAGACGGCTGGAGTTCTCAATATAAAGTACGCGGATGGTAATTGGGTTTATACGGGGGTTGGTGGACAGAGGTCAAATGAGAGTGTACCGGAAGCGGCGTCAGATGGGGGAGCGGGTGTAGAGAACGGGGTTGAGGGTGGGGTCGTTATACATCTTGAGCTGGCGATAGAGCTTGAAGCGGCGACGGCCGGCGAGGACATCCTTCCATAGATCGGCAAGACAGGATACGAGATCAGTCCGCTGTTGGTTCAACACGAGAAGGCGCTCCTTGTTGCGCTGCTGATGCTCGGGGGTGGAACGGTGGAGCTGCTCTTCGGTGTGGAAGATCTTGAGGGCGAGGATGGAGAGACGATCGATGATGAGGCCGGGGGATTCGGAGTGGAGGGGCGCGGCGGAGTCTTTGGGCGCGAGTTGGAGGAGCGCGATGTCGATCTGCTCGGCGAGGTCGTTGCGGCGCTGGTTGAGGCGGTCGATGTCGTGCTTGACCTGAACGATGATGCGGTCGGAGGCGTCGGGGTCGCGGGCCAAGTCTTCGCGGTGCCAGAGATCGAAGTTGGCCTGATGCTGGTCGAGGATGAGCCGTTCGAAGGGCGATGAGGGGACGGGAGCGGGCGACGCGGGGTCATGACCGCGGAGAGTGGACTGGTCGTGGAGAGCTACGATGTGGGCGGCGTCGAGCATGGAGTGGTGAGAGCAAGCATAACGGGAGTGCGGCGGTGGGGCAATGTTGGGCGGCGGATGGGAGGACGGAGTGGTGTGGGGCAGGGGTGGATGCGACACTGGAGGGATGGGAAAGAAGACGACGCGGCGGGTGCTGGTGTATCGGCTGGGGAGCCTGGGGGATATGGTGGTGGCACTGCCGGCGCTGCACCTGGTGGCGCGGGCGTTTCCGGATGCGGAGCGGCGGATGCTGACGAACTTTCCGGTGAGTACGAAGGCGCCGGCGGCGGCAGCGGTGCTGGATGGGTCGGGGTTGGTGCAGGGGTATGTGCGCTATGCGGTGGGGACGCGGAGCGTGGGCGAGTTGCTGGGGCTGTGGTGGAGGATTGCACGCTGGAGGCCGGAGGTGGTGGTGTATCTGGCGGCAGCAAGAGGGGTGAAGGCGGCGCGGCGCGATGAGGCGTTCTTCAGAATGTGCGGCGTGCGACGGATGATTGGGGTTCCGCTGACGGAGGGGATGCAGCGGAATTTTTATGGTGCGGCGACTGGCGGGAAAGACAGTGCGATGGGTGGAGGCAATCTGGAGCCAGAGGCGGCGCGGCTGGTGCGGTGCATTGGCGAGCTGGGCGGCGCGGGAGAGATTGCCGACCCAGGAAGGTTGGGCGATGCGGCGAGTTGGGACCTGCACCTGAGCGCGGCCGAGCATGAGAGCGCGGCGCGGGCGATGGGCGAGGACGCGCTTGCGGTGGAGTCGATTGCGGTGAGCGTGGGAACGAAGGTGCAGGCCAAGGACTGGGGGAAGGAGAATTGGCGGGCGCTGCTGGGGAGGATGGCCGCGGAGTTTCCGGGAAGGGCTCTGCTGCTGACCGGTGCTGCGGAGGAGAGTGCAGCGAGTGAGTTTGCGGCGGAGGGTTGGCGGGCGAATGGTGGCGGGGTGGTGGTGAACCTGTGTGGAAGGCTGACGCCGAGGGAGAGCGCTGCGGCGATTGCACGGACGCGGTTGTTTGTGGGGCACGACAGCGGGCCAATGCACCTGGCCGCGGCGGTGGGGACTCCGGTGGTGGGGATCTTTGCGGCACGGAATATTCCTCGGCAGTGGTTTCCGTTTGGGAAGCAGCATCGGGTGGTGTATCACCGGGTGGAGTGCTGGGGGTGTGGGCTGGAGACTTGTCTGGAGCAGCAGAAGAAATGTTTGATGTCGATTACGGTGGATGAGGTGATGGATGCGGTGCTGAGGGAGGAAGAAACAGGAAATAGGAAATGGTGAAGAACGGGCGCTCGGTGATCGAGCGGGAAGCAGGTTCCTCGCTTCGCTCGGAATGACAGACAGAAAGGCAAGGGCAAGGGCAAGGGCAAGAACAAGGGCAAAAGCAAGAGCAAGAGCAAGAGCAAGAGCAAGAGCAAGAGCAAGAGCAAGAGCAAGAGCAAGAGCAAGAGCAAGAGCAAATACAGGGGTCCTTCGCTTCGCTCAGGATGACGGCGAAAAACGAGCAACGACAAGGGCAACGGCAACGACAAGGGCAACGCTAACGGCAACGGTAACGCTAACGGCAAGGGCAACGACAAGGGCAACGCTGCACAACGACGAGTGCGAGTGCAACGGTGCGAGAAGATACAGGTAGGATGAGGTACGACGGAGAGTGGAGACGACGATGCTGGCGGAGACACATGTGGTGCTGGGATTGCTGGAGGGTGGGTTTGGACACCTGAAGGTGCTGGTGGTTGGGGATTTGATGCTCGATCGGTACATTCTGGGGGAGGTGGATCGGATCTCACCGGAGGCTCCGGTGCCGGTGCTGCGGCATGCGCAACACTATGAGCGAGCGGGTGGGGCGGCGAATGTTGCGATGAACCTGGTGGGGCTGGGGTGCCAGGCGGTGCTGGCGGGGTTCTGGGGCGAGGATAAGGATAAGGATGAACTGGCGGCGCTGGTGGAGACGGCCGGGATCGATGCGGTGGGTGTGGTGACGACGGCGTTGCCGACGATTTCGAAGACCAGGATTGTGGGGCGGCAGCAGCAGTTGTTGCGGCTGGATATTGAGAGCAAGGAGGCGCCGGGTGCGGAGGACCAGCAGCGGCTGCGGGAGCGCGTTGAGGGTCTGGTGAGCAAGGTGCACGCGGTGGTGCTGTCGGACTATGCGAAGGGTGCGTTGTCGAAGGAGTTGTGCGCGGCGGTGATTGCGGCGGCGAAGGTTGCGGGGATTCCGGTGCTGGCTGATCCGAAGACGCTGGACTTTGGGAAGTATGCGGGCGCGACGATGGTGTGTCCGAACCTGAGCGAACTGGCGGTGGCGACGGGCGTGGGGGCGGAACAGTTGGAGGCGATGCTGGTTGCGGGCGAGGTGGAGCGCGAGAAG
>JAJXYW010000141.1 GCA_021780415.1 Acidobacteriota bacterium
AAGACGCAGCGGAGAGACCTGCAGTTCCACCCGGCGACCCCTTCACCCGCTTCACCCGCGAGCACAACAACGCCGGCGGCCTCGAAGGCGGCATGTCCAACGGCGAGGACCTCGTCATCCGCGGCTATCTCAAGCCCATCTCAACCCTCCGCCGCCCCCTCGCCTCGGTCTCCTTCGAATCCCGCGAGGCCACCAAGGCATCTTATGAACGCTCCGACGTTTGCGTGGTCCCCGCCGCCGGCGTCGCCGCCGAGGCCATGGTCGCACTCACCGTCGCCCGCTCCGTCCTCGAGAAATTCGGCGGCGACAGCCTCCGCGAACTTCACCGCAACTACCAGGGCTACTGCGCCCAGATCAAATCCTTCTGACCCCTCCGAACCATGCCTACCGAACCCAAACTCGACGCCGCCGCTGAACGCCGCATCGCCCGCCAGATCACCCGCGACGCTGTCCGCAAGTCCGCCCCCAAACTCCACACGGTCATCAAATACCCCGACCCCATCCTGTTGAAAAAGGGTGAGCCCGTCACCGAATTCACCCCCGAACTGGCTCAACTCGTCGAAGAGATGTTCGACAGCATGTACGCCGCCGAGGGCATCGGTCTCGCCGCACCGCAGATCAGTATCTCCAAGCAAATCACTGTGATAGACATAAGCTTTAAAGAGCGACCTGAAGATAAACTCGTCCTCATCAACCCCGAGGTCATCGATCGACGCGGCAAGCAGGTCGAGGAGGAAGGCTGCCTCAGCCTTCCCGAGATCCACGAAAAAGTTCAACGCGATGCCTGGGTTAAAGTCCGCGCACAGAATGTCAAAGGGGAGACGTTTGAAGTAGAAGGTACAGAACTGCTGGCCCGTGCCATGCTCCACGAGATCGACCACCTCCATGGCATCCTCTTCATCGACCGCCTCAGCCGCCTCAAGCGCGACCTCGTCCTCCGCCGCATCAAAAAGCTCCAGAAGAACGGCGACTGGTAGCCAATAACCGGAAACGGTTGGCCTCCAATTCACCACATCCCGTCATCCTGAGCGAAGCGAAGGACCTCTGTAATTGCCTTTGCTCTTGCTCCAGCCACCGAAGAGGTCCGCAAAAACATGAAACTCGTCTTCTGCGGAACCCCCGAATTTGCCGTTCCCAGCCTCCAAGCCCTCGTCGACGCGGGCCACGAAGTCGCCCTCGTCCTCACCCAGCCCGACCGCCCCGCCGGCCGCAAGCTAGAACTCCACGTCCCTCCTGTCAAGCAACTCGCTCTCTCCCTCGGCCTCCCCATTCTTCAGCCCGAGCGCATCAAAGCCAACTCCGAACTTCGTGCTCTCCTTGAACAAATTGCCCCCGACGCCATCATCGTCGTCGCCTATGGCCGCATCATCCCCCAGTGGATGCTCGACCTACCCCGCTTCGGCAACATCAACGTCCACGGCTCGCTCCTTCCCAAATACCGAGGAGCCGCCCCGATCCAGTGGGCCATCGCCAACGGCGATACCGAGACCGGCGTGACCACCATGCTGCTCGACGCGGGCCTCGACACCGGCGATACACTGCTTTCCCACAGCATTCCCATCGGCCCTGACACGACATCTCCACAACTTTACCCACAGCTTTCACAGATCGGCGCAAATCTCCTAATCAAAACCCTTTCCGGCCTGGAGAAGGGAACTCTCCACCCTATTCCACAGGATTCCAGCAAGGCCACGCTGGCCCCCCTCCTCACCCGCGAGGACGGCCGCCTCGATCTCGTCCACCGCACCGCTCAGGAAACCTACAACCGTTGGCGAGGCTTCACCCCCTGGCCCGGAGCCCATGCTCTCTTCCGCGGCAAGCGCTTCCTTATCCACAGGGCGCACCCATCATTTTCAACATTATGTTTAGCTCCGTATCAGCTTCAATTATCTATGGATAGCCTTCTTGTTGGAGCTGCAGAAAACACCGTCCTTGCGCTCGATGAAGTCCAGATGGAAGGAAAACCCCGTCTCTCCGGAGCCCAATTCGCCCGCGACTTCCAGCTTCACCCCGGTGAGCATCTTGAATAAATCCACAGGTCCCCGCAACCCGCGACGCCCTGCAAAACCCATTTCTGCGCAGCCTGTGCAAAACTCCGCACCCGCGCACGCCCCCATCAGTCCGGCCCGCTCCGCTGCCTTTGGCATCCTCGACCGCGTCGCCACCACCTCCGCCCACTCCGACGACCTGCTCCACGGCCCCGGCATGTCCGCCCTCTCGCAGGCCGACCGCAACCTCGCCACCACCCTCGTCCTCGGGGTCCTCCGTTGGCAGATCGCCCTCGACGCGAGCATGCAGCCGCTCCTCCAGCGCCCCGACCTGGCCCTCCCCACCCCGGTCGCCACGGCCCTCCGCATGGGGGCCTTCCAGCTCCAGCACCTCGACCGCATCCCCGCCCACGCGGCCCTCTCCGAATCCGTCGAGTTGGTCCGCGCTGCCGGCCACGGCCACGCCTCTGGCATGGTCAACGCGATCCTCCGCAAGCTCACCCGCCAGGAACAGCCCAAGCCCAAGCTCTATGAAACCACCGCCGTCTTCGCCGAACGCCTCGCCCATCCGGAGTGGCTCGTCGCCCGCTGGGTCCGCCACTACGGCCGCACCGCCGCCCTCGCCCTCTGTGCCTACAACCAGCAGGAGCCCCACCCCGGCACCCTCTTCCCCGAGCCCGACGCGTCTCAACCGACCCTCCCGCATCTCGACGACGGCTCCCGCCTCGTAGCCGAACTAGCCGCCGCCGCCCATCCTGCACCTCGCCGCATCTGGGATTGCTGCGCCGCGCCCGGTGGCAAGACCCTCATCCTGGCCCACCGCCACCCCGCCGCCGAGATCCTCGCCACCGACGCCAACCCTCGCCGCCTTCAGGCCCTCGCCACCCGTCTCCAGCTCGCCGCACCCCCGGGCACCCTCACAGCCCGCGCCCTCGAAGCCGATGCCACCCAGCTCTCCGAATCCGAAGGCATCTTCGACCTCATCCTCTGCGACGTCCCCTGCAGCGGCACTGGAACTTTAGGTCGCAACCCAGAGATAAAGCAGCGTCTCCAGCCCTCGGACCTTGCCCGTCAGGCCACCCGCCAGCGCCAGATCCTCACCGCAGCCCTCACCCGCGTGGCCCCCGGCGGCAGCCTTCTCTACTCCACCTGCTCCCTCGAGCCCGAGGAAAACGAGCAAGTCGTCGCCACCGTCCTGGCCGAACTTCCCCCCGGCAACGGCATCGCCATCACCTCCCTCGAACCCACTCTCCATCACCTGTCCGCCACCGAAATCCTCGCGTCTCCCGCGTCCCCTAACCTCATTCGCAATGGTCAGCTCCGCACCCTCCCCGGCGCCAACTTCCAGGGCGACGGCTTCTTCGCCGCCCTCTTCCGCCGCTCCTGAGAGTTCTCCCGCGACTCCTACTGTGCCACCGCAGCCGTCACCGGAGCCCCCGCCCCCAGCGTCAGCCGCAGCACATCCCCCTTACTCCCCTTGAACCCCGACTCCGGCGACTGTGCCGTCACCACCCCGTTCGGCCCCGCAGGAGCAACCGCCACCGCCGTCACCCCAGTCACCGGAGGGGCAGGAACGGCCGCCGCCGGCACATCCCCCACCACCGCCACCTTCAACCCCAGCGCATTCGCCCACCGGTTCGCCGCCGCATAACTCATCCCCACAAACGACGGCAGCACAAACGCCGTCGACGCATTCACCGCCGAACTCAGCAGCAGGTTCACCCTCGGCTGGTCCACGCCCGCATCTGGCGGCGGTGTCTGCGCCAGCGTCATGTCCGGGTCGCCCGGCGCGTCGATATGCGCCAGCGTCCCCAAATCCAACTGCATCTTCCGTATGTTCATCGCCGCCTGCTGCACCGGCTCGCCCACCACAT
>JAJXYW010000173.1 GCA_021780415.1 Acidobacteriota bacterium
TATTCGTCGCATTCCCCGGAACCGCATACACATCCCGCCCCTGATCCAGCGCGCACCGCGCCGTAATCCGAGTCCCGGAATACTCTCCGCCCTCCACCACCAGCACGCCGATGCTCATCCCGCTCAGAGTCCGATTGCGTATCGGAAAGTTCTGCGGCGCCGGAAACGTCCCCAGCGGAAACTCACTCACAATCGCTCCACCCTGCGCGACAATCTGCTCCGCCAGCTTCTTGTTCTCCTTCGGATAGATCACGTCGATCCCCGTCCCCCACACCGCCACCGTCGCTCCTCCAGCCTCCAGCGCTCCCTTGTGCGCGCACGTATCCACACCTCGCGCCATGCCACTCATCACCACCATGCCTCGCCGAGCCAGGTCGCGACTCAGCATCTCCGCCATCCCCGAGCCATACGGCGTCGGCTGCCGCGTACCCACCACCGCAATCCCCGGCCGGCTCAACTGCGCCGTGTTCCCCCTCACCCACAACACCGGCGGAGGATCATAAATCTCCAGCAGCCTTCCCGGATACGCTTCATCCTCAGGCGTCAAAAAGTTTGCCTGCTGTTCGCCGACTCGCGCCGCCTCTTCCAGCGCCGCGGCCCGCGCCCGCCCATCGAAGCAGAACTGCGCCGCCTCGGCCGGCAATCCCACTCCCTCCAGCTCAGTCAACGAGGCTGCGAACACCCGCTCAGCTGCGCCCAACCGTTGCACCGCCCTCGCACAGCGTGTCGGCCCCATCCCTGGTGTCAGCACCAGCGCCAGCCACGCCAGCCTTGCCTCCGAACGCGTATCCAGCCGCGCGTCCCCTCGCGTCTCACTCCTGTTTCCATCCATCATCACGCGTACCTCTCTGCTGCGTCGTGATCGAATCGTATAACATCCCAGCCAAAACCGCTGTGCAGCGGCAATCTTCTAAAATCATCCTGTGCCTCTTCGTGTCTCCACCATCGCCTTTCTCAATCCCGCCCCACTCCTCTTCAACTTCGAACACGAGCCCGCCGCCACCGCGCTGCGCGAGCACTACGACGTGCACTACACCTTACCCTCCGTCTGCGCCGCCGAACTCCACTCCGGCGTCGCCGACCTCGGCCTCATCCCCATCGCCGCGCTCACTCCCTCGCTCGCCGTCGTTCCCGGCTGCACCATCGCCTCGCGCGACGAAGTCCGCAGCATCCTTCTCCTCGTCAAAAATCCATCGCACCTCTCCACCAACGAAGCTCTCCAGCAGGTCCGCACCCTCGCCGCCGACACCGCCAGCCGTAGCTCCGTCGCCTACGCCCGCATCCTCTTCGAGCACTTCCACCACACCCGCCCCACCTTCCTCCATCAGCCCGCCGACGCACTCTCCATGCTCGCCTCCGCCGACGCCGCCCTCCTTATCGGCGACCCCGCGCTCTTAGCCCGCGAACACCGCGCCGCCATCGACGCCGCCTCTGCAACGCCCCTCCTCTGGCTCGACCTCGCCCATCTCTGGCGCGAACGCACCGGCCTTCCCTGGGTTGCCGCCGTCTGGGCCGTCCGCCCCGAAGCCCTCGCTCCCGCAGGTCTTACTCCCCAGCAACTCATCGCCGATCTCACCGCCAGCCGCGACGCCGGCCTCGCTCACACCGAGCAACTCGTCACCGAGTGGGCTCCCCGCCTCAACCTCGCCCCCGAAACCGTCCGCACCTACCTCACCCGCAACATTCACTACACGCTAGACCCCGACTGCCTCCGCGCCATCGAACTGTTCCGCACCCTCGCCGCCTCCATCAACTCCCTGCCACCCCTCCCCACTCTCAACCTCCTCACCCCCTAACGCACTCGCTGTTGTGCTTTTGCTTTTGTTTTTCTAGCTGTCATTCTGAGCCCAGCGAAGAGCCTGCTTCCCGCTCGCGCAGCGAGCGCCCGTTCTAGCAACTGCCGTTCCTTGTCCTTCGGATGAGCAGGGGGCTTCAGTCCCCTGCTCAACGCCCGCCAGAGGAGGGGCTTTAGCCCCGGCCCCTAACCCTCCGGAGCCCACGTCCATCCCTCAATCCCATGCAGCGGATCGCGCGGCTTGGGCAGCATCGCAAACGTCCCTCTCCGTTCCGCCATCACCATCGTGCTCACCAGCGCATCGAACGCATCCTCGCTCGCCCTCGCTCTCTGCATCACTATGCGCGACAGCCCTGCATACGCCGCATTCTCTCTCCGCTTCTTCAGCAGATACGTCGCCCGCGCCTTCGCATTCGACTTCTTCACCGCGCCCGTATTCAGCCGCGTATACATCTCCACCACCAGCGGACAAGCCCCCGCCCCCACCAGCTTCGGCGCATCAAACGGCCATACCCGAAACCCCGCCTCGCGCAACCGCAGCAGCACTGGAAACCCGCGCAGCGACGCCGTTCCCACACTCCCCGCACCGCCAATCTGAAACACGCTCTTCGGTGTAATCCCCCGCACCCGAGCCTGCCGCTCGGCCTCCGGAATCTCCGCAACAATCTTGCAATCGATATCCGTAGCCCGCAGCATCCGATGCACATGCTCCCCCGAAAACTCCTCTGGCCGCGCGCCCTGATGCGTCACTCCCGCCTTCCCCCAAAATCTCCGATCCACCGCATCCCGCGCCAGCCAGCGCTCTCCCAACCCCTCGCGCACCACGCGCTCCCAGAACTCCGGCCCACTCCCCACCCCATGCTCCCCGCGCACAAACCACGCCGGAAAGCTGAAGCAGAAATCGAATCCCACCACCATCCGCGGCGTCTCGCGCGCCAACTCCACCAGCCACTCCGCAACCTCTGCACGCGTCCGCCCAGCCTCCAGACGCACACTCACCCTCCCGCCCGAATCCTCCGTCCACACCCCCGCCCAAATATGCCGCCGCTGCCCCGCAGCATCCACTCTCCCCGACCAATCAATCCCCACCACCCGCTGCACCGCGTCGCCTTTCACTACTCCTTACCCTCTACTCACTCTCTTCCAGATCCACCTCATCCACCTCCGCGCCCCATCCCCGCAGCACCTTCCAAATCGTCCGCGTCGAGAACCCTGCGCCCACCAGCCTGCGCATCGTGCGTGCGACGGCCTTCTCATCCTCCGGCTTCTTCATCCGCTTCCGCGCCACATACTCCTTCGCCAGCGCCACCTCATCGACCTCGTCATACGCGGTCGCCAGCGCCGACTGCGTCAACTCCTGCGCAATCCCCTTCTGCATTAACCCCTGCTGCACCCTCCGCCGCCCATACTTCTCATTCTCCTTGCGCAGCCGCGTGTAGTCCGCCGCAAACCTCTCATCGCTCAAATACCCCAGTTCCTTCAGCTTCAAAATCACCGCGTCCATCGCAGCCTCGCCAGCCTCACCCGGCTCAGCACGATCACTCATCCGCCGCCGCAAGTCCCGAACACTCTTCATCTTCGAACTCAACGACCGTACCGCAAACTCCAGCAGCCCCGCCTGGTCCAGCGGCGGCTTTGGCGGCTTGGGTTTCCCAAAGCTCCCTGGTTTCCCCAAACTCATCGCTTCTCACTCGCCATCGGATTCCTCTCCGGCCCCACCGCCGCATACTTGTTCGTCCCCGTCCACCGATCGCACCAGTCGCTCACCGTCTCATTCCAAAGCTGCGAGTTCTGCGGCTTCAAAATCCAGTGCCCCTCATCCGGAAACGACAGCATCTCACTCGGCACGCCCAGCAATTGCAGCGCCGTAAACAACTGCAACCCCTCGCTCAAATCAAGCCGGTAATCAAGCTGCGAATGAATCACCAGCGTCGGCGTCCGCGCATCCTTAATAAACATCATCGGCGACCACTTCCGGAACGGGTCCTCACTCGCCGGCTTGTCATAAAAATCCCATGGATGCGCTGGCTTCGTCTGCTCCACCACCGCATCCGGTCCCGAGCCT
>JAJXYW010000147.1 GCA_021780415.1 Acidobacteriota bacterium
CGTCGTCACCAGGTTATCGATCTTCACCTCCGCGCGCGCCTCCGCAGGCAGCGCCGCCGCCACACCCATCGCGCCCATCCCCGCCAGCAACGTCCTGCGGTTCATCCGGTACGCCTCCACCGTCTCCTTCGGCGTAATCTCCGACGACGGAATCTGCTTCTCCCTGCCTGTCAGCACCAGCATCGCAACCGCCTCTCCTCACCGCATAGCGTACTTCCATAAGACGTCCGCCGCCCCTCATCGTTGCAGTAATCTTTTTCTCTCGACCGCACCACCAAATCTCCCACTCCCCTTGCGTCCCATCAATCCCGCACATCCCGCCATACGTTCAGCAACGAAGATGCAGATTTAATCGCTCAAGGAACACTCGATCCAGCAAGTAAATACTGAAACTGAATTCAGATCCGCCCAATCCATCTACGCACCAGCGCCCTCATCGGATCTTCCCGCCCGCATCGCCTGCCTTCCCAGAAACACCACCGTCCCCACCACCGCCACAAACCCCGCCAGCAGCAGCTCTCGATGAAAGTTCGGCCGCGACACCACAATGTAGCCAAACCCCATCAACGCCAGCAGCGGCGGCACCGGATACAGCCACATCCTGAACGGCCTCTGCATCTCCGGCCTGCGCACCCGCAGCACCATCACTCCCACATGCTGCAACCCGAACTGCAACAGGATCCGCAGCACCACCAGCGCGGCAATCACATCCGCCAGCGAGAAAAAACAAAACACGCAAGCCATCCCCGCCAGCGCCAGCAGCGACACATACGGAAACCCGCGCGTCGTATGCACCCTCCCAAACACCGCCGGAAAGTTCCCATCCCTTGCCGCCGCAAACGGTATCCGCGAGTAGCCCAGCAGCAGCGAGAACACGCTCGCAAACGCAGTCACCATCACCAACACCGCCGCCAGCCGCCCCAGCCACATCCCCGCATGCACTCCCCACCCCGGCGTATACGCCACCCGCATCATCTCGCTCAGCAGCGCCCGCCGCGCCCCCAAATCCTGCGCCGCCACAATCGCCGGCGACCCCAACACCGCCAGCACGCTCGCATTCAATCCCACGTACAGCAACGCCACCACCCCAATCGAGATCAGCACCGCCCGCGGAATCGTCCGTCCCGGCTCCCGCGTCTCGCCCCCCAAAAACGTAACGTTGTAATACCCCCAGTAGTCATACGTTGCAATCAGCATCGCCGACCCCAGCCCCACAAAAAATCCATGATCCAGCCGCCACGCTCCCGCCGGCACCGCCACCACCCGCGACCACTGCCCATGCAGCAACCCCGTCACCATCGCCCACCCGATCGTCCCCAGCACCACCACCAGCATCCCCGTCGAGATCCCCCGCATCCGCGCCAGCCGCCGATACAGCAGCACCACGGCCAACCCCACCACCGCAATCGCCAGCCACGTCCCCCTCCCCGCCGACACGCCAAAGCTGTACCCGCCCACCTGCAGCGCATGCACCGCAGCATCGCCACCAAAGAATCCCGGCGCCAGAAATCCCGCATACTGCGCCAGCCCAATGCACCCGCTGGCCACGCTCAGCGGCGCCGACACCATCAACTGAAACACAAACACAAAGCTCAACCACCGCCCCCACTGCCCCGGAAACATCTTCCCCAGGTACGCATACGTCCCACCCGCCTCCGGCATCGCCGCGCCCAACTCCGCCCACACCAACCCATCGCAAGCCGCCAGCCCCGCGCCCAGCACCCAACCCAGCATCGCCTGCGGCCCGCCCATCGCCGCCAGCAGCAGCGGCAGCGTCAAAAACGGCCCCACCCCGATCATGTCCAGCAGATTCAGCGTCACCGCACCGCGCAGTGTCAGCGACCGCTCCAGTCCCTCACCCTCAACCGTCATCTCGCCAGTCTATGCAATCCCCAAACATTTCACTCGACAAATCGTTCCCACGCGTCCTACCATCACCAGCATCTTCAAAAACCGGGCCCAGCGTCTTCTTACTCCCAGGAGAACCCCATGGCCTCATCCAACGCCCTTCCCACCCCCCGCATCACCTCCCACTCCAAGCCCATTCTCTGGACGCTCATGGCCCTCGCCGCCCTCTCCGTCCTCGTCATCACCGAGTTCCCCATCCTCCACGACCGCACCGGCGTCAACCACACCTATCTCCTCACCCTCATCCACGACCGCCTTCTCTTCATCCCCCACGCTCTCTTCGGCACGCTGGCCCTGCTCATCGGCCCCGTGCAATTCTCCTCGCGCATCCGCCGCAGGCATCTCCAATTCCACCGCATCCTGGGCCGCGTCTACGCCATCTCCGTCTTCATCGCCGCACCCTGCGCCATCGTCATCTCGGCGCACTGGCATCCCACCCTCGCCGTAGCCACCTCCGTCCAGGGCGGAGCATGGTTCCTCTGCACCGCCATGGCCGTCCTCCTTGCCCGCAACGGCCACATCCCGCAGCACCGCCAGTGGATGATCCGTTCCTACGCGGTCACCTTCCTCTTCATCATGCTCCGCGTCCCCAACTTCTGGCCGCCCTTCTTCAACATCAGCGACGCCAACTTCACCCTCGTCGACCTCATCGCCGTCCTGCTCTGCTTCATCCTCCCCGACATCGCCTTCAACTTCCGCGATCTAACCCACCCCCGAACCAATCCCCATCCCCTTCCTCCCAAAGCACCCTCCCCTATCTGATAAATACATATCTCCCCGATATCACACAGAATCCCTCCGCACAACGCCAGGTGCCCCATTCATGACGGCTTCATGTCATGGGTGGGGTGCAAACTCTCTACCCCGCCCATCTCCACGCAATCACCCTCCGTATGCGAAGCTTAACTCCATGAAGCTCGCGCCTCTCCTCCTCGCCCTCACCCTCACCGCCACCGTCTCCGCGCAAACCTTCACCGACCCCGCCAACCTCCGCGGCGAGCGCGTCTCCCCCAGCAACGGCCACGAGCTTCCCATCGACAAATCCGAAGCCGACGGCGGCCACGGCCTCCAGCAGCTTCTCCGCAAGCTCAACACCCGCGCCTCGCTCCTGCTCATCGTCGCCCATCCCGACGACGAAGACGGCGGCATGCTCACCCTCGTCTCCCGCGGCCTCGGCGCCCGCGTCGCCACCCTCACCCTCAACCGCGGCGAAGGCGGCCAGAACGCCATGACCGCAGACTTCGAAGACGCCCTCGGCCTCCTCCGCACCCAGGAACTCCTCTCCGCCGACCGCGACTTCGACGCCTCCCAGTTCTTCGGCACCGAAGTCGACTTCGGCTTCTCCAAGACCAAAGAGGAGTCCTTCCAGAAGTGGACCCACCAGCGCGTCCTCTACGACGCCGTCCGCGCCATCCGCCTCTACCGCCCCCTCGTCATCGCGGCCGTCTTCGTCGGCAACGTCACCGACGGCCACGGCCAGCACCAGGTCTCCGGCGAGATCGCCCAGGAAGCCTTCAAAGCCGCCGCCGACCCCACCGTCTTCCCCGACATGATCGCCCAGGGCATCCTCCCCTGGCAGGCCCTCCGTGTCTACGCCCGCGTCCCCTGGGCCGACCTCAACGCCAAGGGCGTCTTCGACTACGCCACCAACCAGTACGTCCCCGCCCGCTTCACCAACTACGTCACCGGCCAGGTCACCACCACCAAACCCACCCCCGACGTCATCGTCCCCGAAGGCACCACCGACCCCCTCCTCACCGCCGCCTCCGCCTGTAGTCACTCTGTCATCTCGACCGAAGCGAAGCGAAGTGGAGAGACCTGCAGTTCCACCCTGCCCACCACCCCTCTCAGCTACGTCCAATTCGCCCGCATCGGCCTCGGCCTCCAGCGCACCCAGATCACCGGCAACATGCGCACCCCGCCCCCCGGCCGCTACGACTCCCCCTACCACC
>JAJXYW010000212.1 GCA_021780415.1 Acidobacteriota bacterium
TCCTGCATGACGAGATGTCCGAATTGTTCGGAGTGACCCAAAAATAATCGCCCCATTCTGACAGCCCAGCCGTCTTTGCCGGGATCAGTCGGTCTCGTCGAACTCCTCCGAAGCCTTGGTGTTCGCTCCTCCATCGCCAGCCTGTCGCACGGCCGTTCCATCGGACGCGCCAAACGGCCATCGCAGGCGCAGGATACGCTCGCGATCCCCTTCGCGGTGAGCCTCTTCGCTACGTCCCTTCAGCAGGTCGCTGATTGTCATGATCCCGAGCAGCTTCCCATCCGCACTCACCACCGGATAGGACGTCAGCTTGGATTCGGCCATCGACATCGCGCAACTCCGCAGCGTCGTCATCGGAGGAATCGTCTTCGGATCACGGTTGGCATCCTGGGCCAGCGGAACCGACAGGTCGTCCTTGCGCGCAGCCGCAACCAACTGCGAACGCGTCAGCGTGCCTGTCATCCGGCCCTCACTATCCACCAGCGGAAAAATCCGCTGCCAATGCGACCACGCCTCGCCCCCGCGCTGCTCCATCTTGCCCAGCCAATCAGCCGCATCCTTGCGCGTGGCGTTCTCCGGCAGCGCAAAAACACTGGTATGCATCGCCTTCGAGACAAGAATGGTTTCGAGCGGATCAACGCCGAACTCCCGGCTCAAATGCAGACCGCGCCGGCTCAACCCCTCCGTCAGCATCGAGCGCGGCATCACCAGCACGCTGACCGCATACGCCGCAATGCACGACAGCAGCACCGGCAGCATCAGGCCGCCGTTGTGCGTCAACTCCAGCGCCAGCATCGCCGACGTCAACGGTGCGCCGATCGCCGCCGACAGCACCGACGTCATCCCCACCAGCACCCACGCTCCGGTCGTCATCACCGGCATCAGATGTCCCATTGCACCGCCCAGCGCCCCGCCGATCACCAGCAGCGGCGCCAGTATACTGCCAGCCGTATTTGACCCCAGCGAGAACGCCCAGATAAGGCTCTTCACAATCAGAATTCCGGCCAGCAGCTTCCACCCAACCTCGCCCGAAATCATCTGCTGCATTACGCTGTAGCCCACGCCCAGCGCCCTCGGAAACACCCACCCGCCCAGCCCGATACCCAGTCCGCCAATCGCCGGCCACCACATCCAATGAATAGGTAGACTCTCGAACATTCGCTCAAAGAAGTACACCGCCTTGCTCAGTCCCGTGGCCACAAAGGCCGCGACAATCCCCAGCGCCAGTGCGCCCAGCATCGCCGAGTGATAGACCGGTGCGCCCGTCGGAATCATCTGCAAAAGACTATGCGGCCCCAGCAGCAGGCGCCGCACCGTACCCGCCACCACACACGCAATCGCCACCGGAACCAGCGCCCGCGGCTTCCACTCGAACAGCAGCAGTTCCACCGCCAGCAGCGTCGCCGACATAGGGCAATTGAACGTTGCCGCGATACCCGCCGCTGCCCCTGCAACCATCAGCACCGTCCGCTCCGATCCGCTCACCGGCAGCAGTTGGCCCACGATGCTCCCCACCGCCCCGCCCGTCATAATCACAGGCCCCTCAGCCCCAAACGGTCCCCCCGAACCAATCGCGATCGCCGTCGCAACCGGCTTCAGAATCGCCACGCGCGGCTGCACCTTGCCATCGTTGAAGACGATCGTTTCCACCGCTTCCGGCATACCATGACCACGCACCTTGGGTGAGAGATACCGTGCAATCAAGCCCACCAGCACCCCGCCGAAAATCGGCATCGGCACCAGCCACCAGTGCCTGCCCGCCTGCCACGGATCGCGGCTGACAAAGCTCCATCGCTGGAAATAAAACAGGTTCGTAAAGAGCGCAATCATCTCCAGCAGCGCCCAGGCCAATAACGCACTTACCGCACCCAGTACCGCCGCCACAGCACTCGTATATAAAATCCGGCTGTCTGCGGAGTAATCCCGCAGCATACTCGCCGGTTCAGATGTCTTCAACGTACGATGCTCCTCAATGGGACGAATGTTCGACCGCGTCCTGCAAATCATGTAATGCCCGGATGAGCGGTTCGCACAGCGGCTCAAGCTCTCGCAGATGCTCCGCCACCAGCCGCTCTAGAAGCTCTACGCCTTGCGGCGTCAACTGCACCAGCGAGCGCCGCAGGTCCGTCGGATCGTTGTCCCTCCGGACCAGGCCCGCTCGCTCAGCCCGATCCACCAGTTCCACCGTGCTGTTGTGGCGCAAAATCATGCGCTCCGCAAGATACGTAATCGACGCCTGCTGTTCCGCTGGCATCGCTGCAATCACCTGCATCAACTGATATTGCTGTGCCGGAATCCCGCAACGCTCGGACGCCATCTCGCTGAAATTCAGAAACTTCCGCATCTGAAATCGAAACTCCGCCAGACTCTTCAGCCGGAGTTGCGCTTTCTCCACTTCGGTCGAATCACTCATGGGCATTTCCTCCATTATATCGCACGGCGACGTTTCCCACACAACCTCATGACCTGACAACTAGTTACACTAACGCTGGACGATAAAAATTTATCCTCCTCCTCCGCAGCCTGAACGTCAACGCGATAACCCCCTCACCGGAGCCCTCATGATTGCCCGTTATACCCGGCCAGCAATGGCCGCCATCTGGTCCGAACAACGCAAGTACGAGAACTGGCTGCGCGTTGAAATCGCCGCAACCACCGCCCTGGCCCGCGCCGGCATGGTTCCCTCCTCTGCTGTCGAAGCCCTTCAGCAGCGCGCCTCCTTCACCATCGAACGCATCCACGAGATCGAAGCCGAGACCCGCCACGACGTCCTCGCATTCACCACCGCTGTCGCCGAGTCCATCGGCCCCGAAGCGCGCTGGCTGCACTACGGCCTCACCTCCACCGACGTCGTCGACACAGCGCAGGGACTGGCCTTCGTCCAGGCCTCCGCATTAATTCGTGAGGGCATCCTTCGCTTGCGCGAAGTTCTCCGCAACCGCGCCATCGAGTTCCAGCACACCCCCATCATCGGCCGCACCCACGGCGTCCACGCCGAACCCACCACCTTCGGCATGAAGCTGCTGCTCTGGTACTCCGAGATGGGCCGCAACCTCAAGCGCTTCGACGCCGCAGCAGAGGACATGCGCGTAGGCAAAATCTCCGGCGCGGTCGGTGCCTTCGGCAAGCTCAAGCCGGAGCACGAAGCGGCCATTCTCGCCGAGCTTGGCCTCGAGCCCGCGCTCATCTCCACCCAGGTCCTCCAGCGCGACCGCCACGCAGCCTACATCACCACCCTCGCCGTCCTCGCCTCAACACTCGACAAGATCGCCCTCGAAATTCGTCACCTGCAGCGCACCGAAGTCCGCGAGGCAGAAGAGTTTTTCTCCGCTGGACAAAAGGGCTCCAGCGCCATGCCCCACAAGCGCAACCCCATCACCTGCGAGAACATCTGCGGCCTGGCCCGCGTCATGCGCGGCAACGCGCAGGTGGCTCTCGAGAACGTGGCCCTGTGGCACGAGCGCGACATCTCGCACTCCTCCGCCGAGCGCGTCATTCTTCCCGACACCACCATCCTCGCCGACTACCTGCTCGACCGCACCACGACGCTTATCGAGCGTCTGCTGGTCTATCCAGCGCGCATGCTCAAAAATCTCGAGTCCACCCACGGCCTCGTCTTCAGCGGCCAGTTGCTCATCGATCTCGCCGCCGCCGGCATGAGCCGCGAAGACGCCTACCGCCTCGTTCAGGGACACGCCATGAATGCCTGGACCAACGACCTCAACTACCGCGCCCTCATCGAAGCCGACCCCGAGATTCACCAGTGGCTCTCGCCTGAAAAAATCGCCCAGGCCTTCGACGTCCGCCGCCAGCTCACCAACATCGATGAGGTCTTCGCCAGGGTCCTCGCCGAAGGTTGACCATGTTTCTTCCACGGCGTTCGCTATGCCTGAACTCTTCCCCATTCTCGATGCCGCACTCGACTCAACCACCGGGCGCTCGGGCCACTGGCTCGTCTGCAAGCCCGGGTGCCACCAATGCTGCATCGGCGTCTTCGCCATCTCGCAACTCGACGCGCACAACCTCCGCGAGGCCCTGTCACTGGCAGACCCCATCGTCGCGGATCGCATCCGTGCACGCGCCGCGGCCTCGCGCGCACGCCTCAGCGCAGAGTTCCCCGGCGACCCAGCCACCGGCCTGCTCTTCACCCAGCCCCACCACGAAGCCGACTTCGCCGACTTCGCCAACGACGAACCCTGCCCCGTCCTCGATCCCGCCACCGGCACCTGCGATCTCTACGCATCCCGTCCCGTGCAGTGCCGCACCTTCGGCCCTCCCATGCGCGACGAAGATGGCCATCTCACCGTCTGTGAGCTTTGCTTCGTTGATGCGCCCGAGCACGAGGTCGCGCGCTGCGAGATGGACCAAAGCTGGCGTCCGCTCGAAGACGAGTTGATCACCGCCACCGAGCAGCGATCAGGGCTGCATGGTCCGACCCTCATTGCCTTCGCGCTATCCACTCATGCCCAGCGCTGAGCTTCGCTGCAACGAATCCGCCCGGACTAGCGAGAGCTTTCTGCGAGATAATCAAAATCTATGGCCCTTGCGACCGATTTGCGCAGCGCTTTCGATCCCGCCGACAGTCCGGCAAACCCGGCGCGCACCACGCTGATCCTCGCCATCACAGGCGCGAGCGGCTCCATCTTCGCGGTGGAGATGCTGCGTGCGCTCGAGTCCGATGAACGCGTGAGCCGCGTGCTGCTCGTAGTCTCCCCGAGCGCGTTGCGCGTCCTCGCAGAGGAGGCCGGCGTCAGCGGCCGCAACTCGCTCGTCGAGCGTCTGCTGGGCTGCGAACCCGGCCGTGCCTCACGCAAGATCACCCTGCTCGCGCACGAGGATATTGGCGCGCCCATCGCCTCCGGCTCCTATCCGGTCGACGCAATGGTCGTGCTCCCATGCTCCATGGGAACGCTTGCGGGCATCGCCCACGGCATGGCCGGAAACCTCATCGAGCGCGCCGCCGACGTCTGCCTCAAGGAGCGTCGCCGCCTGGTGCTCTGCGTCCGCGAGACGCCGCTCAATCTCATCCACCTCCGCAACATGGTCGCCGTCACTGAGGCCGGCGCCACCGTCTTCCCCCTCATCCCAACCTTCTACAACCACCCGCAATCGGTCGAGGACATCGCCCGAAATTACGTGCATCGAGTCTTGCAGCACATCGGCCTGCCGCAGCCCGGAGCCTACGCCTGGGGCGTTCCACCTTCGGCGGAAGACCTCACTTAGCGCGACCGGCTGAGCGTGTACGTACCGCCCGAGGGCGCAGGATTCTCCTTCAGAAAATCCACCGTCACAGCAGCCGTGCGGTCAGGACACGTCTTCGGCGCCAGGTGTCCACAACCCTGCAGAATGTCCAGTTCCGAGCGCGGAACGAGCGCATGCATCTGTTGTCCGATGGCGAGCGGAAGCAGCGCGTCATCGCCTCCCCACACAATCAGCAGCGGCTCCGTCAGCCCGCCCAGCCGTGTATCGAGCAGATCCTTTCCAGTCTCCATCGAGGCCATGCTGCGATCGACCACCCACTGCCCCTCGCCAATCTCGCGCAACGCATCACGCAGGACAAACTCCGGCATCGGCTTCTCGTGCGGCTCCAGCAAATCAGCAAGCCGCTGCAACTCCGCACCATTCGTTGGATGAAAAATCTGCGCACCGCCGCCAACCTGGTGATGAATTCCGGCGCTGTCGTAGATCACCACGCGATCCACCAACTCAGGATGATCCAGCGCCAGCTTCAGCACAATCCATCCGCCCATCGACCAGCCCCCAACGTCCGGCTTCTGTAACCCGATGGACTGAATAAAATCCGCGACAAACTGCTCCTGCGTAGAGATCGAGTAGTCACTGTCGGACGGCTTCGGCGAGCGCCCATAGCCCAGCAGATCCGGAGCGTACACATGAAAGCCGGAGCGTTTCAGCCGCTCCAGCATCGGAGCCCAGCTCTCATCGCGGTCAGCCAGCCCATGCACCAGCACCAGCGGAATCCCGCCGCCCGGAATCCGCGACTCAGCCTCGTAATAATGCACGCGGCCCTCGGGCGTCATCACGTAGTTACTCTGAACGCGATGCAGGAACAGGCCGAAGTGAGTCTCCTGCCGCAGCACCCACAGCGGGCGCTCGTAAAACACGATGCCAAAGGCCAATCCAGCGACCATCACCAGCAGCAGCAGCCGCCCCAGCCTCTTCATTTCAAGCCCTCGCCCATAATCAAAGCCCTGCGTATCACTCTACAGGCGCGCGCCGTCAATGCGAAGTCCCCGCGCTCGAGGATCGCCTCGACATCTGCCCATACCACTTCACTCGCGTCGCTGCCCGCGCAGATTTCGCCAGTGCTCACGCGGCACAGCATGTCCACAATCACATAGTGATACTGCACGCGCCCGGCAGCGTCGCGATGGATGATGTCGAACACCTCCACCTCGGCAACCGGCTCGACGCTAAGCCCCGTCTCTTCCAGCAACTCGCGCACGCACGCCTCACCGACCGTCTCCCCAAGCTCGATCGCGCCACCCGGCAGCGTCCAGCTTCCCATCATCGGCTCCGTGCCGCGCCGCACCAGCAGCACCTCCACCCGGCCTTCGGTTTTACGCAGCACCACCGCTCCCACCCCTGGGATCGGTCTGTCCGGATACTCGCGGTGAGAGCTCATACGGGCTACTTCAGCGGCTTTCCGTACTCTTCTCCAAAGACCGTGTGCGACGGATCAAAGCGTCCGCCGTCGAACTTATCCGCACCCTTGAGGCGCCCAATCGCGAGCAGCGACACCACCCAGTAACTCATTGGCAGGCGCAGCGTCTCGCACACTCTCTGCTGCTCAAAGCCCTCCAGCATCGCCGTGTCGTAGCCCATCGCCTCGGCCATCCACATCATCGTGGTCGTGGCAATGGTCACCTGCTTGTTCAGCCACCCTGCCATCTCTTCACGCGAAAATCCCGACAGATACTCGGGAACATTGGCCGCAGCCTGCGCTGCATAACTCTCCGGCATGCCCCCCGTGCGGCCCATCCGCAGCATCTCTTCCAAGTCCCGCCGCCAGCCATCACGGTCCCCACATGCAACGATAATCGCCGACGCCTCTTCCACCTTCGCCTGGTTATAACTCGCCGCGCGCAGCCGCCGCCGTTGCTCTGGATTCCGCACCACGATGAACCGCCACGGCTGCATGTTGTAGCCGCTCGGCGCATGCAATCCCGCGTCGAGAATCTGCCACAGATCTCTTGGCGGAATCGGCTCTCCGTCGAAGCTCGGCGTCGAACGCCGTTCGCGGATGGCCTGGGCCAGGGACTTCTGTACGCTTGCCATGAACTCGTTCTCCGAAAATTTCTTTCCTCACGCCATGCTTTCTTCCTTTGCACAAGCACAAAGCATCACTCCGTCCGCACGCCGCCACAACCACCCGTCTTCCCTTCCCAGCAACCCAGACCCAGCGTCTCTGCTAGATCGGGAACCTCCTCCATACTAGGGGATATTCGCGATGGTCTGTTCGGTTACCAGCGGCTCGTGCCCTGCCACCTCCGCAAATACCCACACATTCTGGAACGCCTGGCGCAGCTCAATATGCGCATCGAGAAACGCCTGTGCAGCCGCTTTGCTGCGTGCGGTCGCCGTCGCAGCATCGGCAATATCATCGCCGCGCAGATGCAGAATCAGGTTCAGCTGCTTACTATCCTCAGAGCCTTCCGCCGCAATACTGGTAAAGCGATACGGTGCACTCGCAGCCGCGTTCCCACTGGCCGCGACCACCAGCGGGTTATTCGGCCCAATACCTCCCACCAGCTCCGGAGGCGCCGCAGCGCGTTGCTCGGAGCGCAGCCGGTCGAGGTTGGTGCTGGTTACAAAGTTCGCGGGGCGCAGCAGTTGATCTGCCTCGCCATAAAAAATCCACGCCAGCCAAAGTTCATCCGCCTTGGCATAGTTTCGGGCCGAAGTCCAATACCACAGCCCATCATGGCCCGCCGCCGCCCTTGCCCGCGGATAGAATCCCGCCAGCTTCCACACGCCAGCATCCTGCCGCAGCAGAAACGCCAGCAGCCACGGGTGATCGCCCGTCGCCTCCACCATTGCAAACCCGTACAAACCGCGCGGCAGCCCGGAGATCGCGAAGTCCGTCTCAGAGGTCGTGCCCGTCAATGGACAACTGAAGTCCGCATCAGAAGTATCGCTGCTGCTCCGCGAGCTCGCGTCGAGCTCATAGATCTGCGTTACACGCAGCGCATCGCCACTCACTCTCGCCGCGGTCGTCTGCACCAGTGCCGCCGTCGGCGCAAACGCCGCGGCGCTCGCGAACTCCGCAATGGTTGCTGCCTGCACCTTGGCCGCGTCTCCCGCCTGAATGGATTGCGCCAGGCCCAGCGCGGCGTCGCTCAGCCCGCTCCGCATCTCGGTGGTCATCTTCGCCTGGGTAGTACAGGCCTGGGCCTGCAACAGCACCGGAGCGACCACCAGCAGCATGATCGAAGCCAGCACCAGCAGCAGTCCGCGCAACCCTCCCGCTCGCATCCCCACGCAACGCATCTGGTTCCATCTCTCGCTCAACACAGTGCTCCTAACCCTCTGCAACTGCCCTGCCCAGCATACGGAGGTCGGCGTCCCGAGTCCAGCCGGCCCTTCCCCCGACCGGCGCGCCGCCACCCTCGGCGGCCACACATTTCAGTTTGACGCTATTCTGGAGCGGTGAAGCTACCATCCCGCCGCCGCGCTCGTCCCAACCACAAGATGCACCGACCTCATCCTCTGCGCCCACAGGTCCTTCTAGCCGCCGGCCTGCTCGCCGCGATCTTCGCCACGGCCAGCACCACCCGCACGCTCGCCCAGTCCCTGCCACCCATGCAGCCGACATCCCAGATGCCGCCCACCCAGCCTCCCGGAGCGCCCACAGCATCCCTACCCCCCGCCAACCCCGCGCATCACGCCGAGATCACTTTCACCAACGGCCAGCTCCAGGTCCGCGCCGACAACTCCAGCCTCAACCAGATCCTCCGCTCCATCTCCCACCAGACCGGCCTCAAGATCACCGGCGGCGTCGAAGATCAGCGCGTCTTCGGCAACTACGGCCCCGGACCCATCTCGTCCATTCTCGCCACCCTGCTCGACGGAACCGGGACCAACGTGCTGCTGCTCGGCGGCGGCGCAAACACTCCGCACGAACTCCAACTGACCCCGCGCAACGGCGGCGCATCACCCCCCGGACCCAACTCCGAGGCCTACGCGATGTATGACGACAGCATCGACAAGCAGGCCCCCGTCCCCCCGCCCCCTTCGCCCAGCCCAACCGCTTCGACTCAACCCGAAACCCATGGGCTCGCAGGTCCCCCAGCCGCTCCGCAGCCGTTGATCGCACCCAGCGTCGGCGCCTCTCATCCTGCTCCGGCCGCCGCCGTTCTGCCCGCGCCCCCGCCCCATTCTGTCCCAACGCCCGCAGCGGGAACGCCCAGCTCCGCCAGCACCACTCCCAAGCACCTTACCCCTGAGATGGTCATGCAGGAGTTGCTCAAGATCCAAGCGCAGAAGCAGGAGCAAAAGAAGCTGCTACAGCAGCAACTGGACCAACAGAAGTCGGCCCAGCAGCAGAAACTTTTGAAGACGAACCCATCCTCAAGCCAGCCCCCTGCCAGCTCAACCCCACCACAGTAGCGCCCGTTTCAATTTCCCGTTTCGGTTCCCGGCGTCAGTTCCCGGCACTGATACCCACGCGCGCCGCCTGGCTTCGCCTCGCAGCCGACTGCACATGCACGCGAAACACGCGGAACATCGCCTGGCACGCGCCATACGCCAGCAGCACTCCAAACGCTAGGGATGCACAGACCGCGCCCACCACCAACATCATCGAAGTCATGGAACTCATGCGAAAACGTCTCCTTCGGCCCCGGAAGCCGCATCCGGCTCATGCCTGAAGGCTGAATCAAGCTGGATACATATGCCAAGGTTATTCTGGACGATTCCGTCAAAAGTTCCATCAAGAATCTGTTGTGTCCTAGTGTCTAATCATATTCCCTATCTCCCACTCTGGTCTTGACCCCGGAACCCTCCTCTCGCGCGTTGCCAGAAACCTCGGCCCGCGACTCCATTGACGCAAACCTAGTAAACTAGCAACTTGGCCTCTTCCACCCAATCTCCGCGCAGGAACCTCACGTACATCGACGTTCGCGGCGCGCGCCAGCACAATCTCCGCAACATCTCCGTCTCTATTCCGCGCAACACCCTCACCGTTGTCACAGGCCTCTCCGGCTCCGGCAAAAGTTCCCTCGCCTTCGACACCATCTACGCCGAGGGCCAGCGCCGCTACGTCGAAACCCTCTCCGCCTACGCCCGCCAGTTCCTCGACCAGATGGAGCGCCCAGACGTCGACTCCATCGACGGCCTCTCCCCCGCCATCTCCATCGAGCAGAAGACCACCTCCCGCTCCCCCCGCTCCACCGTCGGCACCATCACCGAAATCTACGACTACTTACGCCTCCTCTACGCCTCCGTCGGCCAGCCCCACTGCCCCAACTGCCACCGCCCCATCTCGCGCCAGTCCGCAGAACAGATCGTCGCGCAGATCGTAGCCCAGTGCGTCGAGCGCGACCGCAGCGGCTCCCCCCAGGAACGCATCACCGTCATGGCTCCCATGGTGCGCGGCCGCAAGGGCGAGTTCCGCGAAGAGCTCGAAGCCCTCGACAAGAAGGGCTACCGCGTTCGCATCGACGGCGAGATCACCGAAGTCGAAGAGGGCATGCGCCTCGAGAAGCGCAAGAACCACACCCTCGAAGCCGTCGTCGATCGCATCATCCTTAAGCCTCTTCAATCCGATTCCATAGATTTGTCATCTCGACCGGAGCACAGCGGAGTGGAGAGACCTGTAGCTTCCGGCAGCACCGAAGTTTCGCCCGTCTTCGACACCCGCCGCCTCTCGTCCGCCGTCACCACCGCCCTCCAGCTCGCCAACGGCCTCGTCCTCATCGGCCTCCAATCCTCCAACGGCAAGCCCAGCGAGACCCTCTTCAGCTCCTCCATGGCCTGCCCCGAGTGCGGCATCAACGTCCCCAAACTCGAGCCCCGCAGCTTCAGCTTCAACTCCACCTACGGCGCCTGCCCCGAGTGCCACGGCCTCGGCTCCATCTACGACTTCGACCCCGCCAAGACCATCACCGACTGGTCCAAACCCCTGCTTGACGGCGCTATGGGCCCCGGCGGTTCCTCGCAATATCTCCTCCGCCTCATCAAGCTCGCCGCCGAAAAATACAAGATCAATCTCAAGCAGCCCTTCTCCGATCTCCCCAAAGAGCACCAGCACTTGCTCCTCTACGGCCCGCCGCGCGACGAGATGGGACGCACCGGCTTTCACGGCATTCTCCACTGGCTGCGCTACACCCTCGAAGACACCAAATCCGAAGGCTATCGCGAGTACATGATGCAGTTCATGTCCGCCACCGAGTGCCCCCGCTGCCACGGCCGCCGCCTCCGCCCCGAATCCCTCGCCGTCACCCTCCCCCTCTCCGCCGGCTTCTCGAACAACCTGTCCTCTCGACCGGAGCACAGCGGAGGCAAAGCGGACAGCCAAAACGATCTGTCATCTCGACCGGAGGCGGCGTCCTTTGCCGCCGCAGTGGAGAGACCCTCAGTTGGGACCACCACCGAGCCCACCACCCGCGATGCATCCATCGCCGACTTCACCGCTCTCTCCCTCGAGCGCGCTCTCCTCGGCGCCCGCTCCATGCAGTTCACCGGTCGCGACCGTCTCATCGCCGACCGCCTCCAGCGCGAGATCATCGAGCGTCTCGAATTCCTCAGCGCCGTCGGCCTCGGCTACCTCTCGCTCGACCGCAGCGCCGCCACGCTCTCCGGCGGCGAGGGCCAGCGCATCCGTCTCGCCACCCAAATCGGCAGCCGTCTCCGCGGCGTCCTCTACGTCCTCGACGAGCCCTCCATCGGCCTCCATCAGCGCGACAACCAGCGTCTCATCGCAGCCCTCCAGAACCTCCGCGACCTCGGCAACACCGTCCTCGTCGTCGAGCACGACGAGGACACCATCCGCACCGCCGACTACGTCCTCGACCTCGGCCCCGGCGCCGGCAAAAACGGCGGCCACGTCATCGCCTCCGGCACCCCCGCCGAGATCATGGCCAACCCCGCCTCCATCACCGGCCAATACCTCGCCGGCCACATCGACATCGTCACGCGCCCCACCCCCGACAAAGCACCCCGCCCGCTCTCCGGACGCTGGCTCTCCGTCCAGAACGCCATCTCCCACAATCTCCAGAACGTCACCGCCCACTTCCCCCTCGGCGTCATGACCGTCGTCTCCGGCGTCAGCGGCTCCGGCAAATCCACCCTCGTCAATGACATCCTCTACCGCTCTCTCGCCAAGGAACTCTACGGCTCGCGCGAGGATCCAGGCCAGCACAAAGCCATCCACGGCGCTGATCAGCTCGACAAAGTCATCCAGATCGACCAGTCCCCCATCGGCCGCACGCCGCGCTCCAATCCCGCCACCTACACCGGCGTCTTCACCGCCATCCGCGACCTCTTCGCCATGCTTCCCGAGTCGCGTGAGCGCGGTTACAAGCCCGGCCGCTTTTCCTTTAACGTGCAGGGCGGCCGCTGCGAGGCCTGCCAGGGCGAAGGCCAGCGCCGCATCGAGATGAACTTCCTGCCCGACGTCTACGTCCTCTGCGAGATCTGCAACGGCCGCCGCTACAACCAGGAAACCCTCAGCGTAAAGTTCAACGGCCACAGCATCGCCGACATCCTCGACCTCCCCATCGAAGACGCCCTCCCCATCCTCAAGGACATCCCCGCCGTCAACCAGAAGCTCCAAACCCTCGTCGACGTCGGCCTCGGCTACATCCATCTTGGCCAGTCCGCCACCACACTCTCCGGCGGCGAAGCCCAGCGCATGAAGCTCGCCCGCGAGCTCTCCAAACGCCAGACCGGCCGCACCCTCTATCTCCTCGACGAGCCCACCACCGGCCTCCACTTTGACGACGTCCGCAAGCTCCTCGAAGTACTCCACCGCCTCACCGACCTCGGCAACACCGTCATCATCATTGAGCACAATCTCGACATCATCCGCAACGCCGACTACCTCATCGACATGGGTCCCGAAGGCGGCGAGGGCGGCGGCCGCATCGTCGCCCAGGGTCCACCCGAGCTCGTCGCCCACGCCCCCGGCTCCCACACCGGACACTTCCTCGCCCGCTACTACCAGAGCACTGGCACGCTCGCCGCAAGCAAGCATCTGCCCCCAATCGAGCTACCTGACCTCGAAAAGAAAGCCCCCAAACCAAAGTTCATCGCGCCTGAAAAGAAGACCGGCGTTCCCACGGCCTCCAAAGTAAAGCCTGCCTCGACACCCAGAAAATCCGCTGTCGCCAAAGCCACCAAACCGAGAGTCCGTAAGACGCCCGCATCGCAAGCGAAGTAATCTGTTTTCAGTCCTATGAGCAATCTTCCCGTTCCCGGCGCCGTCGAACCCAAAGCGCTAGACATCCAGCACGACACCGATCCGGCGCAGGACCACGGCCTCGCGAGACGCATCCCGCACTTCGGTCACGCGGTGCTTTTCTTCTCTCTGGCCTTCTTCATGGTCAACGTCTGCGCCCTCATCCTCTTCAGCGCCGCGCACATCCGCCTCGACTCCATCGCGCAACATCCGGGGATCGCGCTGGCCGCTCAGGCGCTCGCCTACGCGCTCACCCTCATTGCCTCGGCATGGATCTTTCCGCACCTCTGGGAGCTGCCGTTCCTGCAAGGCATCCACTGGAACTTCCTGGCATTCCGGCGGCGCTGGTACAGCATCGTCGCTGGCGGCGTACTGCTCAGCCTGACCGCGCAGTCCTCGCTGCACTTCCTTCCCGAACCCAAGACCACCGCCTTCGACGGCCTTCTCAAAACCCAGCACGCCGCCTGGCTGCTGATGGCCTTCGCCATCCTGCTCGCACCACTCACCGAGGAGATCGCCTTTCGCGGCTTCCTGCTCCCGGCCATCGCCACTGCCTACGACTGGCTCTCGCTCGAGCGCTCCCCTGCTGGCCTCGATCGCTGGCAACGCAGCTCGCTGCACTCCACCTCCGCCCTCATTTTCTCCGCAATCTTTTCCAGCATTCCCTTCGCCTTGTTACACGCAGATCAACTTTCCCATGCCTGGGGCGCAGTCGGCGTGCTCTACGGTGTAAGCTTGGTTTTGAGCCTCGTGCGCATCCGAACGCACTCCCTGGCCTGCTCGGTCTTCATGCACGCCACGTACAACTTTTCAATTTTTGCGGTCATCCTATTCTCCACAGGTGGATTCCGGCACCTCGAACGACTCAGCCATTAAGGCTGTGTGCCGATGCTGAAAGCCACTCTGATTGAGAAAGGCACGACCATGGAACGCAACCACCATTGCCCTCGATGCGGCTGCACGGAAACCTTTCGTGCCCACCGCAAGTCGTGGGAACATTTTCTGCCTGGTTGTAGAGCGTTCCTCTGCGTGGACTGCAAGAGCCGGTTCCGCGTCTATGAACTGAGCAAAATCCTCCAGTGGGGTTCCGCCTAGCAACATCGCTCACCAGCCATCCGCCGGAGGGTCACTCTCTCCCAGGGTCATAGTCTCGCTGTGTCCGCAACTTCCTCTACACTACAAGAGACATGATCCCCACCCTCGAATGGACGCCCGCAGGCGTCAACTTCCTCGACCAGACCCGCCTCCCCCTCGAAGAGACCTACGTTCTCGCCACCGACTACCAGCAAGTCGCCACCGTCATCCGCGACATGATCGTCCGCGGCGCTCCAGCCATCGGCGTCTCTGCCGCCATGGGCGTAGCCATCGGCATTGACCGCAGCTCCGCAACCACTCTCCCCGATCTCACCGCCGAGCTCGCCATCATCTGCGACACCCTCGCCGCCACCCGCCCCACCGCCGTCAATCTCTTCTGGGGCATCGCCCAGGTGCGCGACCTCTACAACACACTCGCCGCCGCCAACACCCCCATCCCCGAGATCAAGTCCGCCGTCGTAGCCCTCGCCAACCGCCTCTACGACGAGGACATCGCCCAGTGCCGCACCCTCGGAGCCAACGGCGCTGATCTGCTCCCCCGCGAAGGCACCGTCCTCACCCACTGCAACGCCGGAGCCCTCGCCACCTGCGGTTACGGCACGGCCCTCGGCGTCATCCGCGCCGCCGTAGAGCGCGGTCACCACATCGACGTCCTCGCCGACGAGACCCGCCCCTATCTCCAGGGCGCCCGACTCACCGCCTGGGAGCTCATGAAGGACAACATCCCCACCACCGTCCTCTGCGACAACATGGCCGGCCATCTCATGAGCAAGGGCCGCATCCAGGCCGTCATCGTCGGTGCCGACCGCATCGCAGCCAACGGCGACACCGCCAACAAGATCGGCACCTACTCCGT
>JAJXYW010000221.1 GCA_021780415.1 Acidobacteriota bacterium
GCCGCCTGCTCCAGCACGCCCACGCACACTGGATCGCCCTCTTCCGCCAGCTTGTCCATCGCCGGAGCCAGCGCGGCAAAGTCCGGCCCCGGCGTGCTGTCGCCCAGGTTCACCAGCTCTTCAATTGTCTTCGTTCCCCAGATGCGCCCTACCGTCTCCAGCACGCGCGTCGGCTCCTCGCGGTCATAGGCGCACAGCGCCCGCCGCACCGAATGCAACCCAATCCAGTAGCCCGATCCCTCATCGCCCAGCCGCGAACTCCATCCCCCCGCGCACTCGCGCTGCCCGTCCGGCGCGCGCCCCACGCAGTTCGACCCCGTCCCCGCAATCTGCAAAATGCCAGGCCCGCCGCGGAACGCCGCATCCAGCGCAATCACCTCGTCGCCCACAATCTCGGACCGCTCCACGCCAAAGTCGCGAAACACGGCGGTAATCCATTCCTTCACGCCCGGCATCGTTGCGCTCGCCACGCCCGCCGTCGCCGCGGCCACGCGCGAACCTCCCGCCTGCCGGTAGACCTCGCTCAGCACCGTGCGCAGATTCTCCTCCGCCACCGCCGCTCCCACGCGCAGCCGCTTGATCGATCCGCCCTCAACAAAGGCCACCACGCGCTCGCCTTCAACAATCGACGCACGCGTCCGCGTCCCTCCGCCATCAATCCCCAGCACCAGTGCCATCGTCTCTTCTGCGTCTCCTTACTGCGCCGGCTCCGCGCCATCATCGCGCAGCGTTCCCGCCAGCACGTTCAGGCTCCCATCCGTCTTCGGCGCGTGCAGCCCCAGCATGTGCGCCAGCCACGGATACAGATTCACATTCTCAAATGGCAGCACCGTCTTCCCGGTTACAAGGTCCGGCCCCTCGGCAAAAAAGCTCGCCTTCATCTCTTCCATCTCAGCCGGATCATAACCATGCCCGCCTGGATTCGGCTTCCTGTCCGGCTTGCCCGCCTCCGGCCCTCGCGCGCGAATGGCATAGGGTCCCGTCGCAATCACCACCGGATCCCCCTCGCGCTCATTGACGTTGTAGTGCAGATCCCCCGGAACGCTCTTCCGCCGGTACACCTTGAACTGCGAGCTCGCCTTCTTTAACTGGTCGTACACGCGCTGCCGGTCTGCCTCGGTCTTCCCATAGAGCAGCATCCCCGCCGTTTCAAAGCCTTTCAAATCCGCAAACGTGTCCAGCGTAATCCACTCGCCGTCCACCTTCGCCATTCCGTGATCGCTCACTACCACAAGGTCCACCGGCAGCTTGCTCGCATTCAGCCCCGCCTTCAGCCTGCCGACCATCGCGTCCACTTTGCGCACCGCCGCGCGCGTCTCCGGCGCATCCGGGCCAAACTCGTGCCCCTCGTGGTCCGGCTCGGAAAAGTACAGCGTAATCAGGTGCGGCCGCTCTTCCTCCGGCAGCTTCAACCACTCCAACACCTGCGACACCCGCGCCTTATCGTCAATTTTGTCGTTGTAGCGCAGGTAATACGTCGGCCGGAACCCCGCAATCTCCGCCTCCGACCCCGGCCAGAACATGCACGCCGTCCGCATTCCCTGGCTCTCCGCCAGGCTCCACAACGGCACGCCGCCATACCAGCTCCCGTCCGCCACCGCATTCGCATCGCTGATCGCGTACCGTGACTGCTTCGCCGGATCGTAAAAGCTGTTCGCCACCAGCCCGTGATGCTCCGGATAGAGCCCCGTCACAATCGTGTAGTGGTTGGGAAACGTCAGCGAAGGAAAGCTGGGCAGCATACCCTCCGGCGCCCACACGCCCTCCTTGCCGATCTCCAGCAGATGCGTCGCTCCATCACGCTTCGCATAGTCCCATCGGAACCCGTCCAGCGAAACCAGCACCACATAATGCGCCGTGCGCGCCGCCGCCGAGTTCGCTCCGTGGTCAACATACACCACCGGTAGCGCCGTCTCGTTGCGCGCGTCCTGCCCGGCGAGCCATCCGCCGCCTGCCGCCAGCCAAACCGCAAGAACCGCAGGCGCAAGCCAGCCCGCTGCGCGACCTCGCATGCCCGTTTACCTCTGCATCAGCTTATCGCACACAGCCGCGCGACACCCCGCATCGTCTGGCGATGAAGGGCGCCGCACCTCGTCCGCGGATGGAAGTCCGCGGATGGATCAGTTGCTCGGCGGCGGGGTCGTCGAGGCTGGAGCTGGGGTCGATGCGGGGGCCGGAGCCGCGGCCGGTGCCCCAGCCGCAGGTGTCCCCTTCGCAAATCCCCGGATATACGCGACCAAGCCCTTCACCTCATCATCCGAGGCGCGCGACTTGTCCTCCGGAGGCATCTTGTCGTTACCCTTCCGGATAGACGCGATCAACTGATCATCCGTCTTGCCGGCCAACGACTTCGGATCCGTCCAGTCGCTCATCGTCAGCTTCATGCTCGCGGCCAGATCGGTCTTTCCGTCCCCACTCGCACCATGGCACATCGCGCAGTCGAACGAGTAAATCTGCTTTACCTTGGCCTGAAGCGCAGCAGCAGCAGAAGCGGCCGCCTTTGCCTGGTCTTCCGCCTTCGCGCCCGCCTTCGGGTGGGGGTGCGTCTGCGCCATCGCAGAACCGCCGATCGCCAACCCACTACCAAAAACCAAAGTAAGGAGCATGAACCGCTTGAGCATATCTGTCCCCCCAGTCGCAGGTGTTCCAATTCGCATCATGCAGCTGTTCGTTTGAAATTCCACCGCATTATAGGCCTGATTGAAAGTGAGTTGCATCACACAAGTTTCAGAACGTACCCCCATCGTCCACAGCCGCGTTCCCATTGTGGTATACGTTCTCTCATGTCCCGCGCCCGAGCTCTCGCCGTCACATTCTTCGCCGTCCTGCTTTCCGTCACCTTCGCCCTCGCGCAATCCCCAGCTCCCACGCCTCCGATGGGCTGGAATAGCTGGGACTCCTACGGCCTCACCATTAATGAAGCCGACTACCGCGCCAACACCACCGTCCTCGCCGGCCTCCGCCAGTACGGATGGACCTACTCCGTCATTGACGAAGGCTGGTACATGCAGGACCCTTTCGCCGCCACCGTCCCCGCCCACAAATATGTCTGGGACGCCAACGGCATCCTCATCCCCGCGCTCAATCGCTTCCCCTCCGCCGCCAACAATCAGGGCTTCAAACCCCTCGCCGACTGGGTCCACGCCCAGGGCCTCAAATTCGGCATTCACATCATCCGCGGCATTCCCCGTCAGGTCGTTGACCTCAACCTCCCCATCGCCAACACGCAATTCCACGCCAAAGACGCCGCCGACCTCGCCGCTATCTGCCCCTGGGATGAAGGCAACTACGGCATCGCCGACAACGCCGCCGGCCAGGCCTACTACGACTCCATGCTCAAGCTCTACGCCGCCTGGGGCCTCGACTTCATCAAGGTCGATTGCATCAGCGACCACCCCTACCGCCCCACCGAAATCCGCCAGATCGCCGAAGCCATCCGCAAGACCGGCCGCCCCATCGTCCTCAGCCTCTCGCCCGGTCCCACCCAGGTCGACCACGTTGCCGAGATCCAGAAGTACGCGCAGATGTGGCGCATCACCAATGACCACTGGGACGGCTGGCAGTTTCCCCACCACACCCCGGACGGCTTCCCCTTCGGCCTGCAGGGCGATTTCGACATGCTGGCCCGATGGTCCGCCTACACCGGCCCCGGCAGTTGGCCCGATGCGGACATGCTCCCCGAAGGCTGGCTCGGGCCGCACCCCGGCATCGGCCCGCCCCGCGCCTCCCGCTTCACGCCCGACGAGCAGCGCACCGAGTTCACCCTCTGGGCCATCTCCCGCTCGCCACTCATCATGGGTGCCAACCTCACCCGCCTCGACGCCTTCACCCGCTCCCTGATGG
>JAJXYW010000236.1 GCA_021780415.1 Acidobacteriota bacterium
CCCTATCCCCGCGGCTTTAGCCGCGGAGAGAATGCTGGCGGCTTGTTCGAATCCTCTAACGCAGTCCGCACCACAACCCCGGTTCTTCGATCCGAAGGTGAACCACTCGGCTGCGCCATCTCGCTTCGACTCTTCGCAGTCACACCCTCATCACCCTCGTCGAAAATCCACGCACACAAAAAAGTGCCGCCGGAAACCAGCAGCACCTCTTGCAAAATCATTTCTCTAAATAAGGATAGATGGAGCCGACGAACGGACTTGAACCGTTGACCTGCTGATTACGAATCAGCTGCTCTACCAACTGAGCTACGTCGGCGAACTCCTTCGTCATTCTATCGGCAATCACTTCATCCGCAAAATTTCTCTCACCGCCCCCCGCATCGACGATTCAATCCACAGCTTCACCGCTGCTCCACACCGACACACATCAAGCCCAATCCTCCCCTCACCTCTCCAACTCAACCCTCACTCGCCACACGCTTCACACATCCCTCTCTGATAATTTCTCCCACGTTATCCACAACGCAAAAGGCCGCCCGGCAACAGGGCGGCCCTTTTCTATGGGAGGCAGTTTCAACGGAGGCAAAGCCATCGAAACTCTCTGGTGCAAGACTATGTTCGCCTCCCGACGCTGTCAAGAACGTTTTCCAGCTTTTATAATCCCTATAATAATCAACAACTTAGCAATATTTACTGCCGCTCACCCCGGCTTTTTCCGGTTTTCTTCGGGTACCTTCCACAGCCCCTCGAAAACCCCTCCAAATCGCCCACCCAGCCCCAGTTCCCCCTCAACAACCCTCGGTCGAGTCCGGCCGCCGAAACTGTGCCGGCTTATTCTGCGGAGCCAGGTGCAGGCTCAAAAACTCCACCTCCACCGCCGCCGGCTTCCCCCGCAGCACCCGGAACCACGCCCGCCCGAACCCCAGGAACAGCCCCAGCAGCACCGCCCCCGCCCCCAGCACCCCGGACAGGATCCCAATATTCTCCAGCAGCGTAAACGTCTGAGCAGCTACCACTTTGAACGGCGGATGCACATCCTGGTTGAACGCCAGTTGCGACAGATGGATGTCCCCAACCATCCGTTCGGCCTCCTCCGGCGCAAAGCTCCCCGTCGCCAGCAGCACCAGCGACCCCTCGCGCCGCAGCCTCGTATTCGGCCCCTTCACCTGCGACATCTCATCCCGCACCACCGCCGCCTGGTTCTCCGCAATCGTCGGCGTCGGGTACAGCAGCAGCGTCAGGGTCTCCTGCCCCCGAGCGTCGTCATACTGCGCCGTCACCGCCTCGGCCTCCATCTTCCACCCCAACGACCCCGCCGGCAGCACGCCGCCCTCGGCCGCATAGCTCACCGGCCCCAGCGCATACCGCAGCCCACCCTCCACCAGCCCCTTCGTCGGCGCCAGCCTCGGCAGCATCGGCGCCATCCCCGAGTTCCCAAACACCTTCGGCATCGCCTCCGCCAGCGGCTTCAGCGCAGCCACATCCGCCGCCGTCACCCCTCCCGCAAAGTTCGCCAGCACCACCGACTTCCCCACCACAAACAGCACCGCCCCATCCCCCACAGCGTCTTCAACCCCCAACTCCTTGCCCACCTTCATCCCCGGCCGTTCCACCAGCGTGAACGCACTATCGGCGCCGGTCCTGTCTCCAAACTGAATCGCCTCGACGTGCACCAAGCGTCCCCCGCGCGCATACTCGGCCACCTTCGACCGCTGCTCCCCACACTCCGCCAGCGCATCCTTACTCACACCCATCAGCGAGTACCCCGGCGTCTCTCCCACCGTCGTCGTCCGAGTCCACTCCCCAAACTTCGCCGGCAGCAGCGGAGCGCTCGGCTCCATCAGCGTCACCGACGTCTGCGCCGCCAACCGCGCACTCGACCCCACCGCCAGCCCCATCGCCAGCAATCCCAGCGTCACCCCTCGTCTTGTCCCCAAACCCAAGCCCATACAAGGCCCAGACTACACCAACCACCCAAACGTGAGCACGCCCCCCACCGCGCAGCCACTCTCGCCCATTGCCTTTGCTCTTGCCGTTGCCTTTGCCTTTGCCTTTGCCTTTGCCTGAGCTAGAAGCTAGAAGCTAGAAGCTAAAAGCTAAAACCTCCCCTACCTCGCCGCCTGCTCCACGGTCCGCACTCTCGGCTTCTCCCCATTGATCGCCTCGGCATACCGCGCCACGCCTTGATACAGGCTCTCGGCCACGCGCTCGCGATACGCCGGCGTCTCCAGCTTCGTCGCGTCATCCGGATTCGTCACAAAGCTGATCTCCGCCAGGATCGACGGCATATTCGCTCCAATCAGCACCACAAACGGAGCCTTCTTCACCCCCCGGTTCCGCATCTCCGGATTCCCCTTCCGCAGCCCCCCATACAGCGACGCATCCACATCGCTGGCCAACTCCTTCGACTCATCAATCTTGTCCTTCAGCGCAATCTTCTTCACCAGGTCGCTCAGCTCATGCACGCTCTCGGTCGAGACCGCGTTCTCCCGGCTCGCCACCCGCATCGCCTCCGGGTCGCTCGTAAAGTTCAGGTAGTACACCTCCACCCCCCGCGCGCTCTCATCCGTCGAGCTGTTCGCATGGATGCTGATAAACAGGTCCGCCTGCGCCTTATTCGCAATCGCCGTCCGCGTCTCCAGCGGAATAAACGTATCATCGGCGCGCGTATACACAATCTCCGCTCCCAGCCGGTCATGCAGCAGCTTACCCAGCCGCAGCGCCACATCCAGCACCACATCCTTTTCCTCAATCCCTCCCGCGCCCAGCGTCCCCGAGTCATGCCCACCATGCCCGGCATCAATCACAATCCGCCCAATCTTCAACCCCAGCGCCCGCATCAGCGACGTCTCACCATCCGCCGTCGGCGGCGCAGCCATCGCCGGCTCGCCCTTCACCTCCGCGACCGCCGAACCATCCGCACGCCCCATCTTCAACCCGGCAACATCGTCGCCAGCGTGGGCCGCACCCCCCGCCTTCCGTCTCGACCGCGCCCCATAATGCGCCCCACTCGACGTTGCACTCGAAGCCTCTCCCCCGCTCGTCTCCGCAATCGGCTTCGACGTCGGTCTCCGCGTAGCCTCCACCATCCCCGGCTGCTCGCTAACCGCCGCAACCTCATTGCCCATATCCGTCGCACTCTTCATCACCGTATTCGGCACCGGCCGCGCCGCCGTCGGCTTCGACGAGATCACCACCCGCGGCACAGGCACCGTCTTCGCCACACTCACCCGGTCAGCTCCCCGCGCCGGCAGCCCAAAGCTCGCACTCCCATCCGTCACCGGCATCGGCGGCAAGCTCGACACCTCCACCGGCGCACTCACCGCCGCACTTCCAACTCCAACAGGAGCAGCCCCCATCGCCGCAGCATCTCCAGTCGCCGCCCTCTCTACTCCCTGCTGCTTACCCTCTGCCCCCTGCCGCCCATGGATATCAATAATCAGCCGATAAGGATTCGGCAGCAAAAACGCCGAGTACTCCGCCACCTGGTGCACATCCAGCACCACCCTTGTCACATGGTCGGAGAACTGCGCCGCCCTTACCCTCTCCAAAAATCCATCATCGGTCACATTGAAGCTCTTGCCCACCAGCTCCGGCGCCAGCCGCGCGTGTTCCACATCAAAGAAGATCCGGTCCGGATTCTCCACCCGCGCTGCGGCATACTTCACCACTTCCCCCGGAGCCACATTCAAATCAATTGCCACGCGCGTATAGCTCGCCGTCGACCAATGCCGAATCCCGGTCACCACCGCCAGCGGCCCCTTGGGTTCCTTCTCCGCAACCGCCAAACCCGTCCGCCCCACATCCCGTCTCTCCGCCGTGGGTGTGTCGGCCACCATCC
>JAJXYW010000308.1 GCA_021780415.1 Acidobacteriota bacterium
GATCGCGGCTCAACGCCTTGATCCGGTGCTTCGTTGGGTGCCCTGAGAGGCCCGCTCGACCATCGAGCACAGCCTGGGCGGACAAGTTAAGTCAATTCGTACGCAACCCCACCTATTATCATATCCGGCGCAGCGCAGGCTCGGTGACCAGAAGCACAGCGCGATTTCCCCGGCTTCATTTCGCATCACCCGGCGCCATCACCGTCTTCCGCTAGACCACCGCGCCGCGCGCTCGTTTCTCCTGCGCAAGACACTCCAGCCATTCGCTCATCCCGGCGCCCGTCTTGGCCGACGTCGTCAAAACCTGCATCCCCGGGCGCACAGCCTGAATATTCCTCCGCGCCGCGCCCAGATCGAACTCGCACGCCTCCGCCAGATCCATCTTTGTAATCACAGCGATATCGGCCGAGTTGAAGATATTGGGATACTTCAGCGGCTTGTCCTCGCCCTCCGTCACCGACAGCAGCACCACCCGCACATCCTCGCCCAGATCGTAGCTCGAAGGACACACCAGGTTGCCAACGTTCTCGATAAATAAATACTCAAACGAGCTCAGCTCCCAATCCGCAAGATGGTCCGTGATCATCTGCGCCTCCAGGTGACAGCGCCCATCCGTGTTGATCTGCTTCACCGGAACGCCCGCCTCCGCCAGTCGCTTCGCATCATTGTCCGTAGCCAGGTCGCCGACCAGCGCCGCAGGTGCCTTCCCCTTCTCCCGCAGCGCCCGCAGCGTCCGCTGCAGAAACGCCGTCTTACCCGACCCTGGGCTCGACACCAGATTCACCGTCAGCAGTCCGCACGCATGCAACCTCTCCCGAAGCCTGCGCGCAATCTCATCGTTTTTGTTCAGAATCCCTTTGCGAATCTCCAGCACCCGTGTTTCCATGCGCATCTCCCGGTAAGTCAACCTCAATGAACTCCACATCCAGTTCGCGTCCCTGCCGCAGGTCGCCGCTCGGCGTGTCACACCGCGGACAGCAAAATAGTTGCACGCTCTCTAACTCCACCTCCATCGCGCACACCGCGCAGTACACTCGCGCAGGAAGTTCCGTCACCACCAGACTAGACCCCTCCAGCATCGTCCCCGCGCACACAATCTCATAGCTGAACTCCAGCGCCCCGCGCACCACCCCCGACAGCGCCCCCAGCCGCACATGCACCGACTTCACTCCCGTCGCCCCGGCCTCGACTGCGCTCTGTGTCGCAATCTCCACCACGCTGTACGCAATCGCAAGCTCATGCATCCTTCAACCCCGCCGTCCTGTCGATCTCGATAAAATCCTCCAGAACCGCACACGCCTTCATTCTCATGCCGCAACCCCCGCCCGCCAGTGACTCGCATCACCAGGCAGGAGGCGTGCGCAATGTTAGGTTTTTGATAGGCCTGCTTCTACAATCGTCTAACCCTGTAGAAGCCACTTGCCTCAGGGCTACACCCATGCCTCCGTCCCTGCGTTCCATCTTCAACGACCAACCCGGCAACACCCGCGCCAAGGTCTTCGCGATCTACGCCCTCCTCGCCGTCTTCAACCTCGCCGCCTGGGCCTGGGCCGTCGTCGCCTTTCACCGCTTCCCGGTCCTTCTCGGCACCGCCTTCCTCGCCTACAGCTTCGGCCTCCGCCACGCCGTCGACGCCGACCACATCGCCGCCATCGACAACGTCACCCGCAAGCTCATGCACGAGGGCAAGCGCCCCGTCGCCGTCGGGCTCATGTTCTCTCTCGGCCACTCCACCATCGTCGTCATCGGCTCCATCGCCATCGCCGCCACGGCCCTCGCCCTGCAGCACCGCATCGACCACGTCCGCGCCATCGGCAGCATCGTCGGCACTCTCGTCTCCACGCTCTTTCTCTTCGCCATCGCCATCGTCAACTTCATCATCCTGCGCGCCGTCTATCGCACCTTCCAGTCCGTCCGCCGCGGTGAGCCCTACATAGACGAAGACTTCGACCTCCTCCTCGGCAGCCGAGGCTTCCTCGCTCGTCTCTTCCGCCCCGTCTTCCGCATCATCCGCAGCAGTTGGCACATGTACCCCCTCGGCCTCCTCTTCGGCCTCGGCTTCGACACCGCCACCGAGATCGGCCTCCTCGGCATCGCCGCCGCCGAGGCCTCCGCCGGCCTCTCTCTCTGGTCCATCCTCGTCTTCCCCACCCTCTTCGCCGCCGGCATGTCCCTCATCGACACCACCGACAACATCCTCATGCTCGGCGCCTACGGCTGGGCCTTCGTCAAACCCATCCGCAAGCTCTACTACAACCTCACCATCACCTCCGTCTCGGTCATCGTCGCCTTCGCCGTCGGCGGCATCGAAGCCCTCGGCCTCATCGCCTCGCACCTCCGTCTCGGCGGCGTCTTCTGGACCCTCATCGGAAAGCTCAACAACAACTTCGGCGTCCTCGGCTACTTCATCATCGGCATCTTCGCCCTAAGCTGGGTCCTCTCCATCGCCATCTACCGCTGGTGTCGCCTGGACGACATCGAGACCCACCTCGAACTCGCCGCCCCCACAGAATCCGAGTAGCCCCACCACGTCCGCCAGGCCTCCCCCAGCTTCCGTATACTGTTGTCGCTACGGAAAGTACGGTGGCCCCGCAAAATGAAGATGCTCTCTCTCAGCAAGTCGCTCTACGCCGCATTCCTCCTCGTCGCGCCTCTCGTCGCTCTCGGGCAGCAGCCCCGCCCGCCGATCACCGGCATCTCCCACATGTGCGTCTACGCGCACGACCTCGCCGCCAGCGACAACTTTTACGCCCACATCCTCGGCGCCACCAAGGCCCCCGATCCGCAGTCTCCCGCCGGCACGCTCTACTACTTCAGCCCCACGCAGTTCATCGAAGTCCTTCCCCTCCCCGCCGACCACACCCTCAGCCGCATGGCCTGCGTCGCCTACACCACCACCGACGCCGCATCACTCCACCACTATCTCTCCGCACACCACGTCGCTCACCTCTCCGAGCTCCACACCTCCTCCGACCACACCCGCTGGTTCGACACCCAGGACCCCGAAGGCAACGGCGTCCAATTCCTCCAGCCCGCCCCCTCCCACTCCATCGCCATCACGACCCACCCCATCAGCACCCACATCATTCACGTGGGCTACCTCGTCCACAGCCGCTCCGATGAAGACCATTTCTATCGCGACATCCTCGGCTTCCGCCCTTACTGGTTCGGAGCAATGAATCCCGGCTCCGTGGACTGGATCTCGCAACAAGTCCCCAACGGCCACGACTGGATCGAGTACATGATGGTCGGCCCCGGCTCCACCACGCCCACCGAAAATCTCAGCGCCCAGCATCTCGGTGTCCTCAATCACTTCTCTCTCGGCGTTCCCAACATGGAGCAGGCCGTCACCACCCTCTACCAGCAGGACCGCCTCCCGCCGCACCACGACGGCCCGCAGATGGGCAGGGATGGCAAGTGGCAGGCCAACCTCTACGACCCCGACGGAACCCGCGTCGAGCTCATGGAATTTCAGCCCGTAACCAAGCCCTGCTGCTCAGACTTCACGGCCTCCAGCCCCACCCGCTGACGTCCAGCCTCACCGCGCTCACATCTTGAGAGCGCGGCTTCAGCCTCTGAGGAGACCTCTGATCCGCACCACAGATTCCGCTAGCTGACGGCTGCCTTCAGCGCCGCCTTCGCCGCCTTCAGCACCAGCTCCACCTCTGCGTCACCATGCACCGCGCTCACAAACGCGGCCTCATACTGGCTCGGCGGCAGCCACACGCCATGCTCCAGCATGGCCCGATGAAACCGTGCAAACGCCGCCGTATCAGACGTCGCAGCCGAAGCAAAGTCTGTCACCTTCTCCGGCGTAAAGAACCACGTAAACATGCTGCCCACGCGGTTGGTCGTCAACGCAACCCCCTGCTCCGCGGCCAGCCTGGCCACACCATTCGCAATCGCCGCCGTCGTCTTCTCCAGCTTCGGATAAATCTCCGACCGGCCCTCCAGCAGCGCCTTCAACGTCGCAATGCCCGCGGCCATCGCCAGCGGATTCCCACTCAGCGTCCCGGCCTGATACACCGGCCCCAGCGGCGCCAGGCAGTCCATAATCTCCGCGCGTCCACCAAACACTCCCACCGGCAACCCTCCGCCGACAATCTTTCCCAGCGTCGTCAAATCCGGAAGCCCGCCCAACTCACTCGCGAACAACTCCTGCGCCCCACCCGCAGCCAGTCGAAACCCGACCATCACCTCATCGAAGATCAGCAGCGCCCCATGCTTTCGCGTCAACGCGCGCAACCCGGCGAGATACCCTGCCCCTGGCACAATCGTTCCTGCATTGCCCACCACCGGCTCCAGAATCACGCACGCAATCTGCTCCGGATACGCTTCAAACGCCGCCTCCACCGCTGCCAGATCGTTATACGGCAGCGCCAGCGTGTGCATCACCGTCTCCGCCGGCACGCCTGCCGATCCCGGAATCCCAAACGTCGCCACGCCGCTTCCCGCCTTCACCAGCAGCGCGTCGGCGTGCCCGTGATAGCAGCCCTCAAACTTGATCACAAACGGCCGCCCCGTAAACCCTCGCGCCAGCCTTATCGCCGACATGCAGGCCTCGGTCCCCGAGCTCACAAACCGCAGCTTCTCAATCGACGGGTAGCACCGCTCGACCAGCTCCGCCAGATCCGCCTCTGCCGCCGTACTCGCTCCAAACGACGCACTCTTCCCCGCCGCCTCACGAATCGCCGCCACCGCCGGAGGAAACGCATGACCCAGCAGCATCGGCCCCCACGACCCGAACATATCCACAAAACGATTACCGTCCGCATCCAGCAGATAAGCGCCCTCAGCGCTCTCCACAAACGGAGGATGCCCGCCCACAGCGCGGAACGCGCGCACCGGCGAGTCCACGCCCCCCGGCAAAAACCTCTCAGCGCGCTGCTGCAGCGCCGCTGATCGTACAAAAGAAAGTGCCATATTCACAGTATAGAAGTCGCGTCGAAAACTGGCTGATAAACTTTCTCTGCACATCCATCCAGCAAGCAAGGCGGCCGTCATTGGCAAAGTCCATCTCAAAAAACGAAGCGCAGACTCCGCGTGAAAGCCCCACCGCCTCGTCGCACCCATCAAATCCTCTGCACGCGCACGCCTCCGTGCATCAGGAGGCTCGCGCACCGCGCAGCGACGATCACGCCATCGTCTCCACCGACCGCCACGTCCTCGCCAACGACCGCATCAAGGGCCTCGCCCGCCGCACCTTCAACAAGCAGGTTCTCAGCGAAATCGGTGGCTTCGCCGGCCTCTTCGCCCTCGACGCCGCGCGCTTCCCCGACCCCGTCCTGGTCGCCTCCACCGACGGCGTCGGCAGCAAGCTCGAGCTCGCCATCCAACTCGGCCTTCACTCCAGCATCGGCGCCGACCTCGTCAACCACTGCGTCAACGACGTCGCCGTTCAGGGCGCCACGCCTCTCTTCTTCCTCGACTACTTCGCCGCCGGCTTCCTCGACCCCGACATCGTCCAGCAAGTCATCAGTGGCCTCGTCGACGCCTGCAAAGCCAACGGCTGCGCACTCCTCGGTGGCGAAACCGCCGAGACTCCCTGGCTCTACGGCCACTCCGACTACGAACTCGCCGGCTTCCTCACCGGCGTCGTCAGCCGTCCCCGCCTGCTCACCGGCGAAGCCATCCGCGAAGGCGACTATCTCCTCGGCCTGCCCTCCAACGGCCTCCACACCACCGGCTACTCGCTCGCCCTCAAGCTCCTGCTCGAAACCGCCGCCTACCGCCCCGAGCAGTATGTCAACGAGCTAGGCGACAAGGTCGGAGCTGCGCTCATGCGCCCCCACCGCAGCTATCTCTCCCCCATTCGCAAACTCATTCAGGCCGAAGTTGCCTCAGGCTTCTCGCACATCACCGGCGGCGGCCTCACCGAAAACCTCCCCCGCATCCTTCCCCGCGGCCTCGCCGCTCAGATCGATCTCTCCGCCTGGGACCCACCGCAGCTCTTCACCCACCTGCGAACCCTCGGCGACCTCGATCACGACGAGATGTTCCGCACCTTCAACATGGGCATCGGCCTGGTCGCGGTCATCCCCGCCGACCTCCTCAAGAAGGCGCGTCTCACGCTTACCCGCATGAACGAGCGCTCCATCATCCTCGGCCGCGTCATCCGCAAATCCACGCCCCGCATCACCTATAGCTAGGCCTTCGAACCTACTTCGCCATCCCTGCAAACTGCGTCCGGTACACAATCACGCCCAGGATCAGCACCAGCGCCTGGAAGTACAGGAACGTCTTCGTGCTCGGCTTCTCCGGCTCATCGTGTGTAAGGCATCGCCACGCCATTCCCAGGCCCACAATCAAAAAGATCCACAGCGTCGACTCGCCGAACACATCCCCATTCGTAATCGACAATCCAAACAGCACCACGCAGGTCGTAGCAATCAACCCCCGCTGCAGCCGCGACAGCGCATACGTAGCCTGCGCACCATCCAGCCCCAGCACCGGCAGCAGGTTCAGAAAATTAATCCACGCCCCCACATACACCAGCACCAGAAAGATCGGCGCGTGCGTTGCCACAAACATCCCATAGCACGCCAGCGCTGCCATCAGCCCATACAGCGGGCCCGCCAGTGAGATCGACGCTAAATCCTCCAGCGACACCCCCTGCGCGTACCACTTCACATACGCTCCCATCATGGGGACGAACACCGGCATCTCAGCCTTCAGCCCGCGTCGCTTCACCGCCACAAAGTGCCCCATCTCGTGGATAAACAAACAGGCAATGAATCCCGCGGCAAACTTCCATCCAAACAGCGCCCAGTAGATCCCGAAGAACGCCAGAAAGCTGATCAGAAATTTAAGCTTGAACAGCAGAAAAATCGCCGACTTGATCTTCATCAGGAACAGCGCAATCGGCGCAAACGGCCCCAGCCGTTTCTTCCACTTCGTCTTCTTGTCTTCCTCAGCCTTCAGCCGCGCGTTGATCTGCGCAACATGGACCCGCACGCTCTCCGCCTGCTGTGTCTCCTCCGGCAGCCACGCCAGCGCCGACCGCCAGCGCTCCCGCGCCTCCGCCCACCGCTGTTCCTGCTCCAGCTCCTGCGCCGAGCGCGCAATCGCGCTCAAATGCACGCCATACGTCAGCGTCTTGCAATCCGGACACGCCAGTGTTCCCTCCGGCAGCCAGTGGCTGCACGACGGGCAGTTATGGATCGCCTCAGGAGGCGCGGGTTCAGGCGGCAGTACCGTTACATTCGTAGTAGACACAGCATTCACTATTCTATTGGACGCGCCCCAACCGCACACGACACCCTCGCCGCCCGCGCTTCTTCCTGGCTGCATCGAGCATCCAATCGCCATGTCCACCGCGCCCGACCATCTCTTCTCGCCGCTCCCGCAGCGCAGCATCACCCTCCCCAACCGCATCGTCGTCTCGCCCATGTGCCAGTACAGCTCCGTCGACGGCTTCGCCTCCGAGTGGCACCTCGTCCACCTCGGCAGCCGCGCAGTAGGCGGAGCAGGCGTCGTCATGACCGAAGCCGCCGCCGTCAGCCCCGAAGGCCGCATCACCCCCGGCGACCTCGGCATCTGGTCCGACGCCCACGTCTCTGCGCTCTCCCACATCGCCGCCTTTATCCGCGCCAACGGCAGCGTTCCCGCCATCCAACTCGCGCACGCCGGCCGCAAGGCCAGCATGACCGCTCCCTGGGTCACGCCCTCCCGCACCGCCGCACCCTCCGAAGGCGGCTGGACCAACGTCGTCGCACCCTCCGCTCTCCGCTTCCACGACGAATACCCTCTCCCCCAGGCTCTCGACCGCGCCGGCATGGACATCATCCTCGCCGACTTCGCCGCCGCCGCCCAGCGCGCCGCCACCGCCGGCTTCCTCCTCGCCGAAGTCCACGCCGCCCACGGCTATCTCGCCAACGAATTTCTCTCCCCGCTCTCCAACACCCGCACCGACGAGTACGGCGGCTCACTCGCCAACCGCGCCCGCTTCCCCCTCGAAATCATCCGCGCCGTTCGCGCCGCATTTCCCGCCGACCTCCCCGTCTGGGTCCGCGTCTCCGCCGTCGACTGGGTAGAAGGTGGCCTCTCCATCGAAGATTCCATCGAGTTCGCACGCCTCGTCAAAGCCGAAGGCATCGACCTCCTCGACGTCTCCTCCGGCGGCAACGATCACCGCCAGCGCATCCCCCTCGGCCCCGGCTACCAGGTCGCCTTCGCCGACCGCATCCGCCGCGAGACCCACCTCGCCACCGGCGCCGTCGGCATGATCACCGACCCCGCGCAGGCCGACCAGATCATCCGCACCGGCCAGGCCGACGTTGTCCTCCTCGCCCGCGAACTCCTCCGTGACCCCTACTGGCCCCTCCACGCCGCCGACGCCCTCCACCACCCCGCCAGTTGGCCCGTCCAGTACGAGCGCGCCGCCCAGGGCAAGGTCGAGCGCCGCCAACCTCTTGCCGGTTAAGTTGCCAGTGCTCCGTTCTCCGTCCTCCATGAGGCGCGCGGCACGCGAGATAGAGCTGAGGCTCAAAGGCGGGGGCCTCACAACTGACCACTGGCTTTCATTCCCGCCCAACCCTTAAAGTAACCCTCGAACCCCCTATTAACTAACCTGATACCTCGGTAACTCATGGATGAACCACAGGTGGAACCGTGCTAACCACTAGCTGAACTTCTCTGCGATCCTATACTTTAGTACTTCAGGTATACGTGACCTCACATCACCCAATCCGTAAGGTCGTCACCACCGAGCCGACAATCATCCCGGACAAGCTCTACTTCCGCATCGGCGACGTAGCCCGCCTCTGCGACGTCCCTGCCTACGTCCTTCGTTTCTGGGAGACAGAGTTTCCCCAGCTCAAGCCCAACAAGGGCGGCACCGGCCAGCGCCTCTACCGCAAGCGCGACGTCGAGATGGCTCTCCGCATCAAGAGCCTGCTCTACGACCAGGGCTACACCATCCCCGGAGCACGCCAGGTCTTCGCCACCGAGCCCAGGTCCAAAGACGCCTCCGAGCCCACGCCACAACTCACCCCCGCCACCCCGCCGCCGCAGCCCATCGAAGCCCCGCCCGCCAGCGACATCGGAGCGGCCATCCGTCAGGAAGCCCAGCACCGCGACCGGATCGCTACCCTCCGCGAAGAACTCCGCTCGCTCGCCGACCTTCTTTCCAAGCCTGCCTCCCCCGGCCATCCAGCGCCCGCCGCCGCAATCTCCGCCGCCCCACCACCGGCCGTCAGGCCCATGCGCCCGCGTCTGGTCCTCGAACCCAGACCTGCATCCACGTCCGATCCAGCTCCCGAACGCAAGCCCCGCCTCGTCGATCAGGGCGACCTCTTCCCCTCCGAATGACCGCGTCAGCACGCCCCGACGCCTCGCCACAGGGCTCCACCCCCCCCCCCTCCCCGCCGCGCACCCCCCGCACCCACACCGCCGCCTCGGCCACGCTGCTCCTCATGGCCAGCTCGCTGCTCTCCGGCCTGCTCGCCCTGGTGCGCATCAAGTACGTCAACTACCTCTTCGGCGCCGGTGCCGCGCAGGACGCCTACCGCGCCGCCTTCACCCTCCCCAACCTTCTCAACTACTTCCTCATCGGCGGCGCAGCCTCCATCTCCCTCATCACCATCCTCAACCGCTACCGCGAAGCCGGCGACGAAGCCGGCGGCGACCACGCCCTCTCCGTCATCCTCAACACCATGCTCGTCGTGCTTGGCTCCGGCGTCCTGCTCGCCGAAATCTTCGCCCCTCAATACGTCTGGCTAGCCAACGAAGGCTTCCGCAACGAGCCCATCCGCGCCGCTCTCTGCACCTCCCTCACCCGGCTCATCCTCCCCGCGCAACTCTTCTTCTTCATCGGCTCCGTCATGAGCTCGCGCCTGCAGGTCCGCAAGATCTTTCTCTACCAGGCCTTCACGCCGCTCATCTACAACGGCGGCATCATCCTCGGCGCGCTCTTCCTGCACACCCGTCTCGGCATCTACTCGCTGGCCGTCGGCGTTCTCGCGGGCGTCATCCTCGGCTCCGCTCTGCTCAACTCGCTCGGAGCCTTCCGCACCGGCTTCCGCTACCGCCCCATCCTCGGCTTCCGCGACCCCGCCTTCCACGAGTGGCTCAAGCTCTCTCTCCCCCTCATGATCGGCGTCTCGCTGGTCATGTTCGACGGCATCTTCCTCAACTACTTCGCCTCCATCGCCAAAGGCGGCATCACCCTCATCGGCAACGCCAAGGATCTCTTCAACGCTCCCTTCAACGTCATCGGCCCGGCCGCCGGAGCAGCCTCGCTGCCCTTCTTCGCCTCTCTCTTCCAGCAGCGCCGCGCCTTTGACTTCTCCGCCTCTGTCGGTCGTTCCGTCTCCCGCCTCTTCGCCGTCGGCATGCTGGTCTCCGCCTGGATGATCGCCCTCGCCCCCTGGCTCCTCGACCTCTTCAAGGGCGGCAAATTCAATCGCGCCGATGTTGCCTCGGTCACCCAGCTCTTCCAGGTCCTCGCTCTCACGCTGGCCTTCTGGGCCGTGCAGGGCATCTACGCCCGAGCCTTCTACGCCGCCTCCAACACTCACACTCCCGCCATCGCCGGAACCCTCATCACCATCCTCTCCATCCCCATGTACTGGGCGCTCTTCAACGCCCGCGGCCTCATCGGCCTCGCCATCGCCTCTGACGTCGGCATCATCATCCAGACCGCCACGCTCGCCGTCCTCCTGCACCGCAAGCGTCTCGTCTCGCTCCTTCATCTCGAGTACCCCGAACTCGCCCGCGCTCTCGCCGCCGCACTCATCGCCTTCGTCGCAGCCCACAGCGCAACGCTGGCCCTCACGCACATTCTCCCCACGCTCACAGGCCACACCGCCGACCTCCTCACCATCACCGCCGGAACCCTCGCCTGGGCCATTGCAACGCTGCTCATGCTCCTCCTCCTCCGCTCCAGGCTTCCCGCCCGGATCCTCCGCCGCAAAGCCGCCTAGTCTCATTCAGTCGATACATCCCACCCCGTTCAATCCTCCACATCCCCACTGAACCGCCGAATCCCACCAACCGCTGTTCCGCATTGGTTCGCGCTCTCTGTGCAGGTAGAATAAAAGGGTTCCGCTGATACGATTTGCATCGTCTTGGCTGAACGACCGGAAACCAATGCTGTTGCCACGCCCGTGGCATCTACCAGCACGAGGAGCCGGTCGTCGGGCGCTATGGGTCACCACGAGCGTGTCCGGCTATCTGAGCTAAGGAGCTTCCCGCTTTGTCTACCAACACCGATCGTTTCCTCTTCACCAGTGAGTCCGTGACCGAAGGTCATCCCGACAAGATCGCCGACCAGATCTCCGACGCGATCCTCGACGCCTGCCTCGCCGTCGATCCCACCAGCCGCGTCGCCTGCGAAACCCTCACCTGCACCGGCCTCATCGTTGTCGCCGGAGAGATCACCACTCAGGCCTACGTCGACTTCCAGACCCTGGTCCGCGACACCGTCCGCGAGATCGGTTACGACGACGCCCTCAAGGGCTTCGACTGCAACACCTGCGGCGTCATCTCCACCATCAACCGCCAGTCCCCCGACATCGCGCAAGGTGTTGACACCGGCGGCGCCGGCGATCAGGGCATGATGTTCGGCTACGCCACCAACGAGACCCCCGAGCTGATGCCCACCCCCATCTCGCTCGCCCACAAGCTCGCCCACAAGCTCACCGAAGTCCGCAAGAACGGCAAGCTCCCCTACCTCCGCCCCGACGGCAAATCCCAGGTCACCGTCGAGTACGATGCCAACAACAAGCCCCTCCGCGTCGACGCCGTCGTCATCTCCACCCAGCACGCCGAAGAGGTCCACAACGACCAGCTCCGTGCCGAGATCATGGAGCACGTCATCCAGGCCGTCATCCCCGCCGCTCTCCTCGACGCCGACACCAAGTACCACATCAACCCCACCGGCCGCTTCGTCATCGGCGGGCCCATGGGCGACACCGGCCTCACCGGCCGCAAGATCATCGTCGACACCTACGGCGGCATGGGCCGTCACGGCGGCGGCGCCTTCTCCGGCAAAGATGCCACCAAGGTCGATCGCAGCGCCGCCTACATGGCGCGCTACGTCGCCAAGAACATCGTGGCCGCCGGCCTTGCCGACCGCGCTGAAGTCCAGCTCGCGTACGCCATTGGTGTCGCCGAGCCGGTCAGCATTCGCGTTGACACCTTCGGCACCAGCAACCTCTCCGAGGCCCGCCTCATCGAGCTCGTTCGCGAGAACTTCCAGCTCACCCCCAAGGGCATCATCGAGAGCCTCAACCTGCGTCGTCCCATCTTCAAGCAGACCGCCGCTTACGGCCACTTCGGCCGCACCGGCGATGCTTTCACCTGGGAAGCAACCGACAAGGCCGCAGCCCTCAAAGCCGGAGCCGCCGCCGAACTCGCAGCCCAGTAAACCTGATCGCGTGATCAACACGAAGGGCGAGCCAACCGGCTCGCCCTTCGCATTTCATCCCACATGGCAAACCGGCCTTGCACTTACGCTTGTCACAAGCCGGAGACGCAATCCTCTTTGCGCAATCCTATCGTGCTGCAACCATCGTCGGAGCCTTCTCATCGGCCTTGAGCGTAGTCCATGGGCCGGCCTTCATGTCATGCAGAATCGGCTTCTCCCAGTCGAACTCCGGATGCGCTTTGAAGAACGCCTCCGCCAGAAAATCCTCTCCGCAAGGATGCCCGGCTCGCCCAATAAAGCTCATCTTCGCCGCCATATCGGAGTCCATCACCTTCCCCGTCACCGCGCCCCCCGGCGTAAACGGCCTGCTGCCCCACACCGGCTCCCCGCGCGCCGACATCTCCTCATGTCCACACAGGCTCCTCATCCCCGCATCCACCCGCTTCTCATACGTATCGTAGTGGTCCGACAGATACGCCTCGGCCAGCGCAGTATCCAGCTTCCCGTAGTGCTCCTTCACAAACTCCAGCGCCCGTATATGCCGCGCATTCATCGAGCTCTGCGGATCGTCCGGATTGAACCCCGGCGTATCATCGCGAATCACCATCGGATCCTGCGCAAAGTTCGAGCTCACAAAGAACCCGTCCTTCTTCACCGTCAGCGGCGTATGGTGCAGCCCCAACTCCAGGTACGCAATCTCGTTCGTCTTCCTGTCGCCAATCAGCCACGAGTTCGCATAGCCGCCATTATTCCCCTCGCGCATAATCGCCGCATACTCCGCAATCGAGCTTGCATACTGCATCGCCTTGCGCGAGCGCTCAAACTCCGGAATCCCCTGCACGTCGAACCCCTTCGCCATCGGCAGCGTCGTCTCCGTAATCATCATCCCCGCCGCGTTCACGCCGAAGTCATCCTGGCTCGTAATCACGCCCGGCGTTCCATCCATCAGAAAGTGATACCCCTTCGCCGGCACCACGTCGAACGCCACCGTCCACCGTTCTCCCTCCGCATACGGCGACCAGTTGCTATGCGCAATCACGATCTTCCCATCCCTGGTCGCCGACCCGGTAGCAATCAACGCGCTGCACTTGCCCGGCGCCACCGCCGCCTTCGGATTCGGCTTACCCTCCCTTGCATTCACCATCGGCAGGTAATATCCCGTCAGCTCCTGATCGCCATTGATCGCCACCACATCCCACAAGTCCACCTTCGACCCCTGCGCCTTCAATCCCTCGGCAATCCCCGTCAGCTCTGCCTTATACTCAGCATCGAGCTTCGGCCACAGCACATTCTTTCCCGCCTGCCGAAAGAACTCCCACGGCCGCTTATCCAAATGCACTGCCTCCACCGAGTACACGTGCACATTGTCCTCAATCTCCCGCGCCAGCAGATACCCATGCTGAAATCCAATCTCCTCCGGCGTTCCCGCCAGGTGCACATACGTCCACCCACCATCATGAAACTTGTAAGCGTCCCCCAGTCGCGGATCAGGCACAGCACCGGAAGCCGCAACCGCGCGCCCGTCCAAAGCAGGCACCGCAGCAGCAAGTGCAGTAGAGGAAGCACCAAACGTAGCGATCGAAGCAGTCGCAAGAACCAGCAGGGCGGCAAGACGCATAACGGTTGCTCCTGAAGACATCGAGGTTGGAATTCGCACCAGCAGCGGAATTCCTATGAGTGTAGCCCAACCCACCCCGCCGCGCAGCCCATCCGGTCAAGGCGATGCCGCTCAGACGATCACGTCCTGTTCGGCCGCACCCATCACGGCCAGTCAGAGATCATCACCGATGGGTCGCAACCAGGGGCAAAAGGCTCACATTGAGATCAACCGAGCCCCTTCTGATGACAAATATTGTGTTCGGACTACCCCAATAACCTGCACCTGAAACTTTCGCCCCCTCCCGCAGTCGAAGCCCCACAGAGACCACCGTTGCCGCTGCCAGCCGCCGCAGCCCCGAAACCTAAAGGAGTTACCCATGATTCTCGAATCCCTCTCCACCCTCGGCGACGTCGCCAACAGCCCCTTCATCGTTCCCGTTGCCGCCTGTCTCATGGTGCTCGGCATCGTCGGCTTCAAGACCTGGTCCCGCACCCGCCGCCGCGAGATGGAGAGCCAGGAACGCCTCGCCGCCATCGCCCGCGGCATGACCCCTCCGCCCACCACCGACGAAGTCGCCATCAGTTCCGTCTTCCAGGGCCGCGGCCAGACCGCTCCCAACTCCCTCCGCCGCCGCGCCAACTCTCGTCAGGGAGGCATCGTTCTCTGCGGCGCTGCCATCGGCCTCATCCTCTTCTTCATCACCCTTGCCGCCGTCCTTCAGCAGCGCGACGTCCTCTCCGGAGCCGCCGTCGGCCTCATCCCCCTCGGCATCGGCATCGGCCTCCTCATCGACGCCCGAATCCAGACCCGCGAGATCGAAGACGCCCAACTCAGTTCCGGCACCCCCACCTCCACCCCCCACTCCTTCAACTCCTAACCGCCCAAGCCCCGCACGCCCTTGCTCTTGCGGTCGTTCGTTTCCCGCCGTCATCCAGAGCGCAGCGAAGGATCTCCGTATTTGCCCTTCCCTCCTCCATGACTCTTCCCGGACGCCCATGTACCACGCGCGCCGTCCGCGCAAATCCCTGTCAAGCCCCCCACCCACCAGAAAATCGCAAAACCCCCTATAAACAAAGGCGATTTATATTTCGAAAACCTGGCATAATACCCCCCACCGGCTCACTACAATAGAAGTAGGGATCAAAACCAATCCCCACCCTGCCAAACACAGCCGCTAACCCCTCTAAAAGCAATATCTTAGCTATAACCCACCTGAACAGAATACTTTACGGGGAAAACAGGCTTAACCCAATTCCTTTGAATACTTTAGGCCAAAAAGTCATGGGGGGGGGGGAGGCCCCCCTGCCGGGCGCACTTTGGCCCGACAAGGCACGAGCAGAAGCACCCCTCCTGGTCACTCCATAGTGCCTGGCGCCTGGACGCAGACGGCAACGAAGCCCGAGCAGCCTGCTGTGCAGGTGCCGTCCGAGTTGCCGTCCGCTGCACCGGATGTGGCATCTCCCGAGGGCATAACTCGACACAGCCCCACCCAACTCGGCCAGGCAGTCTACCCAATGGGGCGGGCATAGGCTACGTCCTTCCTCGTCCTCCATTTCAAGCTCGCTCGATTGATCCAGCAGCGTAAACCCAAGCTGAAATACAAAGATGCTCCTGCATATGTACTGAACGCAGCGCAAACGCCTTCATCGAAATCCACGGAACCTTACACCTCTGCCCAGCGTATCCTCTTCTCGTATCGCAAGCACCTGTCACGCAGCCGCCGTTGGAGAACCCATGACCCGCACCCTTCGTATCCCGACGATCCTGGCCGTCACCGCTCCCCTCGCCTGCCTCCTGCTCACCGGCTGCCACGTCACCGAAAACGAGCATGGCAACAGGAAGAACGTCGACATCGGCACGCCCTTCGGCTCCATGAAGGTCCACACCAACAACTCCACGGACACCTCCGCCATAGGACTCTCAGCCTATCCCGGCGCCGTTCCCACCAACGACAGCGGCGACAAGGACGGCAACTCCGCCAACGTAGACATGAGCTTCGGCAGCTTCCGTCTCGGCGTCAGGGCCGCCGGTTTCCAGACCCCCGACCAGCCGGACAAGGTCCTCGCCTTCTATCGCAAGGACCTTAGCCGCTACAGTAACGTGATCGAGTGCCACGGCCACGCATCCGTTGGCCAACCCACGCGCACCACGTTAGGCCTCACCTGTAGCGACAGCTCCAAAGAAGTTCAAATCAACGGCAGCGAACCGTCCAATAACAACGTCGAACTCCGCGCCGGCTCCCCGCAGCACCAGCACATCGTCAGCGTGGAAGCCCACGGCGGTGGCACCAAAATCGGCCTCGTCGCCCTCGACCTCCCGTCCCACCTCTCCGGCCACGCCAACAAGGACAGCGAAGAGTAGCAAGGCGAGAGCAAGGAGTAAGGAGTAGAGAGATGTCCTCGCTCTTTCTACTCCTTACTCTCTACTCCTTACTCCTTGCTACTCGGCCAGCGCTCGACTACCCTTGACAGTAGTGACTCCCCGCATCTGTCCCCGCTGCCACGCCGTCCTCCATCGTGAAGATGAGGGTTCTCTCGTCTTCTGCTGGAGCTGCGGCGCACCCCAGGTGCAACTCTCCGAGGAGCTGCGCGACCAGATCGACCAGCAGATCAGCGCCCAGCAGTCCGCCGCCAACCCGTCCGCCGAGCCAATCCCGCAACCCACAGCGCCCAGCAACGCCATCATCTGGCGCGGCGCCATTCAGACCGCCGGCCTCGCCGGAGCCGCTGCCGGAGCCCTCACGCTGATCTCCTTCGCACTTCCGCCAGTCTCCGTGCTCTCCTTCATGTGGCTCATCTCCGCGCCCATCGTCGTGCTTGGCGTTTACACCTCGCGGTTCCGCAAGACGCTCATCACCACCGGTTTCGGAGCCCGCCTCGGCCTGCTCACCGGCCTCGCCATCCTGGTCGCCACCACCACGCTCAACACCATCGCCCTCGTCCTCGAGCGCTTTGTCTTCCACTCCACCGCCGAGATCGACTCCCAGATCGCCAACGTCTTCACCCAGATGCACACCTCCATCACCGCGCAAGCAGGACCTGCCACCAAGGCTGCGCTCGACATGATCACCATCCCCGAGTTCCGCGCCGGCCTCCTTCTCACCAGCATCTCCATCGGCCTGGCCTTCTACCTCGCCTTCTCCGCGACCGCCGGAGCCTTTGCCGGCTACCTCCGTTCTCGCGCGCCGCGCGCGTAGTCCGACAGAAGACCCAATAGCGCCGCCTCCCTATAGGTGCAGGTCAAGGCCTCGACTTTAGCTGTCTTTTCCGCCAGGAAAACCAAGCTCGCATGCCTCGTCCAGTTCACCGTAATAGGAGAACGGCACTAGCTGTGAAGTCTCATAGTCGAGAGCCATTAGCCAAGAGAGTTCTGGAGCATGGGCCGACGTTGAAGTGGGTTCGCCGCTACCGGGAGCGCGGAAAGTCTGATCTTGGAGACCGAAGCTCCCGTCCTCTGCGCAGTCCGCGCCGTACAGCTTCTGCCACCCAGATCGGTCCATGGCTGCATGACTATAACTTCCCCAGACCACAAGGTCGCCTCAATCTCAATCCGCCAGCTTCCAGATCAGGCCTGAATCCGAACAACCTCTTGAGCCTCCACCGACATAAAAGCCCGGGCTGATAGCCCGGGCTTTTATGTCGCTGCGTGATAGTTGAGTCTTACGCTGCAGGCTCTTCAGCAACTGCAGCCTTCGCCGAGGCGACCGTAAAATTCGGTTCACCGATCTTGAACCGCGCAAACCGCCGCACGCTGATATTCTCGCCGAGCTTGGCCACCTTCTGCGCAATCAACTGCGCGATCGTCAGCGTCTGCTCCTTGATGAACGGCTGCTCCAGCAGGCAGACCTCCTCATAGAACTTCGCCATCTTCCCTTCGAGCATCTTCTCCACGATGTTCGCAGGCTTGCCCGTCGCAGCGGCCTGGGCGCGATAGATGTCCTTCTCGCGCTCGATATCCTCGGCCGTCACCTCGTCCTTGCCAACATAGCGCGGATCGACCGCCGCGATGTGCATCGCAATGTCTTTCAGCAACTCCTGAAAGTCTTCTGTACGCGCCACGAAATCCGACTCGCAATTGAGTTCGATCAGCACGCCAATCTTACCGCCGGCGTGGATGTACGTTCCCACCGCGCCTTCGTTCGTCGAGCGGCTGGCCTTCTTCGCAGCCGACGCCATGCCGCGTTTCCGCAACACAACAAACGCCTCTTCCATATTCCCCTTGGCCTCCTGCAGGGCCTTCAGGCAGTCGCCCATCGGGGCGCCGGATTTTTCGCGGAGTTCCTTGACGAGCTTGGCATCAATCTTCACAGCTTCAGTGGTAGACATAACCTTCCTTCTTATTTCTGGGGCAGCGCGTGGAGCGCATGCGCATTTTGCGAAAATGGCGCGGGCCTTGGCCCGCGCCATGATTCTAGGGCTTGACCGTTACGGTACGGCAAATGCCATAACCGCACAGCCCAGGTCCTGGCGCTGAAGACTAGGCGCTGACCACTGCGGTTTCAACCTCAGGCTCAGCGTCCGCCGCCGCGGGCGCCTTGCGGATTCCGCCGCCCAGAGCTGCATTGAGATCAATGGTCTCGTCCTCGACGTCCTCAACCGAAGCCTCCGCCGAGCCAGCCGACTCGTGAACCTCGCCGATCACCTCATCGCCATCTTCGCCGATGAAGTGCGACTCGGTCGCGAGCGGACGAACCTCTTCCAACTCATTGGCGAACGCCTTATCCGAGATCATCTGCGTGCCCTCGAAGGCCGAGTCCGCGATCTTCGTCGTGAACAGCCGGATGGCGCGCAACGCATCGTCATTGCCCGGAATCACGTAGTCGACCACCGTCGGATCGCAGTTCGTATCGACCACTGCAACCACCGGGATACCCAGCTTGCGAGCCTCCGCCACTGCAATCGCCTCATTATTGGAGTCGATCACGAACAGAGCGTCCGGCAGCCGCTTCATGTTCTTGATACCCGAGAGGTTCGTCGACAGGCTCTTGCGCTCGCGCTCCAGCTTGATGACTTCCTTCTTCGTCAGCAGCTCATAGCGTCCGTCGGTCGACATATCGTCGAGCTCCTGCAACCGCTTCACCGACTTCTGCACCGTCACCCAGTTGGTCAGCAACCCGCCCAGCCAACGGCTGTTGATGTACGGCATTCCAGCGCGCTTGGCCTCTTCGGCCACCGCATCCTGCGCCTGGCGCTTGGTGCCGACAAACAGGATCAGCTTACCCGTCGAGGTCAGATCGGTGACAAACTTCGACGCCTCTTTGAACATCTTCAGCGTCTTCTGCAGGTCGATAATGTAAATTCCGTTGCGCTCGCCGAAGATATATTCCTTCATCTTGGGGTTCCAGCGCTTGGTCTGGTGACCGAAGTGGACACCGGCTTCGAGCAGTTCCTTCATCGTAATGCTGGCCATAGAGGCTCCTTGTGTGGCATCGCTTGCGCTGCGACGTGAAGCGATTGAGATCCCCGAAGGGAGATTGAGTTCCTGCCGCCAGCACGTTGCCAGCGGGTGATGCGAGTGAAATAAGAAGTAGAGAGTAAGAAGCAGAAAACCAAAACCCTCTGCTCCTTACTCCTTGCTCTCTACTCCCTGGAAGCGGTTAGCGCTTACTGAACTGGAAGCGAGCGCGAGCGCCCTTCTGCCCGTACTTCTTGCGTTCCTTGCCGCGCGAATCGCGCGTGACCATACCGCCGGCCTTGAGCGTCTTGCGCAGCTCGATGTTAAACTCCATCAGCGCGCGGGCGATGCCCAGCTTGACCGCATCAGCCTGGCCATTGACGCCGCCGCCCTTGACGGTGGAGAGCACATCAAACGTCTCGTTGATGTCCGCAATGCCGAGCGGAAGCTTTGCCGCGACGCGCTGCGCCGGGGTCACGAAGTACTCCTCAAATTGCTTGCCGTTGACGGTGAACTTGCCTGAGCCGGGGCGCAGGAAGACGCGTGCGATCGCGCTCTTGCGGCGTCCGGTTCCGTAGTACTGAATCAAATCTGCCATGTTGAATCCTCTTGTAGAGCCTGGGGCCGAAGCCCCTCAAATTCTTGCCGCTGAATGTCGCGGGATCGGATCTTCCAATCCCCTAATCCCTGCCCTTAGCCCTTGACTTCGAGGGCTGTCGGCTGCTGTGCATGGTGCGGATGCTCGGCACCCTTGTACACCTTGAGCTTGGTGGCCATCTGGCGGCCCAGCTTGCTCTTGGGCAGCATGCCCTTGATCGCCTCTTCGAGGATCTTTTCAGGACGGCGGGCGAGCAGCTTGCTGTACTCCTCCTCGCGCAGTCCGCCGGGGAAGCCGGTGTAGCGGCGATAGAGCTTGCTCTCAGCCTTGATGCCGGTCACATGGATCTTCTCGGCGTTGATGACGATGACGTGATCGCCCATATCGATGTACGGCGTGTAGAGCGGGTTCAACTTGCCCGCCAGAACGCTGGCCGCGTGCGAGGCGAGGCGTCCCAGGGTCTGGCCGCTGGCGTCCACCACAAACCACTTGCGCTGGATATCTTTGCCGCTGGGGATCGTTGTCGTCTGATTGAGGTTCATCTGGGGTTACTCCTTGGTTCTGCCGTCTTCGTAGATCTGACTGCTCGGCTTGAAGCGCGAAGAGAGTTGCAGCCGTGCGGTTGGGCGGCAGGTCCAACGCAGACACGATGCCCACGCAGGCCAAAGCCGGAGTTGCGGTTGAGCGCACAGAGCCCCTGCGTCTGGATCTGGCTGCCGGATCGGCTGCTGGATCAAACTGCAAGCGACTGGGGAGTGGGTGCTTCGATGGCCGACGCCCTCCCCAAAAAAGAAGTTTGCCCTGCCCCGAGTTGACTCACCTCGATGTCTGGCTCCCGGAAACCTCGTTGCCGCCCATACTACGGGCACACGGAGGTGCAGGCGCGAGACTACGCGAGTCTCTAGACTATGCGATTGCCCCCTCTGCCGTCAACGATTTTATCGGAGACTCCCCCGGCTTCCAGCCCCGCCCGCGTTAGCCGCAGCCCTTACTCCTGCCTCAAAAGCTGAAATTGCACTGCAACGTTACCGTCCGGTTAGCCGAAGTGCTGACACTCCCCAGCGACAACGGGCTGTTGAGCGAGATCGACTGCCCAAACAGCGGCGATCCCAGCACCCCCACCGGAGTGCCCGGGTTATCGTGATTCAGCACATTCTGCGCCTCCACCGAAAAAGTGAGGCTGTAGGGACGATCCGGCTTCGGCACCGGCCCCTTTGCCGCCAATGCTCCTGCTGCCGGCGCAGGAACCCCTGGCCGCGGGCCGATCTGAAAGCCCCGTTCCAGGCGCACCACGAGAAAGTAAAAGTTCGGCGAGCTCCCATAATTTACGGGGATGATCGCCTCACCCGGTTGCGGATTCGCGTCAAAACTCCCAAAGGGCGTCTTGTAGATCACCGAGTTAGCCGTCGGATGCGTCGCAAACGCCGCCCGGTCATTAAAGATCGTATCGCCATTCAGGTCGGTTCCCGTGGTGATGTTGAACGGCGACCCATTCTGTACTGATCCGAACAGATTACCCCTGAATCTGAAGGGCAGTTTCAGCGTTGTGCCTGCAAAAAATTGCTGACTCGGAGACGCCTCCCGTCCGTAATCCACTGACGGCTCATACTGATTGGTCGGGAAGCTGGTCGCGCTCGCCGCGTCTGTATCCTGCACCGGGGCGTAAAACTCGAACGCAAACAGCGAGACCCATTTGCTGGGTCGCACGTTCAGGTTGACCGACAGAATCTGGTTCTGCGCAATGCCCCCGGAGCCAAACTGGTAGATATTCTGCGACCCTCCCAGCGGCCGAACGCCACTGCCTGGATTGGCCGGGTTATAGGTCCCGGGCAGCGGCGCATTAATGTTGCGCGACAGATACTGGTGATCGCCCCGAATGTAGAAGTACGTCGCGCTGACGCTGCCAATCCTGCCAATATTCCGGTCCACGGTCAGGCCTGCCGTCACCTCGTACTGGGTGCGCATATGCGGATCGATGTTATACAGCGTCGCCGGCACCGAACCCAACAGGCTCACCGGCGGTGGGGCACTCAAATACTGCTGATAGAAGTCCGGATTCTGCACATAGTACGAAGGCTGCGTACTGGCACTCTGCTCCCGGATCGCGGTCAGGATATTCGTGGAGACAAACCTGTCGTAGAACAGCCCGAAGCCGCCCCGCAGCACAAACAACTGCTTCCGCTTCGGCCCCTTGCCGACCGCCCATGCGAACCCTACCCGCGGTGCTGGATCGGCATGATCCGGCACCGCCGTCTGGCTCTCAAAGCGAAACCCATAGTCAAGCGTAAAATTCGGAGTTACCTTCCACTCATCCTCGGCAAACACCCCAAGATCGCCAACGAGCACAACCGCGCTGGGCTCTCCCGTTGTAAGGTTGTACTGCGTCGCACCGCCGCCATTGGCGAAGATCTGCGCCGGCGTCTCCCCCTTCAGCGCGAGCGCGTACGTCGCGAGATCCGGAAACGTGAATTGCCCGTTGAAGCTCGACCGCGAGTAGTTCGCATCCCGCAGCAACCGGTAGCGTCCGCCAAAGCGCATATAGTGCGCTCCGTGCTCGACCGTCACCAAGTCCTGAAACTCATAGTGGTCCTGGTTGTCGATCAGGTTCTGCGCCAGGCCACCGCCGCCGTTCAACACACCCTGCACCACCACCGTCGCTCCGGTACTCGCAGGGGTCTGTTGCAGACGCGTGCGCACATACTGAAAGTGCGCCTCGGTGATAATCTTCGCGCCAATCACCTGCGTGTCGGTAAGCTGCAGCGTCTGCGTCGTGGTGTTAATATTCAGCCCCTCGGACGGCAGCACCAGTTGCCCCACGCCACTGTTGTTCACGCTCACCCGGTTGAACTCATAGCGGCTTCGGAACGTGTTATGCGGCGTCATCTGGCGTTCCAGCCGTCCGCTGTATGTCTGCGTCCGCTGCGGCGCCGCCACCGCCTCCTTCAGCGACGTCAGCAGCGTCGGGTCAGTCGCATCGACGATTGCATTGTTCTGCAGATCGTTATACGTGCCACCAAAAAAAAAAGATGTTCTCTTGTCGAAGGAGCCACTCACATTGCCGTCCAGATTCAGCGTATGGAACGGCGGCTCGACAGTCGTATACGGATTACGCGAGTCAAACACATTGTCGGTGCCGGAGCTGGTGAACTCTCCATGCAGCGTGCTCGTACCCGGTTTAGTGAAGATCTCCACCCGCCCAAGGCCCAACGAATCGTACACCGCCGAGTAAGGATTCTGATTGATCCGAATCTCGCTGATCGTATTCTTCGGCGGAAACCTTCCGTTCGAAAATCCGTCCACCATAATCTCCGGCGATCTCCCAGCCATCGCCAGAATCTCCTGCTGAAACGAGCTGTCGTCGTCTGAGAACTCCTTCAACTGCTCTCCCTTGAAGACCAGAGCGCTCTTGTTCTCAGCTGCCGCTGTACTCTCCTCATGCTCAGACTCGACCGTAATCTCCTCCGGCTTTGCGTCTATCTCCAGCCTCACGCTCACGCTCGCATTCGCTACCCGATCCGTCAGCCTGACATTGGTGTGATAGGTTCTGAATCCCGACGCATCGACCGTCACCGCATAGTTCCCCGGCGGCAGCGGAACGCTGAATCGCCCCGTGTCGTCAGTCGTCGTATCCCGCTCTACGACGTTGCTTTGCACATGCACTGCAGCGTCTGCAATCTTCGCGCCCGAAGGGTCCGACACCGTGCCGCTCAGCACCCCCATCATCGGTACAGCCTCAGGCTCCACCGGCTCCGTACGCATAGCCATCCCGTAATGACCGCCACCCACCATCGCAGCAAAACAGTGCAAGGGAACCGCCACCCAGCACAAGGTCAGGGCGCAGCCAGCCCACCAGAACTTCGACATTCGGGACCACCCACGAAAAATCAAGTTGCCAGCTACCTGTTTGAAAGATGACCTGGGAGGTCGCGAAACATCAACGAGAATTTCTCGGAAAATAATGCAGGATTAAGCTGATGTGATGTTACCGCATAAATCGATTTTAGGATGTGCCGATGCGAACCCGAGCGTGCAGGTCTTGTGCCCCTCGATCTGCCTGCTCATACACACTCCACGCCACTCAATGCTGTAACTGGTCACTGCTAGGCTGCTGTCCAAGACTCGTCACCAGCGGCTTCGGAATATGTCGTCTCGCCCTGCGCCGCGCAGCATGCCTCGTCTCCCCCACCGGATCCAGCCGATAAAGAATCAGCAGGTTTCTGTCCGGATCGTCATACGCCGGAAACGCCGCGACCCGCTGCAACTGATAAAGAGGCGTCAACGCATCCGCCTTATCATCTTCCACATCATTCCACGACGCATACCATCCCGGCCGATACTGCTTCACCCGCACATCCAGGTCCAGCGTCCCAAAATCATCATCGATCGAAGGCAGCCCCGTCATCAGCGTCAGGTCCGAGCCTGAGATCGAAAGAATCAAGTGAGAGTGCGTCTTGTCCGCCAGCACAATGCGCTTGATCCCCTGCGCCGCAGCCTCAAACTCATACGTCGGGTGCAGCACGTACCCCACTTGCTCGACCGCATCCGGCACCGCAATCGCCAGCACCACCGTCGCCGCCAGCACCGACGCAACGATCGTCGTCCTCCGCCCATGTCGCTGCCGAAAGCTGTCGATCCCCATCGCCACCACCACCGTAATCGGCACCGCCACCACCAGGTAATAGCGCGGCTGCAGATTATTGTGATACGTCAGGAACGCAAAGTACCCGCCAATCCAAAGCAGCAGCGAAGGAAACAGCGGATTAGCCAGCAACCGCGGCCGCCAGAAGAACACCAGCGCGATCACCACAAAGAAGACCACATAAATCAGCGCCCCCATCCACGCGCCATCGGTAATCGTGTTCAGGATGACATTCGCAACCGGCTCCAGCGCAATCCCCGTATAAGCATTCGCAGAGAAAAGATAGCGATAGTCCTCCAGATAGTGCGGACGCACCAACAGAAAAAAGTACGCGCACCAGAGTGCAGCACCGCCCAGCGCCGGCGGCAGTGCAAGCCGCAACGCCGGTCGCACCCGATACCCTGCCCGCGCCCACACCATATAAAAGATCGCGGGAAACAAGCAGATCGCCGTAGTCTTCGTCAGCACCATCGCCGGCAGCAGTACCGCCAGCAGCAGCATCGGCCAAACCCAGCGCACCCCGCGTCCATGCAGGTGAATCGGCCGCATCGTCGACGCAACGAGCAACGCCAACGCCATCAGAGCAATCAGCAGCGGTTCAAGAATCGCCATGCGCTCGAACACATACAGCAGCGGGCTCGTACACAGAAACAAAACAGCAATCGCCGCTGCCAGCGGCTGCCCGGAGCCGCTCGTCCGCGGCCGCGTATGCCGCTCGATCAGCACGTACAGCGTGATCAGTGTGAGTCCGAACACGCACACCGTCAGCGCACGCGCCGCCACCACCGATACCCCCGTAAACCTGAACACCAGCAGTTCAACCGCCGGCCACACCGGCAGCGCCACCGCCGGATTGAAGTCGCCCGCCCAATACCAGTGCCCGCTCGCGTAGTGGCGAATCGCCGCATCTCCATACCAACCCTCGTCGGTATACTTCGACCAGTCCATCCACGGCGAGTGATTCGGAAAGTCCGCCGTCAGATGCACAAAGTGCAGCGCAAAGAAGATCGCCGACACCCCCAGCAGCGCCATCCAAACCACCCGCGACCAACTCATTCGCCGCATCAATCCTGTCGCCGCTGGCGATAGCTTCGGCGCAGGAACCGCAACAGCCGGCGTATTGGAGGAAACAGGCATCATCAGCAGTTCGGGCAGCATCCTCGAAGAAAAACAGCAGGCCTGCAGTTCGTCTCAAGCAGCACCCGGTAGCCGTGGACACCGCACGAGCTACCGTTCTCCCGAGATTCACCCTATGATTTCGCATTATAGAAACTCTGGGGCCTTGCACCTAATCGACGCTATGGCCCGCAACGCTCAAGAACCAGCCATGAAAGCCGTTCCTAAAAGAAGATGGCGCTTTCAGCGACGCCAGCAGGTAGTGCAGATCCGGTGCATGCAGATTCTCCAGATCGTAACCCAGGCATACCGAACCGCCCTTCATGTTGAGCAAAGCATTCTGAAAGCCAAGATCGGAGTTGCTCACAAACGGATACTGTGAATGCTCGGTCGCTCAGAGCTTCGCACGCACAGCAACGGCTCCGTGGAGTGGGTTGCGGTCAAAGACGCCACAGGCACGTATTGGTAAACTAGGCTCTCGCGGCTCTAATCATGTGGAGCCCGCCCATAGCAGCATAGAACCATCAACCAGCAAAGAGGGGAACCTGTCACGATGACACGCCTGATCTTGTTTCTTAGAAACCGATTTCATCCCCTCTTTTACTTGAGGCAGTTCAAAGTCTTTCAACGAGCAACACGCCTCCTGGACGTTCCAATTGCGATTCGCTTCAAGGAGGTTTCCCACCCTGTCTTTGTCAGCTTTTCCAAAAATCTCGGCTGGGTCCTTAGCGGAGGAGCAGCAGGCGAAGAGGGCGAGCGGGAGAACTTTATCTGGCTGATCAAGGAGGGTGGATTCCGGCACTTCCTCGACGTGGGTGCCAACATTGGCCTCTACGGGTTCATCTTTGGCTCCGTAGAGAACGATGGAAGCGTGACGATGATGGAGCCAGACGACTCCAATGCCAAGCTCATCCGCAAGACCATTCTGACCTCGAAGCTATCCGTAACTCTTGTGGAAGCAGCGGCTTCAGATGAATCGCGCACATTAACGTTTTACCGGGACGATCTTACTGGGGCTACTGGATCATTGGTGCGCACGGAAGAAGACTCCTTCATCGCCCTCCATCACCACCGGGCTCCCGCCGTCGTCAGTGTTCGGGCTATCACGCTGGACGAGTTTTACCCAACTGGATCTCCGGACTTCATAAAAATCGATGTCGAAGGTGCTGAGTTGAAAGTACTACGGGGAGGAGAAACAGTGCTTTCACGGTCGCACCCGGCACTGATGTTTGAGTGCGATCAGGATCAGGAAGCCGTGCGTATCTTCCTGCATCATCTCGGTTACATGTTTTTTGATATGGAGTCGCTGGCTGCAATCGACACGATTCCGCACAACTGCCTGGCGCTGCACCACCTCAACCATGAGGCCATCATTTCCGCCATCGGTTATCGCAAGGCCGCTTCCACGGCTAAACATGCAGCATGAGCCCTGTGGCCGTATCGCCTCTGGCGCAAAAGAACTTAACTGCCGAAGCGCAGCGTACTCACTTATTCGTAAGACAACGCGTCGATCGGATCCTTCCGCGCCGCCTTCAACGCCGGATACAACGCTCCCAGCAGCGCCCCAGCCATAGCAATCACCACCGCATTGATGACCCACGGCAACGTCAATTCAAAGCTCAGCGTCGGGAACCGCGCGCTCAGCACGTCACGCAGCAGATAGGTCGCGGCCACACCCAACGACGTCCCCACAATCGCCAGCAGCATCGTCTCCCGCAGCACCACCGATACGATCGCCAGTCGTCCCGCGCCCATCGACTTCAGAATCCCAATCTCCCGCGTGCGCTCCAGCACCGCCGTGTACATCGATTGGAAGATCACCAGGAACCCAATGATGGTCGCAATCGAGATCACCACATTCAACGCAATGTTGAACCCCGGCATATGATCCGGTGTCAGCATGGAGAGAAACTCTCGACTCGTCTGAACGCTCCAGTCCTGAAGCCCATCCGTGGCCAGAATCTCTCCGCGAACATCCTCCTGGTACTTCGGTGAATCCTCCGTCCGAAGGTAAAACAGCGAGGCCTTGCCGGGATTATTATCCAGCGCGTCCATCGTTTCCAGTGGAATGTACTTCCGTGCCCCCTTGCCGTGCTGCACAATTCCACAAACCGTGAACGTGTGATTCAGCACCTTGACCGTGTCACCAACCTTCAACCCCTTTCCGGAGTCGGCCTGCAGGTCATCGACAATCAGGTCATCCGCTCCTTTGAACGGTCCGCCGCTGACAAACACAAAGGGACGCAAAGCGTTGTAGCTCTGAAAGTCAATGCCGAAGATGTTCTCAGGAGAACTGCCCAGCGTAAACTTAACGTTAACCGGAGCCACCACCTGCACATGCGGCAACCCGCCAAGCACTTTGGCAACTCGCACGTCCGCAGAAGCCGAACTGGTCATCATCATGGCCGTCGCAGCACCAGGATGCACGATCATATCCATGCCAATCCCCGTAGTCTCTGCGCGATTTCCGTTCAGAACGCCATAAAAAATGGCCACCACCGAGAGGATCATGATGACCTCGATGGCGACTGCGAAGGCGCTGATGACAGAGCGCAGGGGACGGTGTACGAGATTGCCGAAGATCAGTTTATTCATGGGTAAGGCTGGCGTGATTCATGGTTTTGCAGCAACTCCCATAGTAGCGCACCGCTGCCCACCACACCGTACTCCCCAACATTGCAGGCCCTGCGGATCAAGCTTGCGACCGAGTCAGGATGGGCCCTACACGGCCCATCCTCCGCGATGGCGGAGAGACAGTCCTGCCCATGAACAACGCTCCCAGAATCGGAGCGATACGGGTGACCCCAATGATCGCGAGTAGCATGCCAAAGTTGCCATAGGCAAGAAAATAAATCATGCCTAGGAGAAGTTGCTCAGGAACGACATGCGCAAACCAAACCACCACCATCATCCCCCAAGGGTACTTGACCATATCCCCAACAATAAAGTCGACGCTGCTGAACAGCATGATCCAGATCACCGGAAGCAGCCAGAATATTCCACCCCAACCCTCGCAGTGATATGCCTCCGCGACTGGGCTGAACGAAATACCCGTCGTGGTATCGTCTGCGGAGAGACCATAGCCCATCTCATGGGCGTACATGTTTCCACTATAGGTTGATTGCTTGTCGGGGCGCACAAAATGCGGCAAAACATTACTGAAATACTGTTCCACCGGGGCCATGCCCTCGTAGTGTCCTTTTTCGCTATAGGCAACCAACGCATCATCAGGAGGAATCATGCTCAACCGTTCGACGAGTGACCCCTGCGGCGTGTCATACCATTCGCCCACCCCATTTTCCGCGTTCATTTCCTCGTGGTCTTTCACGTGTGCCTCAAGTACTGACCAGTGCGTGGTCAAATAGATAACCAGCCTTAACCGCTGCGGATAATCCAGGCCCTCCGCAAGGTCACGCGAAGCCGACAGCCGTGAAACAAAACCAAAGCTCAGGACCACCATCACAACGGCCGCCACCACATGGACAGAACGCACCTTCAGCCGCGAATAAAATGCTCCCACTACCCAGCAAATTATGGGTGTCAACATCGCCTGTTTGGAGAACGAAGCAACGCCCAGGTAGCCAAAATAGCCAAATCCAATGATGGTGATCCAGTTTGTGGAGCGCCGTCCCCCACTATCCTTGATCGCCCCAATCGTTCCGAGGATGAGGCCCAGCAGACCGAACACGTTCACCTGGTTGAGCGCGCTGACAAGCCCTCCCGGCGCCTGCCCGAATAACATATCGGCATAAATAATCGCATACCACACGATCAGGCAGCCCAGCCCTGCTCCCGTATAGTTAAACTCCCCCGTGCTGAATCCGCCCCCCACCCCCATCGAACGAAAGTCTATCTTCTTATTCAGCAGCGTCACCAGCAGCAGCATCACCATGCTCGCGGTATACAGCGAGATGTCCAGCAACGGCGTATACAGATTGGAGTCAGCCGCTTCTCCCACCACAGCCTTCCATGTGACGCCGAAAATAACGATCAGCGTCGAGTACCAGAAGATATACGCCCCCGAAATTCGCGTAAACCCTCCCGCAACGTTGAAGGCGACCACTGCCAGGATGAGAAACGCAAAGTAGAGCAGACTGAATAAGAAGCCCGTGTGCTCAATCTGTTGGACACAAAAAAATATCGACGCAAAGACGAACGTCTTCGACAACGAAACTCGAGTTGGCAGAGACAGACGCACTTTCTCGAGTTTACAGGACGCTCAAGGCAACCAGTCCCTTGTCTGGCCGGCCCTCCATCAACCTTCCAGATCCCGTCTACACGCACAATCAGCGATCCAGGCGTCGAGCATGCCGGCTCCTTCTGGTCCTCATCGTCCGCAGTCTGACAGTCAGATTTCGCGCCAGTGCATAGACCGCAGGCACACATCACGGAGCCGCAGCGCAGGCCGCTCAATGCCATAGTACGAGAGCATGGCAACAGCCAGAATGCACACCCAACTCGTAGGAAATGTATTCCACCATCCGTTGCGACCAAAGACCTCAATGTTGAGGTGGTGAAGAAAAAAGGTCTGCCAGATATAAAGCGAGTAAGACAGCCGTCCCACCCACGCCATCGCTGGCTGATTGAACACCCGGCCGGCGAGACTCACCGGATTGCGCACCAGCCACAGCATCCACATCAGAATCAAAAAGCCATCGATGGTCATTCCGATGGGCATGTTCCAGTAGTTCTGAAACCTGATCTCCAGCGCGCCCGATACGAAAAACAGCAGCAGCGGCAGCAGCCACGGCCAACGCGTCGCCCGCAGGTACAGCTTCTCGAAGCGTTCATGGCCCTGCTGCAGCGCGCCCAGCGCTCCAAACATCAGGCCATCGGCCTGCATGTGAAAGGCCCCGGGATTATGAAACCCAGGGAGGAAGCGGAACGAAAATACGCGAATAAACGGCTCTACGGCAATCACCGCCAGCGCAACCCGGGTGGCTATGCGGCGGCCCGCTGAACCCTTGTGGTGAACGATGCACAACGCCACAACCGTGGGCCAGATCAGATAAAACTGCTCCTCAATACAGAGCGACCAGAAGTGCTCCATAGCCCACAGGCTCACATGCGGCACATAGTTTCGCGTAAACGTAAGCGCTGTGATCAACTCCCGGCGATTCATCCCAGGCAGATGTCCCGTCATCCACAGAATGCAGAGAAACAGAATGTACAGGTAGAGCGGAGGAAAAATGCAAAACGCGCGCCGAACATAAAACCTCTTCAGGCTGAACCGGCTCGTCTTCTCCCGCTCGCGCAGCAACAGCGTCGTAATCAGATAGCCAGAGATCACGAAAAGATGAAGACACCCACGGAGTCGTTGCCCAGCACGTAATAGAACAGCGGCACATGGTGGCTCAGGCTATAGCGCTGCAGCGTATGCAGCGCTATAGCCATCACCACCGAGAGCGCTCGCAACCCATCGAGACTCGGAATCTGCCGCGGCCGCTGAATAGGCGCGGTTAGAACATCAGCCATAAGTGTTCACCAGGTGCCGTGCTGCTGAAGGCTCATCCCATTATGCCTTGCAATCCCTCATCCAACCCTCGGCATATCGACCATGGGAATCGATTCACCCATCCCACGCGCTACTTCCCTACCGTATCTGAACCAGCCCATCCGCGGCGCCATGGCCCGCACCGCCCGGCGTCACCATCGTCTTCTGCGGAGCCCGCCAGTGGTCGATATAGCTCACCTGGTGCACGCAGCTGATCGTGCAGTTCGGCGCGCACGACTTCTCCGTCAGAAACTCCCGCTGCACCATCTCCGTCGTATACTCCGCCACCGGAATCCCCGGATACCCACGCTGCTGCGAGCAGTACGACACGATCCCTTTCTCGTCCACATACAGATACCGCGACCCGGCCCTGCACCGCCAGTCATTCGGCAGGCCATTCGCGATCGCCTCCTGAAATCCATTGAACCGCGAGTAGCTGCGCCGCGTCAGCCGCCGCACCTCGTCCCACACCCTGCGTTCGCGCTCGCCCAGCGGCTTCAACTGCCCGCTGCCATCGTGAATAATCCCGATCGTCGAGCTGAACCCCAGCCCCAGCGCACGTTTCGAAATCGTCAGCGCGTCCTCAGGATTCGCAATCCCCCCGCCCACCACCGAATTAATATTCACATGAAAGTCCGCATACTCCGCCAGCATCGCCAGCTTCGCATCCAGCACCTTCAGCGACTTCTTCGACACCTCATCCGGCATCACGTTATCAATCGAGATCTGCATATGATCGAGCCCGGCCTTATTCAGCCGCTCAATCCGCTCCGGCATCAGCAGGTACCCGTTCGTAATCATCCCCGCAATCGCGCCCGTCTTCCGAATCCGCCGGATCACCTCCTCCAGCTCCGGATGCAGCAGTGGCTCGCCGCCCGAGATCGTAATCACCGACGTCCCCAGCCGCCCCAGCGCATCCACCCGCCGCTTCATCTCCTCAACATCCACCGGCGCCGACACGTCGTCATACTCATTGCAATACGTGCACGCCAGGTTGCATCGCCGCATCGGCACAATGTGCGCCATATACGGGTGCGAGGTCCCGGCCACCGCCGAAGCTATCGACCCCACCTCGCGCAGCTTCCGCGTTGCAGCAATTAATCGCCTGCGCGCAGTCATCCGGCGCGTTCCCTGCGCCTTCGTGGGCACTACCTTCGGGGCTTGAGTTTGAATAGTCATGCAGCTTCGTTATTCTATCGTGCCCGCTCCTCCCGCGCCTTCGCCACCTCCCTCCTTCGCAGTAAACTGGAGCCCTGGAGGCGACCCCATGCCGCACGAACTCAACTGGTCCGACACCCTTGAAATCGGTATCCAACTACAGGAGATGTTTCCCGACACCGATCCCTACTCCGTCCGTTTCACCGACCTCCACAAGTGGGTTACCCAGCTTCCCGGCTTCAAAGGCGACCCCGCCAAGTCCAACGAGGCCATCCTCGAAGCCATCCAGACCGCCTGGCACGAAGAGTACGAAGACGCCAAAGACGCTTAGCCCACACTTTTCGCCACCACATCCTCATGCGAATTCTGCTGCGCAAACCCCTGTCGCGGGGCTACATTAGTGCGTATGAATCTCTCGGCCTCTCCCAAGCCGTACGTCTTTCTGCCCAACCGCCCGCACCCCGGCCGCCCGCGCTCCTTCGACCGCGATCAGGCCCTCGACGCCGCCATGCGTGTCTTCTGGCGCCTGGGCTACGAGGGCGCCTCCCTCACCGCACTCACCGCCGCCATGGGCATCAACCGCCCCAGCCTCTACGCCGCTTTTGGTGACAAGGCCGACCTCTTCCGCGAGGCTGTAGCCCGCTACGGCCTCGGTCCCGGACGCTACGTTCGCCGCGCCCTCGGCCAACCCCGCGCCCGCCAGGTCGCTGAAATGCTCCTTCGCGGCACCGTCGCTCTCGCCACCGACCCCGCCAGCCCCAGCGGCTGCCTCTGGGTCCAGGGAGCCCTCGTCGCCAGCACTGAAGGCGAGCACATGCGCCGCGAGATGGCTGCTCTCCGCGCCCGCGGCATCGCCCAGATGCGCGAGCGCTTCGACCGCGCCCTCCGCGAAGGCGACCTCCCCGACGCCACCGACGTCCCGGCCCTCACTCTCTTCCTGGTCAGCATCATGAACGGCATCGCCGTCCAGGCCTGCAGCGGCCACACCCGCGAAGAACTCAACCTCGTCGTCGATCTCGCCCTCAGCGTCTGGCCCACGCCATAAGAAAAGCCGCCCGCATCGCGGACGGCTCCTCCTGCCCGAAGGCTTTACTTCTTCGCAACCTTGCCGTGCTCTGCCGGAGCGCTTCCCACCATGGCCTCCGCCTCATCGATCGCCTGATACAGGTCCGACACGTCCTTCACCTGAATCCAGCCCTTTGGCGTCACCACCACCAGCGTTGGCGTCTGGGACAACCCCAGTTTGTCGCCCAGCGCCACATCCGCATTCACCTCACGCTGCAACTGCCCGCTCGGGTCCACTACAAACGGCATCTGCTTGCCATGCTTGGTAAAGAACTCCTGCGTAAATCTGTTCAGGTCATCCTTGCTGGCCAGTTTGAACTGCGACGCGAAGACCTGACGCCGGTAGTCGGTCGCAATCTCGGGCGAAACCTTGTCCTGCAGATACCGCGCATACAGCGCTGCCTCACGACTCCACATGTGGCCCGGGATCAGAAAGTCATACCGCACCAGCGGAATGTGGTAGTGATCGATCGCCATATGCACAAATGGAAACGCATGCGCGCACGCCGGGCACTCCAGGTCTTCCCACTCGATAATGGCCACCTTCGCACCCGGCGGCGGCACCAGCATCGACGTATCTTTGAAGTGGTCCACCTGGTTCGGCGGTACCGATACTTGCGCCGTCGCTGAAACCACAACGACCGAGAGCAGCAGCGAGAGGGAGGCGGTTACGACGTTTCGAGCCATAGAAGATAGACGCAAGCGAAGGACCTTTGCTAGCAGAAAGTTAGTTCCAGCCCCTATTCAATCATCTAGCCGCCAAATCGCCAAACAATAAAGCGTACCCGCCCCAGCCGCCGCCAGCCATCCCGTCCACCTCGCGGCGATGCTATCCTCCAAAGCGAAGGAAAGCCGAAATGATTGCAGTTCTGATTGCACTCCAACTTCTTGTGCTCGTGGCGCTCATCGTGCTGCTGGTACGCCGTCCCGCAGCCGCGCCTCAGGCTGAAGACCCTCGCCTCGCGCAACTCCTCGCCGCCGATCTGCCCGCGCAGTTCACCCGCCTCGACGCCCGCTCCCAGAGCCTCGACGAGCACCTCCGCCGCGAATTCTCTCATCTCCGCACCGACACCGCCAACGAAGCCCAGCGCACCCGCGAAGCCAGCTCCACCGACTTCGGCTCCCTGCGCACCGAAATCGCCTCCATCATCACCACTCTCGGCGTCACCCTCAACACCGGCCTCAACAGCTTTCGTGCCGACAACAAGACCTCCTCCGAATCTCTCCGCAGCGCCGTCCAGAGCAGCCTCGACGCCATCGACCAGCGCCTCACCAGCTTCGCCAGCGAGAGCAGCCGCCATCAACTCGAAGCCCAGGCTGCCCTTCACGCCAAGCTCACCGAGCTAGGCGCAGCGCAGACCGCGCACCAGAATCAACTCCGCTCCACTGTCGAAGCCCAACTCCACGCCCTCAATCAAAACAACGAGAAGAAGCTCGACGAGATGCGCCAGACCGTCGACGAGAAGCTCCACGCCACCCTGCAAACCCGCCTCACCGAGAGCTTCGGCCAGGTCACCGACCAGCTCACAAAGGTCCACGCCGGCCTCGGCGAAATGACCAAACTCTCCGCCGGCGTCGACGACCTCTCCCGCATCTTCACCAACGTCAAGTCCCGCGGCACCATCGGCGAAGTCATGCTCGAAACCCTGCTCAAGCAGATGCTCGCCCCCAGCCAGTATCAGCAAAACGTCAAAGTCCGCCCCAACACCCAGGAGCTCGTCGAGTTCGCCGTCAAACTCCCCACCCCCGGCGGCGAAATGCTCCTTCCAATCGACTCCAAGTTCCCCCGCGAAATCTGGGAGCGCCTCGAAACCGCCTACGAGACCGGAACCGATATCGTCAGTGCCGGCAAGGCCTTCGAGACCGCCATCCGCAACGAAGGCCGCAAGATCAGCGAGAAGTACATCGCCCCGCCCACCACCACCTCCTTCGCCATCATGTTTCTACCCACCGAAGGCCTCTTCGCCGAGGTCATGCGCCGCGACGGCCTGCAATCCGACATTCAGCAGAACTGCCACGTCACCATCGCCGGTCCCAGCACCCTCTCCGCCCTGCTCAACAGCTTCCAGATGGGCTTCCACATGCTCCAACTCCAGCAAAAAGGCGATGAAGTCTGGAAGGTTCTCGCCAACGCCCGCACCCAGTTCGGCAAATTCGAAGACCTCATGACCCGCATGGACGACCAGGTCGGCAAGGTGCAAAAGACCATTCAGGACGTCGGCACCCGCACCCGCGCCATCAACCGAACCCTGCGCGATGTCAGCATCGACACCGATCAGGCCGCATTGCCCATGCGTTCCCCCGTCGCCTTCGACGGCCACATCCCCATGCTCGCCGCCAGCGACGACGACGATCCCGCCTGACCTGACCTCTCTACCCCAGCCTCTACGCGCTCTTCCGCCAAAACGTCTTGCGCCGGCAGATCACGCACTCCCACGGATACCATCCCAGCGCCGTCAACACATACCGCTGCAGCATCCCGCGCCGATTCACCCGCCGGAACTTCGTCGATCCGCACCAGAAACACGCCTTCTCCGTCAACTTTTCGCCGATCTTTCCGCCCCGGGACTTCGTCTCACCCGCGATAGCAATTCAGGCTAAAATATACCTGAGTCTCCCCGCCGCGCCCATTTCAGGCCCGGCGTCCGAGTACTTCCACAGTTCCACCCCACCCCGCTTCTTTACAGCGTCCGACCGCGTCGGTATGCTTTCACACTGGGGCAGTCAATCGGGTAGCTCTTTTCCAGAGTCCCGTGTTCGCGCCCAACCCCGGATTTTATAGGAGATCGTACGATGGCAGCAGTTGATGAGAAGGTAAAGCAGATTATTGTCGAGCAGCTTCAGGTGGATGAGGCCGAAGTCACCCCCGGCGCCAGCTTCCAGGAAGACCTCGGTGCCGACTCGCTCGACGTCGTCGAGCTCGTCATGCAGTTTGAGGAGGCCTTCGACATCCAGATCCCTGACGAGGATGCCGAGAAGATCAAGACCGTCAAGGACGCGACCGAGTACATCGAGAAGCACCAGAAGGTTAAGTAACAGGAACGTCGCAGCATACCGCTACTGAAGACGAACAGGAATGAGAGAAAGATGCCGCATCGTCGCGTCGTTGTAACGGGCATGGGCCTCCTCTGCGGAGTGGGTAACACCGCATCGCAGATATGGGAGGGCCTGCTCGCCGGTAAGAGTGGCATGGCTGAGATCACTGCGTTCGATCTCACCGGTCACTCCGTCCGCATCGCCGCCGAAGTCAAAAACTTCGACGTGCACGCCTTCGTGGACAAGAAGGAGGCCCGCAAGATGGGCCGCTTCATCCACTTCGCCATGGCCGCCGCACAGGAAGCCATGCTCCACTCCGGCCTCCAGATCACGCCCGAAAACTCCGAGTCCATCGGCGTCCACATCGGCTCCGGCATCGGTGGCTTCGACGTCATCGAGCGCGAGCACACCGCCCTCATGAATGGTGGTCCGCGCAAGATCTCGCCCTTCTTCATCCCGGCCACCATCATCAATCTCGCCGCCGGCCACGTCTCCATCAAGTACGGCGCCAAGGGTCCCAACGAGGCCACGGCCACAGCCTGCACCAGCTCCGCGCACAGCATCGGTGATGCCTTCCGCATCATCCAGCGCGGTGACGCCGACGCCATGATCGCCGGCGGTGCCGAAGCCGCCATCACGCCTCTCTCGGTCGGTGGTTTCGCCGCCATGAAGGCTCTCTCCACCCGCAACGATGATCCGACCCACGCCTGCCGCCCCTTTGACAAGGATCGCGACGGCTTCGTCTGCGGCGAAGGTGCCGGCATCCTCATCCTCGAGGAGCTTGAGTTCGCCCAGGCCCGTGGCGCCCACATCCTCGCCGAGGTCATCGGCTACGGCATGAGCGGCGACGCCTACCACATGACCGGCATGGCCCCCGAAGGCGATGGTTGCCGCCGCGCGATGCAGGCTGCTCTCCGCGTCGCCGGCATCTCGCCGGACAAGATCGACTACGTCAACGCCCACGCCACCTCCACGGCTGTCGGCGACGCCCTCGAATCTCAGGCCATCGAAAACGTATTCGGCGAGCACGCCAGGAGCCACAAGCTTCTGGTCAGCTCCACCAAGTCCATGACCGGCCATCTGCTCGGCGGCGCTGGCGGCCTCGAAGCCGGCATCACCATCATGGCGATGCAGCACCAGATCGCTCCCCCGACCATGAATCTCGACCACGTCGATCCGGCCTGCCGCCTCAATTACGTCCCCAACAAGCCGCAGCCGACCAAAATCGACTACGCGCTCTCCAACAGCTTCGGCTTTGGCGGCACCAACGGCTCGCTGGTCTTCAAACGCTGGGGTGCCGAGTAAACTTCACCGCCGGCCAACCCATCGTTCGTTATTCGCAAGAAAGCCCGGCACCCTGCCGGGCTTTTTCTCTCTCCGCCGCATCCAACAAGACGCATCAACACACCGCACATGAATACCGCACGAGGAGAACGACACCATGGCATTTCTAAAAGTTGGCAAAGAAAACAGCACCGACATTGAGCTGTACTACGAAGATCGCGGCACCGGCCAGCCGGTTGTCCTCATCCACGGCTGGCCACTCAGCGGAGCCTCCTGGGAGCGTCAATCCGCCGCTCTGCTCGCCTCCGGCCACCGCGTCATCACCTACGACCGCCGCGGCTTTGGCCGTTCCTCTCAGCCCAGCCTCGGCTACGACTACGACACCCTCGCCGGCGACACCAGCAAGCTCATCCAGGCCCTCGACCTCCACGGCGTCACCCTCGTCGGCTTCAGCATGGGCGGCGGCGAAGTCGCCCGCTACTTTGGCAAGTACGCAGAGCCCGGCCGCGTCACCCGGGCCGTCTTCATGGCCTCCATCGCCCCCGCGCTCCGCCACTCCGCCGACAACCCCGAAGGCATCGACCCCGCCGTCTTCGAGGGCATCAAGCAGGCCATCGAGGCCGACCGCTTCGCCTTCCTCGACACCTTCCTCGACACCTTCTACAACAAGAAGCTCATCGGCGGCACCCACATCTCCGACGCCGCCATCCACGCCAGCTTCAACATCGCCACCGCCTCCAGCTACCACGCCTTCCTCAACTGCGTCGACGCCTGGCTCGAGGACTTCCGCGCCGACATCAAGCGCATCCACGTTCCCACCCTCGTCATCCACGGCGACAGCGACCAGATCCTCCCCATCGAAGCCACCGGCAAGCGCACTGCGGCCTTGATCCCCAGCGCCCAGCTCCACGTCATCGAAGGCGGCCCCCACGGCCTCAACTGGACCCACGCCACCGAGGTCAACAAGGTGCTCCTCGAGTTCCTCGCCCGGTAACTTCCAGCCGCAACGCAGAGAGGCCCGGCCATCCGCCGGGCCTCTCTGCTTGTTGCAAACAGTCTCTATCCCTTCACCGCCGTAACGCCCACCAGGACCAACATCCCCATCAGCCACCACCCCACCGCCACCACCGCCACCTGCCCCTTGCTCTTCTTCGAGATAATCGCCAGCCCGATCACCATCAGCACCAGCGACCACAGCCCGAAGAGATCGAAGAAGCTCCCCGCCATCTTCAGCCAGTGCGCCGAATCCGCCATGTAGTATCCAATGTTCGTTCCCACCGGATTATTCAGATCGAAGTTCTCCGTATTCACGCCCGCATACACGAACACAATATTCAGCAGCCCGATAAAGATCTTCGGCAGCCCAGCATACATGCACACCGCGAAGTTCTGTCCAAACGTCGTCTTCGCTCCCAGTCCAAAGTTCAGGCTCGCCCAGTTCAACAGCGCGACGATCGCCACAAAGATCAAAATGAGCACCGCCGCCGCATACGAACCATACTTCTGCCCCACCGCAATCCGATGAATCGCCGCCGCCCGCTGATCCGCCGTCAACTGCGCCATCTGGTCCTCGGCCGACGCGCTCTGCAGCACCGATTGTTCCGCCACCCGGTCAAACCCGATCTTCTGATCGATCGCAAACGTCGACCCCATCGTCACCACCACCAGCAGCAGAAACGGCAGCCACCAGCTCGTGCTGCGCAGCACATCGGTGAACGTCTTACTCGGTTCAAGAAACGTATCCACCACGCGCTCCACCTGCGAGAGCCCCTTGCTTGCAGCACCGTCGGCTCCGCTCATCCGGACCTCGTCCATAGCAACGCTCCTTCAAATTGCACTGCTTCAAATTGACGAAAGTGTACGCTGCCCCGCTCCCTGCGTGAACAACTTTCTCACCACCAGCTTTCCACCATCCACCAACCCACCACCAACCATCGATCCGCACCCACGCAGGCAGCCGCTCATGCCGCCGGCGCTACCTGTTCCTCGCCGTCATCCAGAGCGAAGCGATGGACCTACGTATTAGCTTTTGCCGTTGCTGTTGCTAATCCCTTTAGTGCATGGGATGAAACAGCACCAGGATCCCCACGCAGCCTACTCCAAAAATAATCAGCAGCAGCGGCCACCACCGATCGATCCACGCCTCATGTTGTTTCTTCTCACTCATCGCAACCCCCTCCAGTTCCACTCCCGCATTCTATCCGAAACGCCACGCCACATTCACGCCCCACTCACCCCCGGAGCTTAGCCTCCACATTCCGCGATTTTCCGCGCGCAATCGCTGCGAGTCACGAACCGTTAACGTTCCTGTAACTCCGCATACATCCTGCTCAGAGACCATCTCAGCAAGCGACACGAACTGATCCAGCACTCATCGCTCCGGGCGTTCGCATCGTCGCACTCGTTTCATCTTGGAGGCTCTTTGATTTACAAACGTCTTGCCCTGCTGTCTCTCCTCGTGGCATCCTGCTTCACCGCCCACGCCCAGTCCGGCACCGGAATCCACAACGCCGTCACAGGCACCACCAACGCCGCGATGCTGGCCACTGACGTCACCGCCGCGACCCCATCCATCAAGACCATTCCCACCATTCAGGGCAAGGTGGTTGACTCCACCGGAGCCATCATTCCTCAGGCCGTTGTCTCGCTAACGGATCTCGCCACCAACACCGTCATTCACACCACCTCCGATTCAGCCGGCGAGTTTGTCTTCAACAACGTGCTTGCCGGGCCAAAGGTCATCAGCGTTGAGAAGTCAGGTTTCGAGTCCTTCACCCTGCGTTTCTCTCCCGCGACCCAGCGCACCATCACCGCTGCGCTACAGGTGGCGAAGCTCACCGACAGCGTCATCGTGCGCGGAACCGTTGATCCCGAAGCCACGCCCGTCCCCACCCGCGAGGACGTCATGATGATGCCGGAAACCGTCCGCGTGCTCGACCGCAAGCAGTTGGACGTGGCTGGTCCAGTCGCCGGCGGCGCGCAGATGCTCGCCGCCACGCCCGGCGCAAACGTTGTCGGCTACGGCAATACGGGCGGCCAGAAGTACACCGTTCTCCTCAACGGAATCCAGCAGGGCTGGGCGGGCGAGGCGTCCAGTTTCACAGCGCCCGGCTCCCTCGGCATCACCTATGACGGCATTCCTGTCGCCGACCCCGCCACCGGTCTCTGGCAGTCCGCCACCATGCCGCAAAACCTCGTCATCCAGGACGTGCAGGTAACCTACGGCCCCGGCCAGGCAGCCGATCGCTGGTACACCGACGAAGGCGGCCGCGTCGAGTTCACGCCCATCCAGCCCACCGTCGACCGCCACCTCAGCGCTGCCGTCACCGACGGTCCCTTCGGCCAGCAAAACTTCGCCTTTGTCGGCAACACCGGGTCCTTCAAAGACTGGGCCACCGTGGTAGGCGGCGGCGTCGGTCGCGGCGACGACTTCCGCCGTGCTCCCGACGGCTTCGGCAACCCCTCCAAAAACGGCTCCGTCTTCGGCAAGACCGTCAAGACCTTCTCAGCCGGCAGCCTTGCCTTCGGCGTCCTGTACGCCAAGGGTGGCGGCTATCGTCCCACGGTAATTCCCACCACCGACCAGCAGCTCATCGAACCCACCAGCGGCATCCATTTCAGCCAGGCCACCAGCGGCTTCTACAGCGCGCTCCCCTACGCCGCCTACAACAAGTACGACACCAACGAAATGTTCATGACCTACGTGCGTGAGCGGATGCATCTCAGCCACACCTCCACGCTCGAAAACTCCACCTGGTACACCCACATTCGCCGCTTCCACCGCCGCAATCAGGATGCCCTCGCGCAGGGTGCCCAGGTCGACGAGTGGAACAACCCCCACAGCAACATGTTTGGCGACCGCATCAACTTCACCCAGGTCCTCCCGTACAACACCGTTCAGTTCGGCGGCTACCTCATTCACGAGGTCTACAACACCCACAACCTCTTCTACAGTCCAGCCGATGGCGGCGACGGCGCCAAACAGATCGTCGGCGCAGGGTCGAAGTTCCGCTCCGGCTACTTCCAGCAGGACAACGTCACATTCTTCGCTCAGGACGACATCCACCCCATCCCCCAGGTTCACATCATCCCCAGTGTGCGCGTCGACGGCTTCTCCACCGATTACAACAATGAGGCGGCGCGCGACTTCACCTTCGCCTCCAGCACCTACTTCTCCCAGGCCGCTGACGGCACAATCACACCGACGACCACTCCTGTCTATCAGACCCACTGCTCGCTGGACCCGCAAACCGGCAGCAGGGCCTCAGACCCCTACTACAACCTCTGGGGAAATCCCGTCCCCACCTCCGACGGCAGCCTGACCAAGGACGCCGGCTCACTCTGCGGAGCCCATGAGAGCCGCTCTGCCGTTGAACCCGGCGTCGATGCCTCCATAACGCCCTACGAGTGGCTCACCATCTATGGCGGCTATGACACCATCTATCGTTCGCCCGCCCTGGGCGGCGGCGGCGGCATGTTCCAGGCCGTAAACCCCAACTACTACATCCTCGCCAAGGGCGCCTACGCTCAATTTGGCGGCAAGGTTCACTTCACCAACGCTCCCGCACTCCGGAACTTCATCGCCGGCGTCAGCTACTTCCACAACGACTACACCAATCAGGAAATTGACGTCGAAACAGCTCTCGGCGTCGTGGAAACCAGCGGCGGCAACTCCACCTATCACGGCGTCGATGCCTTCTTTGACGCCGACCCCCGCAGCAATATCCACTTCATGTTCAACTTCGCTGCGGAGTCAGCGAACTTTACAACCTACGTCACCGGTGGTCCAATCGCCGCCTGCGGCACCCCTGCCAATCCCGCTGCCGGTTGCGCGTTCTACAACAACCTTCCGGTCTCCTATGTCCCCAAGGTCACAGTCAACGCCGGACTCTATTACGGAATCCAGTACCACGGCCGCACCGTCGTCGAGCCTCGGCTCGACATTCAGTCGACCGGCACTCAGAACCTCTGGTCGAACAATACCGGAGCACCCACCACGCAGACCATGCCGGCCTACACCACGTTGAACCTCTCGTTCAACGCTCCGATCACGCTCAAGAGTCAGTCCTTCAACCTCCGGGTCGATATGCTGAATCTGGCAAATAGTCAGTACAACGGATACGAGTACATCTCCAGCGGCGGCTACTTCGCCTCCCTCAACCCGAACGCCAGCGGCTACATCAACGCCTATCCAGGGGCTCCACGCACCATCTACGGCACCATCACCTATCAGTTCTAACGGTGCAGTTCGCAACAGCAAGGGCACGGAGTCCATCTCCGTGCCCTTGCTGTTTGCCCCTTCAGCTTCAATCCCGGTGCGTGCCGCACGCTCCTAAGCTTGGGCGACCCAACGTTCCTGGGCTACTTCTTGTCCCCTGCCATAATGGACCGTACTACTCGAGCGCTTCGGCTACGGATCGGTCGCCACCGAAATTGCCGTCAAGCCCCTCGCGGACCATGAAATCGCCAAACCCCCTATAAACAAAGGCGATTTATATTTTCAAAACCTGGCATAGTACCCCCCATCAACTCACTACAATAGAAGTAGGGATCAAAGCCAGGCCCCACCCCCGCCTCACGCGGCCGCTAACCCCTTTACAAGCAATATCTTACCCGTAACCATCCTGGATAGAATACCTTACAGGCAAAACAGACTTAACCTCATCCGCCTGAATACTTTACGAGAAAAAGTCGGGGGGGGAGGGGGGGTGGGGATACCGTCCTTTCCACCCCACGCGAAGCCTCTGGCCGTTCGTGCAGGACGATAGACTGTATCTCTATGACCGAAAGCAAGAACCCCGCGCCGAAGTCCCCCAAAACCCCGGCTCGCCCCACCCTCAAGGCCGTCCGCGGCACCCGCGACCTGCTCCCTGACCAGACCCCGCTCTGGAACCACGTCGAGGCCACCGCCCGCGCCCTCTTCGCCCGCTACGGCTTCGGCGAAATCCGCACCCCGATCTTCGAAACCACCGAACTCTTCGCTCGCGGCGTCGGCGAAGAGACCGACATCGTCAGCAAGGAAATGTTCACCTGGGATGATGGTGAGCGCTTTGATAAAGCGATGCTTTACGACTGGTGGACTCGCTCGAGTGGCCGTATTAGCAGCGCAAAGCAACAATCTGACGGCACATTTGATGCAGAAGTGCGCTACAGGTCTGGCACATACGAACTCGTAGCTTTCCACGGACGGTTGGACGTTGAAACAATCCGGAAGGTGCAAGAATCTCAGCGACACCTCGGTCACAATCCACCCGCAAAAAAACGTATCGTCGTAGCTTCGTCGGTGCCTAACAAACAAGAGGAGCATCCCGGTCCCGATCTCGTGGTCGAATATGCTTTTGGAGAGTTCAACCGCTCGTCCCAGTCCCTCACCCTCCGCCCGGAATCCACCGCCGGAGTCGTCCGCGCCTACATCGAGCACCAGCTCGGCAACACCGGCAACCTGCAAAAGCTCTACTACATCGGCCCGCAGTTCCGCCGCGAGCGTCCTCAGCGCGGACGCTACCGCCAGTTCTGGCAGATCGGCGCCGAAGTCATCGGACCGCAATCCTCCGGCGCGGAATCCCCTCTCCGCGACGCCGAGATCCTCGAGATGCTCGCCAGCCTCCTCACCGAGCTAGGCATCCGCGACTGGCGTCTCGAACTCAACTCCGTCGGCAGCTCCGAGGACCGCGTCCGCTACAACGCCGCCCTCCGCCAAGCCCTGCAACCCATCAAGCACCAGCTCTGCCCCGACAACCAGCGCCGCGCCGACACCAACCCGCTCCGCGTCCTCGACAGCAAGGACGAAGCCGATCAGGACCTCATCAACGCCCTGCCCAAAATCGCCGACTACCTCGGCCCCGAATCCAAAGCCCACTTCGACCAGGTCCTCGCCGCCCTCGACGCCTGCGGTATCCCCTACCACCTCAACCCGCGCCTCGTCCGCGGCCTCGACTACTACACCCGCACCACCTTCGAGTTCACCGTCACCACCGGTCTCGGCACCCAGAACGCCCTCCTCGGCGGCGGCCGCTACGACGGCCTCTCCGAGATGCTGGGCGGCCCGCGCGCCCCCGGCATCGGCTTCGCCATCGGCGAAGACCGCCTCATCCTTACCCTTCAGGCACAGGCCGAAGCCGACAACACCTCGACCGCCCCGCCCAAACTGGACGCCTACATCGCTCCCCTGGCCCCAGCCCAGAACCCCGCCGCCCTCGCCCTGGCCCGCGAACTCCGCACCGCCGGCCTCAAGGTAGAAGTAGGCGACGGCGCCTTCAAACTCCGCAAGTCCTTCGACATCGCCGACACCCTGGCCCGCCACATCATCCTCCTCGGCGAAGATGAAGTTGCCACCAACATCGCCACCGTAAAAACCTTCGCCACCGGCGAGCAAGTCAAAATTCCGCGCGCAAAACTCGCCGAAGCTCTCACCGGGATTCGGAGTCAGCCTCCAAACTTCGTACAATAGAAGGATTGTGACTCTCGACTTCCTAGGCACCCTCCAGCGCACGCATCTGTGCGGCGACCTGCGCAGCACCCACTCCGGCGAAACCATCACCCTCATGGGCTGGGTCAACCGCCGCCGCGACCACGGCAACCTCATCTTCCTCGACCTCCGCGACCGCTCCGGCATCACGCAAGTCGTCCTCGACAAGGAAGTCTCCCCTGAAGCGCACGCCAAGGCCGAAGCCGCGCGCTCCGAGTACGTCATCGCCGTCACCGGCATCCTGCGCAAGCGTGGTGAAGGACTCGTCAATCCCAACATGCCCACCGGCGAAGTCGAGCTCGTCGCCCACTCGCTCCTGCTCCTCAACGACGCGAAGACACCTCCCTTCTCGCCCGCCGAAGACGCCATCGCCAACGAGGAAGTGCGTCTCCAGTATCGCTACATCGACCTCCGCCGCGCCGAGATGCAGCACAACTTCGCCCTGCGCAGCCGCGTCGCCATGGCCATCCGCAACTACCTCGTCTCCCAGGGCTTCCTCGAGATCGAAACCCCCTTCATGACCCGCAGCACCCCGGAAGGCGCGCGCGACTACCTCGTCCCCAGCCGCGTCCATCCCGGCCACTTCTACGCTCTCCCGCAGTCCCCGCAGATCTTCAAGCAGATCCTCATGATCTCCGGCTTCGACCGCTACTTCCAGATCGCCCGCTGCTTCCGCGACGAAGACCTCCGCGCTGACCGCCAGCCCGAGTTCACCCAGATCGACCTCGAAATCTCCTTCCCGCAGATGTCCACCATCTTTGCCACCGCCGAAGGCTTCCTCCGCGCCGCCTTCTCCGCCGCGGGCATCGACCTCGGCACCGAGCCCTTCATCCAGATGACCTACGACCAGGCCATCACGCGCTACGGCATCGACAAGCCCGACATGCGCCTCCCCGCCATCGTCGACCTCTCCGCCACGCTCACCGCTGAACTCCGCAGCACCCTCAAGATCGACCCCACTCTTCCCGTCCTCGGCTTCACCATCCCCCGCGTCGGCGAACTCAGCGGCACCGCCCGCAAGGCTCTCCTCAGCGAGATCCGCGCCTTCTTCGGCGACTCCGGCCTCGACCTCCTCGACCTCGCGCGCCTCCGCACCAACGAGGCCTTCACCCCGCTCGCCGAGTCCATCGCCACAAAGCTCTCCGAAGAACTTCAACGATTCCACAACGCTGCGCTCATACCAGAAGACCTCGCCGTCGTCGTCACCCCCAAGCCCGGCACACCAGCTCTCTGGAACTACGATCCGCAGTGGATCTACAAGCGCGTCGGCGCACTCCGCCTCGAACTCGCAAAGAAATACGCCGACAAGCACAAGCTCTTCGAGCAGACCCACACCGCCGCCGACTTCAAGTTCCTCTGGGTCACCGACTTCCCCATGTACGAGTGGAACGAGGAGACCAAGAACTGGGACGCCGCGCATCATCCCTTCACCTCGCCGCACGAGGAGGACATCAAGTCCGGCGCTCTGGTCAACGACAAGGGCTCCGTTCGCGCCCTCGCCTACGACATCGTCCTCAACGGCACCGAGCTCGGCTCCGGCTCCATCCGTATTCACCGCAAGGATGTGCAGTCCGAAATCTTCCGCTCGCTCGGCATGTCCGACGAGGAAGCCAAGGCCCGCTTCGGCTTCTTCCTCGACGCACTCGAGTACGGCACCCCGCCGCACGGCGGCATCGCCCTCGGTCTCGACCGCATCGTCATGATCCTCGCCGGCGCATCCTCTCTCCGCGAGGTCATCGCCTTCCCCAAGACCGCCAAAGCCATCGACCTCATGGTCGACGCGCCCACCACCGTCAGCGACCAGCAACTCCGCGAGCTCAGCCTCCGCGTAGCCACCCGGAGCTGACGCCCCATGCCTAACCCCACGCACTGGTCCATCCCCAACCGCATCCTCGCCGGCGCGCTGGTCCTCTACAGCGCGCTCCTCTGCGGCGTCAGCCTTCACGTCTTCTACACCGCTGTCCACCAGGGCTCGCCCCTCACCGCCGCCGCCCTCGCTGTCCAGACTCTCGCCATGGCCTTCCCTCTGCTGCTCCTTCTGGGACTCTTCCAGCCACGCGCCGCCAGCGCTCTCCTCTTCGTCGGCGGCATCGTCAACCTGGTCCTCACCCTCACCGCCGGCCGCAACACCGCCGACGCCGTCACCGGCCTCATCGGCGCCAGTCTGCTCTTCCTCGGCGTCCCCATGCTCGGCGCGGCCATCTTCTTTCGCCGCATCTCGCGTCCCGCTTCACCCGCCAGCAAGTAAACTAATCGCGTGAGCCTCGACCTCGACATCCAACGCATCCAGCACACCGGCCTCCCGGTCTCCGACCTCGCCGCCTCCAAAGCCTTCTACGCAGGCCTAGGCTTCACCGACGTCATGTCCTCAACCTTCCCTCACCCCGAGGGCACCGGCCGCGTCTCCATGATGCAGCGCGGAGACGTCACCCTCGAACTCTACGAACTCCCCGCCGCGGCGCTCCACGAGATCCGCTCCCGCTCCAACGGTCACATCGACCACATCGCCTTCGACGTCGCCGACATCGACGCAACGTTCCGCACCCTCCACTCCGCCGGCTACACCCTCTGCGAGCCCGCGCCCGTCTTCCTTCCCTTCTGGGCCCACGGCTGCAAGTACTTCAATATCCTCGGCCCCGACGGCGAGCGTCTCGAGTTCAACCAGATCCTCTAGCTCCCCGACCCAACGCCTAGTTCATCCACCGCTTGTCGTTCGGATCATGCCCGTTCGGATCACGCCCGTTCGCACCGCGCGACGTCCCCTCAGGATCCACATAGCGCCCATCCTCATCGATCGGCGCGTCCTTCCCCTGCTTGCGCATGTACACCGTAAACTTCTTCGCCGCCCTCCGCCGCTTCGCACGGTAGTACGCATTGCGCAGCGCGAACCACCGCTCCGACACGTCTACTCGGAACCCGCGCCGCGGCGCCAGCACCAGAAATCCATACCCTGCCCCCGCATTGCACAGCGCCGTCAGCGCCCCGAACCGGTCGCCCCCCACCAGCGCCAGCCCCACATAGAACAGCACGTAAATCGCCGCCAGATACTTCGCCTTGATCGTAAACAGGAAGTTGAACTTCACCTGGCTCTCGGCATGAATCCGACCATACGCCACCAGCACCGCAAGCACCGCCGGCCACAGCCCCGCCGTCCAGATATCCGGTATCAATCCCGGAGCCTGTTGAATCGCAACCCGGGTAAGTGCCGACGCAATCGCACCTCCGCCAATCGTCGCTGCCAGAAAAAACTCGCCCAGCCACCGCGACCCGCGTTCCTCCTCCAGCGCCGACCCAAAAAACCACACCGACAGCAGCGCAAACGTCACGCTCAGCAGCCCGTCACCCACAAACGGGTACGTCACCAGCTCCCATATCAGCGGGTGCAGCGCCTTGTCCGCTCGCAACTCAAACAGCGACGTCAGCACCCCGGCCAGCACCGGCATGAACAGCCCAATCGCAGCCATCCCCAGGTACACGCACAGCGCAATCAGGATGATCCGCCGCGTCACCCCGCGAAACGGCGGAAACACCAGCGAAATCGGGTTGTTGGATCGAAATGCCATCGAACGCCTTCCCTCAGCTCAAGCTCTACTCTCGCGCCGGCAGCGGCGGCACCGGCAGTGACCGGTCACCCGCGGCACTCACCGCGCGCACGCCAAACAGCACGTTGTCCTTACTCACATTCAGTTTCAGATGCGTCGCAGCGCCTGCGCTCTGGCTGTGCATCCAACGATTCTCCGCCGTATCCCGCCACACCACCTCATAGGTCGTCCCAGGCGGTGCAAACGCCGACGGCTCCCACACCAGCTCACTGTTATTATCCAGCGCCCTGGTCAGGATCCGCACCTTCTGCGGCTCGCTCGGCGCCGCCGCCAGCGATGCCATCGTCAGCGCATTCAACTGCGCCACCTTCACCACGTACTTGAAGTCCACAAACTTCAACAGGTCGCCATACTCCACGCCGTTTTCCGTGCGCAGCGTCTGGTGCTGATGGTCAAAGTTCTCCCGCCACTCCGTAAACCGCACCGCCGCAAACTCCTCCGCATTGAAGCTGCTGTGATCTCCGCCGCGCAGATAACGGTCGTGCCGCAGCTCCATCACGGGATGAAACGCCCCCCCCATCGGCATCATCGGACACTTCATGCCATCCTGCATCTTCCCCCCCTGCATCATCGGGCACTTCATGCCACTCATCTTCATCGGCATCCCGCCCGCAGCAAAGTACGCCGGCGTCAACTCCACAATCTGTCGCGCCAGCTCCCGCGATGGCGAATCATTCTCCGCACCCAGCCCCAGCATCATCCGCTGCTCTTCCGGCGTCGCGTTCGAAGGCACACTCTCGCTGAACACCCGCACCACATCCTTCCGCTGCATCGTCTCTCCCGCACCCGGAGCGACCGGCGTCGTATCACCCCCGACGATGTCATCATTCAGCACCGCCTCCAGCGGCCACCCCTCCGCCTTCGCCAGCTTGGCCAGATGCGCGGACCCATACAGCCCCTGCTCCTCTCCGGCCACCGCCACGAACACCATCGTCCCCGTCAGCCTCACGCCCGTTTTCCGCAGCCGCGCCATCGCCCGTGCCGACTCCAGCGACACCGCCACCCCGCTCCCATCATCATTCGCCCCCGGCGACGTCAGCTTGTCATTCATCACGTCCGTCGCCCGCGAATCATAATGTCCCGTCACCAGCACCCACGGCGCTTTGTCCCCGCCCGTCCCACGCAGAATCGCATACACATTCACCAGCTTCGTCGGCCTCGGAATCCGCCCATACCCCGCCGTCGTTGTGGGCTGCACAAACTCGTCCCGCTTCACCTCCAGGCACCCGCCGCACTCCTTCGACATCGCCTCAAACTCGCTCGTAATCCAATCCGCCGCCGCCAGAATCCCCTGTCCCGGCGGCAGCTCCGTGTCCATGCTCGAGAGCGTGTTCCGCGTCCCAAAGCTCACCAGCTTCGCCAGATCGGCCTGCACCTGCTCCGCCGAAATCCCCTCCAACGCCTTCTTCACCGCCGGGTCCACCGGCAGCGGCCGCAATACCGTCGAGTCCGCAACTCCAGCCGACCCCATCGCGCCCGCGCCCATCGGCATCTGTCCGCCCGCCAACCCAGCCACTCCCAGCAGCAATCCGCACACACCCAGCGTCCGTTTCATCCCTGCCTCCAGGCCACGATCTGCACCGTACACGCGTCACTCTGCATCGCAAGGTTGACGAGCCGCCACTGTCCCGCTAGAACTAGAAAAGGTGATCGTGGTGCCAGCTCCATCGTACTAGCTCCACCGCACCACATATCAACTTCGGCTTCGTGCCTGCAACAGAGGAGAATGTATATGTCAGTCGTGTGCCCAGAATGTGACAATCCCTTGGACATCGATGTCGACGATGTCGAAGAAGGCGAGATCATTCAGTGCGATGAATGTGGAACAGATCTTGAAGTCGTCTCCAGCGACCCGTTGGAATTAGCTCCCGTCGATGAAGAAGGCTACGATGATGAAGATGAAACCCCCCATGTCAGTGAAGATGAGGATGAATAAACGAACCGCACTCACGTTGTTAACCGTGTCGCTCGCATGCATCGCCCTGCCCGCGAGAGGCTCCGCGCAGATTCTCAACATCCAGAAGCCCCCCACGCATCACATCATTGAGCGCGTCGCTGAGGGTAAGGTCGTCGACAAAGCCGGCACCGCCATCGGCGGAGCCATCGTCTTCCTCAAAAACTCTCATACCAACGCCGTCCGCACCTACATCGCCGACGACGACGGTAACTTCCGCTTCGGTGCCCTCGCCCAGGACACCGACTACGAACTCTGGGCCGAGTCCAACGGCGTCCGCTCCCGCTCTCGCGAGATCAGCTCCTTTGACAACGAGACCAAGTTCTACTTCATCTTCAAGATCATCGCCGCTAAGCCCGTCTCCCTCGACGGCCCCGCCACGCCCCAGCCCTGAACCTGAACTTATCCCCAAAAGCGAATAGGTGGCGAATATAATGCGCCTATGAGCCCTCCTGCTCAACCCGATCTCTTCGCCTTCCTCCACGTCGACCTCAACAGCTTCTTCGCGTCCGTCGAGCAGGAGCTGCACCCCGAGTACCGCGGCAAGCCCACCGGTGTCGTCCCCACCCAGGCCGACACCACCTCGCTCATCGCCGCCAGCTACGAGGCCAAGGCCCTCGGCATCAAGACCGGCACCCGCGTCAGCGACGCCAAACGCCTCTGCCCCGGCATCATCCTCGTCAACGGCAACCACTCCACCTACGCCGAGTACTCCCACAAAATCGCCGCCGCCGTCGAGCGCATCTGCCCCGTCGCCCACACCCCCTCCATCGACGAGATGGTCTGCCAACTCCTCGGCCGCGAGCGTCTCCCGCCCAACGCCCGCCACATCTCCCTCGCCATCAAGCAGGCCATCAAGGACGACGTCGGCAGCACCCTCCGCTGCTCCATCGGCATGGCCCCCAACCGCTACCTCGCCAAGATCGCCAGCGACATGCAGAAGCCCGACGGCCTCATCGGTCTTCTACCCTCGCAGCTCCCCCGCTCCATCGCCCACCTCGAACTCCGCGACCTCCCCGGCATCGGCGCCCGCACCGAAGCCCGCATCAACGCCAAGGGCATCCGCACCATGCCCCAACTTCTCGCCCTCGACCGCACCGCCATGCACCGTCTCTTCGACTCCGTCTGGGGCGACCGCATGTACCACTGGCTCCGCGGCGAAGACACCGGTGACGACGGCGCTCCCATCGCCGCAGATATCCAGAAGTCCCTCGGCCACTCCCACGTCCTCGCCCCCGAACACCGCACCCCCGAGGGCGCCTGGGCCGTCGCCCACAAGCTTCTCCACAAGGCCGCCATGCGCCTCCGCATGGAGCACTTCCACACCGCCTCCCTCGCCCTCACCATCAAATACTCCCTTACCCGCGACCAGGCCGCCGCATCTCGAGCCTCCTCCAAAGTCAAGCAGCACAACAGCGGCATCACCCAGACCGGCTGGGGCATGGAGGCCCGCTTCCGCCCCTGCCAGGACACGCTCTCGCTCCTCCAAGCCCTGCAAGGCTGCTGGAAGCAATCGCCCACCGGCCCCGAGCACGCCAAGCCCTTCTTCGTCGGCATCACCCTGCGCCACCTCATCCCCGAGGTCGACCTCCAGACCACGCTCTTCGAAGAGCCCGGCAACCGCAATCAACTCTCCGCCACGATGGACAAGTTGAACCTCAAGTACGGCCACACCACGCTCCACTTCGCCGGCATGCTCCCAGCCCGCGACTCCGCCCCCACCCGCATCGCCTTCACCCAGATCCCCATCCAGTACGGCAGCGAGTACATGTAAGCATCACGCACCCACTATCGCGTGCAAATGAAAGTCTTCCAGGATGACATCTCAGCGGAGAGAGGAACTTTACTCGATTCTGCAATGACGCAGAAAGGAACTGAATAAATTGTTCTTGACTAGCTTGTCGATCGCGCTTCCTCGTGCAATCAAGTTCAAATCCACTCACCGGAACATATAGCCTCGTGGACGATATAGCTTAACATCATAGATAGACTTACCTACTCAGGATTAGGAACACTCTTTGGTTTCGTTCACTTCGTATAGCTGGGTCACGAGATTCTTGCGCCTTGCGAGAGAAATACCCCTTGCATGGTTCTTGGCAGGATGCATCCTTGCATGGATCAACCTCTTCCTGATTTCGGCGAAAGCATCGCAGGACCGACAGGTTCTGCTGCGTCGCATCGCATTCGGCTCTGGGCTATTCGTCCTTTGCGCGTATGTGCTTCTGACAATTTATTCGCTACACTTCTTCACGATCTGGGGCGATGAGGCAAACATCCTCAGCATCGCTGCGGCGGGCATTCACGGACTTCTTCTCTACAATCCACCTCGCTCGCTCGACACAAGCTACTCGCTCATGTACGGCCCCCTTACCTTTCTCGTGTATCGCCTCGCTCTGATGTTAGGCGGCGTGAGCCATTTCTGGATCGTTCGCAGCTTTGTGGTCATCGCGAATCTCTGCGTGTGCGCCGCCCTTTATCTACTTCTACGCAAATTCATTTCTACGTTCGCGGCAGTTGCGTTAATGGCGTTTCCGACGAGCGTCCTCATACAACATCCTGAAATTTCCTTGGGGCTGCGTTCGGATATCTGGATATTTCTTTTTTCGACGTTGGCAATTACCTGCAGCCTGCTTGAAACGGAGTCTGTAGCCGTCCTCCTCGTGGGCTTGATGGGCGGCTTCATCGTCGGCTTCAAAATCACAGCTGGATCAGCGATCCTCTTTCCACTACTATTGCTTTATCGAAAATTCGGACTGCGCTCCGTCATTACTTCTTCCCTCGTTGCGATCGCTGTTGCTTTCTTACCATTTGCTCTTCCTGAGATTTCTCTGCATAACTACATTTCCTGGCTGTTGTTCACGCGCGCGGAAGGCTTAGACCCGATTTCTGTCTCAGAGAATCTAGCATTCGCTCTCTTTCTCATCAGCCCATCCGTACTGATGGAAATGTCCGTAGACCGATCTGAGTCGCGCTTCAGGAAACGGCTTCCAGAGTTTCTCACTATCGTGTTTTGTCTTTTCATCGGAGCATTGACCTCAAAATATGGATCCGGTCCTCACTATCTGTGGCATATCGTTCCGCCCGCCACCCTATATCCAGCTCTCGTATTGCGGGATTCGGAGAATGCTCCCGTCGGAAATCAGACCTCCGCGCTCTATTACATCGCTGTCGCTTGCGCACTATTCGCTTGTGTCAATCTTCCGCGGGCGTGGCAAACCGCAAGACTCTCTCTGATGCCTCCGGGTGTGCCTGTGGCAGAGGCGTCTATTAACCAGTATCTGGATTTTTACCGTCATCGCTCGTCGCTCCAGGTGGGCTACGGTTCCGGTGACGGCGACTACCGTTCCCAACTGCGTTACATCCCTATCTACCGCGGCCAGCCCTACACCATCGAAGGCAACACTGGGCGCTTCGAGACTCGGCTTCTTCCATTTCCAACCAACGTCCTCCAGCAAATGGAAAGTTGCAAAGATGATGTCTGGTTGATCCCTCATGCACAGAAGCCTTTTGATGTATGGGTCCTTACCGACAGTCTGCGCACAACATTCCTCCAGAATTACAGCATCGATAGAAGTGATGGCGTCTATGACGCTTGGGTCTGCGATCACTCGACTCCTCACTGATCTCGCCGCGGCTACTCCTGGATAGTCCTTCCATCGCCATGCCCACGCCCTACACCGGCCGTCTCGCTCCATCGCCCACGGGCCTGCTGCACCTCGGCCACGCGCGCACCTTCTTCATCGCCCACCAGCGCGCTCGAGTCGCCAACGGCATCCTCTATCTCCGCGACGAAGACCTCGATCCTCAGCGCTCGCGCCCCGAGTTCTCCGCCGCACTGCGCGAAGACCTCCACTGGCTCGGCCTCACCTGGGACGCCGAACTCCGCCAATCCGATCGCCTCCCGCTCTACCGCAACGCCCTCCACCAACTCCTCGCCGCCGGCCTTGCCTACCCCTGCGCCTGCTCACGCCGCGACCTCGCACAATCCACCCGAGCTCCCCACGAAGACGAAGATGACGAGCCGCTCTACAACAACCGCTGCCGCCCCGTTGGCCCAGCAGCAAATCTCGTAGACGCTCGCCATCCACGCGGCACCAACTACCGCTTCCGCACACCCGACGACCTCCACCCCATCCTCTTCACCGACCTCCACGCCGGCCCCCAATCCTTCACTCCCGCCGTCGACTTCGGCGACTTCCTCATCTGGCGCAAGCCCCTCACCTCCGACCCCAACGACATCGGCCTCCCCAGCTATCAACTAGCCTGCGTCGTCGACGACGCCCTCACCGGCATCACCGAAGTCGTCCGCGGCCGCGACCTCCTCAAGTCCACTGCCCGCCAGATCCTCCTCCAGCGCGCGCTCGGCTACCTCACCCCCGCCTACTTCCACTGCGACCTCCTCCGCGACCCCAACGGCGTCCGCCTGGCCAAGCGCCACGACGCCCTCTCCCTCCGCACCCTCCGCGCTCAGGGCCTCACCCCCGCCGACATCCTCGCCATGTTCTAACGTCATCGCAAACAGAGGCGCCCGCCAATCCCTCGGCAGGCGCCTCTCGTCCTTCACGATCCTCTACACGCTGACTCACTGCGCCGCGTAGTAAGCCTTCACAATCTCCTCATACGACTTCGGCACAAAGTCCATCGCCGGCGTTCCTCCCGCCAGATACTTCACAAAATAATCCCACTTCCGCTTCATCACATACGGCGTCGCGGCAGCATATCCATGGTGAACATTCGGAATCATCAGCATGTCGAAGTCCTTGTTCGTCTTGATCAGCGCCTCCACCACCAGCAGCGTATTGTTCGGCGGAACATTGTCGTCCATCGTTCCATGCGCCAGCATCAGATGACCCTTCAGGTTCTTCGCATAGTCCGCGTTGGCCTGCGCCGCATAGTTGTCCGCGTTATCCGGCCCCATCACCTCCAGCCCGGCCCAGCGCTCATCCCAATCGTCCTCATACTCCCGTTGGTCGTGGTTGCCGCTCTCCGCCCAACCCACCTTGAAGAAATCAGGAAAGTGGAACATCGCCGACACCGTCGCATTCCCGCCGCCCGAGTGTCCTGTAATCCCCACCCTGTCCGCATCCATCCACGCATACCGCGCCGCCAGTTCTTTGATCCCCGCCACCTGGTCCGGAATCGTATCGTCATTCATCTCCGCCGGGCTCGACGCATGCGCGTCATGGAAGCTCTTCGACCGGTGCGGATTTCCCATCCCATCAATGCACACCACCGCGAACCCCAGGTCCGCCATCGCCTGCAAGTCTCCGCGCGATGCCTCAAATCCCGGCGGCCCAAACACTGAGCACGACCCATCCTGCGGCCCCGGATACACATAATCCACCACCGGATATTTCTTCGTCGCATCGAAGTTCGTCGGCTTGAACAAAATCCCATACACCGCCGTCTTCCCATCGTGCGCCTTCAACTCCACCCGTTCCGGAGCCTTCCATCCCGCCGCCACCAACTGCGAAACATCCTGCTTCGCCAGCGTCGCCAGCACCTTCCCCGCATCATCCCGCACCACCGCAGTCTGCGGCGTGTCCACAGTCGAGTACACATCGACAAACGTCTTTCCATCCTCCGACGCCGTCACCTCATGCGTCGCCACCTCCGGCGTCAGCCGCCGCTGGTGCTTCCCATCCAGATCCACGCGAAAGTAATTCACATAGTACGGATCTTCCCCCTTCACCTTATTGGTCGCGGTGAAATACAGCACGCGACTCTTCTCGTCCACATGCTTCATCTCCCACACCGGCCCATCGCCTCTCGTCACCTGATTCTTCAACTCGCCCGTCGTCAGGTCATACAGATACGCCTGCGCCCAGTTACTCCGCTCACTCACCCACAAAAACTCATTCGAGTCCCACAGCACCTTCCAGTCCGTCTTCGCCTGCCAGCCGTAGTACGTGTCCACATGCTCGTGATACACATCGCGCACGTCTCCCGTCGCGGCGTCGGCCATGCGCACCCACTCATCCTTGTGGTCCCGCGACGTCGCCACAAACGCCAGACGCGCATCATCCGGCGAAAACTCCACGTCATTCCATCGCCCATCCCCATCGCAGCTAACGTCATCGCACTCCATGCTGCGATGCTCCAGCGGCTCCGTCTTCAGCCGCACCACCTTCGCCGTCGCCACATCGATCACCACCGGCTCAATCATCGTGACGTCCTTATCCCCCACCAGCGGATACCGCCAGGCCTCCAGCTTCGGGTGCCGATTCGTCACCGGCACCAGATACATCAGTCCCGTCTTCCGCTGGTCTTGTTGAAACGTCGCAATCTTCTTCCCATCCGCCGACCACGTCACAATCGCCCCATCCGAGTGCTGCCACCCGGCATTATCCGTCGCATATCCAAAGTCCTCGACGCCGTCCGTCGTCAACTGCCGCTCCTCGCCCGTCGCCACCGTCCGCACCCACAGATTGTTGTCGCGAATGAACGCAGCCAGCTTCTTATCCGGCGAAAGATTCGCCCCGCCCGCATGTCGCCGCACGATCGCCGCCTTCTTTCCTCCCGCCTTCTCCGCTGTCTTCTCTTCACTCGGCGGCTTCGGCTCCTCCGTGCACAGGGTCACCGCCGCATCGCAATGGAACACGCCCTCCGCCGTCGTCACCGCAAACCCGCCGTTGGCCTCTTCCTTGTACGCCGTCACACCCAACTTCGCAGCCTCCACCTTCGTCGGCGCCTTTGCATCTGGCTTCGCGCTGCTGTCCGCCTTGCTCGCTGTCTCAATCGCCGCATTCAACGCCGCTGCCAGCTTCGCGTTATCGAACGCCGGAGCCACACTCCAGGCCTTCGTCCCTGCTGTCTGCCCGGCGATCATGTACGCCGTCCCACCTACTCCCGGATCACGATAGAACACCCGCCCATCGGCCAGATACTCCACCCCACGCACCGTATGGTGCACCAGCGGATTCACGTTGTACGACATCCACCGCTCCGCCTGCGCATAATCCTGCGTCGTATAAACTCTCTGCGCCACAGCGGGCAGCGCACCAGCTGAAGCAAGCACCATCACACGCGCAAAGACAATTGAAGACCGGCAATTCAGCATAAGCAGGGAGATCCCATCCGAAGAGTTTGAGCAACAACAGCGTGCAAACAGCCTAGCCCAAAACCCACTCTCCATGCGAATCACGACCACCTCACCACCTCCCTCCACACGGCTCACGCTGCCGCAGCAGCCAACACCCCTCAGGATCCCGCACGCATCACTTGGCCCTATATTTTCCAACGTCGTCTCGTAAGCCTGCGAACCAGGAGAGGCTCATCCACTCACAGGCAAAGCCCGCGACGTGCTTGACACTCTCCATCAACCCCCGTAGCCTTCGGAGACCTGACCAAAACAAGGAGTGCGTAATCCATGAAATGTCGCACTGGATTTCCAGGATGGCTGTGCGCATTCCTAACAGCGCTGTGCGGCTTCCTGGCATGCCCCGCCGCTGCACAGGACCAACCGCCAACCGTTGATGGCAATATCAGCGTCTTCTCTTCCAGCACCGATTTTTATGTCGATGGCAAACACATCGTTACCAACGCACAGACTACATTTTTGAAACCCGTCGTCCAGAACGGACAGAATGTAAGCATCACTGATCCTTCCATCGCGCAGACGTTAGCCGTCGGGGATCACGTGCAGGTCTTTGGTGACAGCGACCGCCACACTCATTCGATCGTAGCCACGACGATTGTGCTACAGCCACTCACCCACGATCACATCACCGGATTCGCAGTCGTGCAACAGGTTCTATCCACTTCGCCGCAACTCATTCTGGAGGCAGACGGCTACCGCATCGCCATAACGTCAAAGACCACCCTCCATAACAAGCCGCCACTTAACGACCAAACGATCCCCATAGCGAATATGTGGATTGACTACAAAGGACGATGGAATCAAGATGGCCTCGTGGTCGCGGAGCACGCGGAGTACTCGAACTTTGCCTTCAGCGAGCGCTTCAAAAAAGGACTCGACAAGAGCAAGGCAAAAATCGTCGCACCCGTCTATGAAGCCACGCCCGCGGCCACCAGCAAAGACGGAGAGATCGTGGCCCCGTACCTCTACGCGAAGAAGCACACCGCATCGATTCCCGCAACCCTCGCCGTTCAGCAGCGTATCCAGCAAATCGGAGAGCGCCTGATTCCCGCCGCGCAGAAGATCCTTGCCAACGACGATCCGCAGAAGATCCACTTCCAGTTCTACGCCGTCGACGGAATAGGATTTCCCGTCGCAATCGGATCGCCGGACGGCCTTGTGATCCTGCCCATACAGACAATCAACGCATTGCCAACTGATGATGAAGTCGCCGCCGTGCTCTCCGAAGGCATCGCGGAGGCACTCGAGTGGCAGGTGCCTCCGGCTGCTACAGGCAGCGCCGGGCCAGCGATGACCGCTGTCGGGGAGATGCCATTCGTCGGCCCCATCGCCGGGATTGCCCTGATATCTGGTGGCCTTTTCGAGACATATCACGGCACCTACGCCACCCGTTTCGACCCTTGGCAGCGTGTGCGAGTCGGCCTGTCACTGATGCACGACGCCGGGTACGACATTCGTCAGGCCCCTCTCGCCTGGCAAATTCTCCAGTACGGCATCGCAAAACAGGCTGAGAAACCTCCTTCGGCCAAGAGCGCCTATCTACTCAACATCATTGGGCTCGAGTACGCGCATGATGGGAAGGCATCATCAGGCACACCTCAGGCCGCCGCGAAATAATCTGCCGCACAACGGGCACAGCGGCGCATTTTAGAGCCTCAGCCCTCCGAATCCAACACGACATTTCAGAAATCCTTCAGGATGGCTTAATCTCGGTCTTGTAGTGTAATGACCGAATGAGATGTTCTCCATCCATACTCACGAGATCAATGGTGAAAGTCCTCTGCGCTTCGCTCCTTTTCAGCGGAGCCGCTCTTGTTGCACAGTCGCTTGCAGCTACCTCCGCATCCATCTCCACAACCGCAACTCAAATCTCGCTCGATCAGGCTGTCCATCTCGCCGAGACCAACGAGCCAGCCTTCACCGCTGCGCTCGCACAGGGCCGACTCGCGCGGTTGGACCGTTCCGTTGCCATCGCCAGCCTGCTTCCATCGGTCACCTATCACAATCAATATCTCTTCACCCAGGGCAACGGCTCCACGGACCGCATCGGCCAGACCACCACCTCACCGGCTCCGCGCTTCATCGCCAATAACGCCGTGCATGAATACGCCAGCGAGGGCATCGTCAACGAGACCATCGGTGTTCAGCAGTTCAGCGCCGTGGCTGCGGCCAACGCCCACGCCGCCCAGGCCGCAGCGGAGGCCGAGATCGCACGCCGCGGCCTCTTCTCCGCCGTCGTCGCTCTCTACTATGGCGTCGCAGCCGCAGAGACCAAGCTTGCCGTCGTACAGCGCAGCAAGGATGATGCGGACCACTTCCTCAACATCACGCACCAACGCGAGCAGGCCCGCGAGGCGGCTCACGCCGACGTCGTCAAGGCCGAACTACAGCAGCAGCAGCGCGTCCGCGACGTGCAGGACGCAACCCTCGCCGCTTCCACCGCCCGCCTCGAACTCGCCGTGCTCCT
>JAJXYW010000287.1 GCA_021780415.1 Acidobacteriota bacterium
TGCAGAACGATATTACGAAGGCGACGCCGGCTTGCTTTGAGCCCACGATTGATTATGTGGTGGTGAAGATTCCGAAGTGGCAGTTTGAGAAGTTTCCGGGGTCGGATGAGACGCTGGGGCCGCAGATGAAGTCGGTGGGCGAGGTGATGGCGATCGGGCGCACGTTCAAAGAGGCGCTGATGAAGGCGGTGCGATCGCTGGAGACGGGCAAGAAGAGTACGGATGAGGGGATCGATCCGCGCAGGCTGCGGCAGCGGTTGGTGACGCCCAGCCCGGAGCGGCTGGCGTATCTGCGGTATGCGTTTGAGATGGGCATGAGCGTGCGCGATGCGGCGCGGTATACGGGGATGGACCCGTGGTTTCTGTATCAGATGAAGCAGATTGCCGAGGAGTTGAAGGTGGTGGCGGCGGTGGGGCTGGAGAAGATGGACTCGGCTACGCTGCTGACGGCGAAGCGGATGGGGCTATCGGATGCGCGGCTGGCGGTGACGCTGGGGATTGAGGCCGATGGGGTGGCGAAGATTCGGGCGCTGCGGAAGAAGCTGGGCGTGAAGCCGGTTTATAAGCTGGTCGATACTTGTGCGGCGGAGTTCGAGAGCCTGACGCCTTATATGTACTCCTGCTACGACGAGGAGGATGAGGCCGCGCCGACGGCGAAGAAGAAGGTGATCATTCTGGGCTCGGGGCCGAACCGGATCGGGCAGGGGATTGAGTTCGATTACTGCTGCTGCCATGCTGCGTTTGCGTTGAGGGATGATGGGTACGAGACGATCATGGTGAATTGCAATCCGGAGACGGTGTCGACTGACTATGACACGAGCGACCGGTTGTACTTTGAGCCGCTGACGCTGGAGGACGTGCTCGCGGTGTATGAGCACGAGGCCAGTGGTGGCGCGGAGATTGGGATGATTGTGCAGTTTGGCGGGCAGACGCCGCTGAACTTGTCGCTGCCGCTCAAGGCTGCGGGCGTGCCAATTATTGGGACATCGCCGGAGTCGATTGACCTGGCAGAGGACCGCAAGCGATTTGGGAAGTTGATTACGGAGCTGGGGATTCCGCAGCCTGAGGGAGCGATGGCGACGAGCGTCGAGGAGGCGCTGGCGGGGGCGCGGAGGGTGACGTATCCGGTGCTGGTGAGGCCGAGCTATGTGCTGGGCGGACGCGCGATGGTGATTGCATACGACGACGCGGATGTGGTGCGGTATATGTCGACGGCGATGGAGTACTCGCAGGAGCGGCCGGTGCTGATTGATCACTTCCTGGAGGACGCGTCGGAGGTGGATGTGGATGCGCTGTGCGATGGGAAGGACGTGATCATCGCCGGGATTATGCAGCACATTGAAGAGGCAGGCGTGCACTCGGGGGATTCGAGCTGCGTGCTGCCAGCGGTGGACTTGACGCCGGAGGTGCTGGATACGATCCGGATGTATACGCGCAAGCTGGTGATGAGCCTCAACGTGATTGGGCTGGCGAACCTGCAGTTCGCGGTGCAGCGCGGCAAGGTGTTTGTGATCGAGGTGAACCCGAGAGCGTCGAGGACGGTGCCGTATGTGTCGAAGGCTACGGGCGTGCAGTTGGCGAAGATTGCTTCGCGGTTGATGACAGGGCGGACGCTGAAGGAGTTGCTGCCGGAGCAGTTGGCGAGCGGAAAAGATTTGAGCACGGGCGAACATTTCTTTGTGAAGTCGCCGGTGTTTCCATGGGGCAAGTTCCAGGGAGTGGACCCGGTGCTGGGGCCGGAGATGCGGTCGACCGGCGAGGTGATGGGCGTGGCGCGGACCTTTGGCGAGGCGTTTGCCAAGGCGCAGACTGCGGCAGGGTTGCATCTGCCAACCTCCGGGACGGTGTTCTTCAGCGTGAATGCGCGGGATAAACTTGCCGTGGCTCCGCTGGCGATGCGGTTTGTGGAGATGGGCTTCAAGCTGGTGGCGACGCATGGGACCGCCGATGTTTTGGAAGCGGCCGGGATGCAGGTGGAGCGCGTGTTTGCCGTGAAGGAGGGCCGGCCGAATGTGGTCGACCTGATCAAGAGCGATCGGATCCAGTTGATTGTGAATACGCCGAGCGGGCAGATGAGCGTGTTCGATGAGGCGGCGATTCGGCGGGCCGCGGTGAGTGCGCGCGTGGCTACGATTACGACGCTGGCGGCGACCAGGGCGGCGGCGGACGGAATCGAGTCGTTGCAGAAGGGTGAATATCACGTGGAGTCGTTGCAGGAGTTGCATGCGGAGCGTGCCGTGGCGGTGTAGGGATCTCCCCTGTGGCGGAAGTCGCGTTGATTTGGCTGGATGCGTTGCGGTTGGGGTAGCGGTAGACTTTACACATGCTGATTGATGGGATCCATATACCGCTGACGGTGCCGTTTACTCGCGACGGCGAGATGTATTTGCGCAAGCTGGAATATAACGTGGGACGCTACTCGCTGGGACCAGCGGCGGGATTGGTTGCGCTGACCTCGGAGTGTGAGGGTGCGGCGCTGTCGGATGAGGAGATTGGCGATGCGCTGCGGGTGATTGGAGCGTCTGCCGCGCCGGAGAAGGTGCTGGTCGCGGCGATTGCGAAGGACAGCGTTCGCGGTGTGCTGGCGATTGCCAGGCAGGCTGAGGCGGCGGGGTTCGACGCGGTGCTGGTGGATGCGCCCCCACAGTGGGCGCGCCTGAATAACGAGGAGGATGTGCTGCTGTTCTTTCGGGCGGTGGCGGATGCTTCACCGCTGCCGGTGATGCTGGGCAGCGAGATGGATGCGCTGGGTTTTCCGATTTCGGTGGAGATGATTGGCGTGCTGGCGCGGCATCCAAATGTGTATGGGATGTATGACGACGAGTTGTCGGTCGAGCGGTATCAGGCGATTGCCAAGGCGACACACGAGGTGAAGCGCGAGGTGGCGGTGACGACGGTGTTCGCTCCGGTGACCGGGCGGATGCTGCGCCGTGGACAGGCGGAGGGCGGGCTGGTGTCGGCCGAATCGCTGGTCGGTGGAGCCGCGGTGGCTGCGGAGGCAAAGGCGCTGAAGACGCGGACGAAGACGGTGGGATTCCAGGTGATGTCGTCGGGGAGCGCGCGAGGGTTGGTGGAGTTGCTGGAGGCGGGGGTTCCGGGTGCGATGCCGGCGCTGGCGGCGTGTGCGCCGCAGGGATGCTATGAGGCGTTTGCGGCGTTCAAGGACGGTGATCCGGCGCTGGCGGCGGAGAAGGGCGAACGGCTGCTGGAGGCTGATGCCGCGATTCTCGGGTTGGGCATTTCCGCGGTGAAATATGGGTGCGACTGGAACGGGTTTTATGGCGGGCCGCCGAGACTGCCGCGGTTGCCGTTGAATGCTGAGGGAAGAGCGGTGGTGGAACGGGTGCTGGCGGGGATTCGGAATTAGGGATCGGGTGGCGTTGATTGCGAAACGAGAAACCCCATCCCGCCGCGCAAAGAGCGCGCGGCGGAGGATGGGGCCTGTGGATGGGATGGATAGGCGGGGGGGCCTGATAGTGGATGGGCCTGGCTTACTCGTGGGAGTGGAGCGCGCTTAGTTTGGCGCGGGCCTGGGAGGCTTCGGGGGAGACGGGGAAACGCTGGATGAGGGCGCGGAGCTGGCGCTCGCCGGCGGCAACCTCCTTGGCGTCGATCAGGGCGTAGGCCTTGTGGAGTTCTGCGGGGGGAATTTTGGCGTTGTCGGGGTAGTGGGTGATGACCTGGTCATAGTTCTTGATGGCGACCGAGGGCTTGTGGGCGCGCATGGCCATCTCACCGAGGTAGAAGTAGGCGTTGCCGGAGAGGTTGTCGTCGGGGTAGGCCTTGATGAGGTCGGTGAACTCGGAGGTGGCGAGAGGGTAGCGGGC
>JAJXYW010000260.1 GCA_021780415.1 Acidobacteriota bacterium
AGTGGTCGCCGGCGTCAATACCGTCTCGGCAGCTTGCTTCGGTTGCTCCACCGCTGGACTGGCCGATGCGGCCGTTGCGGTGGAGACTTCATGAATAGAACTCGGGAAAGGAACCACAGTCGTGTTTTGTTCGCTCACGTTGAAATCCTCCAGGCTGGTTGACCCTTGGTAATTCCATACTGCTTGCCTTACTGCTATGCGACCGGCACTGTTTCATCGCCGGTCATCTGCATGGTGCGAGACCTTGATTCCTTATGTACTGGCTGAGGATTGGTACTTCCACAAGCCACTTGCAAACTTCCTGCACCTCCCGCGCATCGGCTTTCTGCCGAGATACATGTGCGGGTCTTGCTGAATCTTGAGCGACATCGTTTCCATCGCGAAAAATCAAAAGTTCCCTAACTTCTTTGGATCGCATGACTTACAGATCACTCACTCTGCAAATCCAGCGAACGACTGATGGCTGGGCGACTAGGATTCGAACCTAGACAAAGTGCGTCAAAGGCACTTGACCTACCATTAGTCGATCGCCCAGTACTGCCGGCGCGATTGTTGCCGGTGTAGTTACTCTGCGAACATCGTATGCCAATAGTTTCGGCGTGGCAGGGTTTCGGTTAAGATTGCCCGCGTTCCGTTGTGCTGGACACGATGTTGAGCGGCGAGAGCGTCTGCCTGTGACTCGTAGAGCCCAAACAACGCCGAACCTGAGCCCGAGAGAGCTGCGTAAAGCGCAGATTCTCTTGAACTTCCCATCAAATCACGCTTGGTTGAACGCAAGGAGGGATGCTGCGAGAAGACGACCTCTTCAAAGTCGTTCTCAATCCCGGTGCGGACAAGCGCGAGAAGGGGATTCTCGGCCAGATCGCCTGGTACGTCCCTCTGTTCAGAGGCCCTACCCGAAGGTAAGTCGCTTGGAATCATTTCCTTGCAGTTCGTAAGAGCGATACCGGAGGGGCCAGACTCGACGCCAGATGTCGACCAGACAGAGGCTAGAGCGCGGCTCAACTGCTTCAGTTTATCCACAGAGGGGGTGGAAGTCAATGCAGCAGCGTCAAGTTGTTGAAAGGCAAGGGCTGTAGAGACGCCAATGTCGGGCAGGGCGATGACGCAATGGAGGGGATTGGAGTCGGGGAGGGGGTAGACCTGCTCGCCGCGGCCGAGGCCGAGGACCGTGCCGCCGAGGAGGAAAAGGGGGACGTCGGAGCCGACTTCGGCGGCTACTTCGAGGCGTGCTGGGCCGGGGATGGCGAGGCCTAACTCCCTTTCTAATCCTAGAGTTGCGGCGACTGCGTTGGCGGAGCCGGCACCCATGCCGCCCTGGATCGGGAGGTGTTTTTCGATGTGGATGGCTACGTTTGCGGTGATTTGCAGGCGTTCGAGGGTCTTTTGGACCATCTTCCAGGCGGTGTTGCGCTCGGCGTTGTGGGCTTCGGTGCGGGGGACGCCGCGGTGATTGGAGGTGATGAGGATCGTCGTGTCGGCGGCGTGGGTGGCTATAACTGTCACGAAATCATGGAGTTGGAGGGTCTGGTAGACGGTGGTGAGGGCGTGGAAGCCGTCGGGGCGGGTGGGGCCTACGGCGAGGCCGAGATTTATTTTTGAGTAGGAGCGGACACGGGTGGGCATCAGACGGCCGCCGTAGCTTCAGAGCGGGCCGGAGAGACGAAATGCTCGGGAAGGTGTGAATTTGGCGTAGGGCTCAACGCAATCTTGGGTTGCAATTCGACACTCTCAGCAGGGTTTTCGTACGCACGAGGTTGGAAATGAGTGCGTGAGGCGCGGGGATGGGAGGATTCGCGCGGAAGTGAATTCTGCGGAGCGGGCGGAAGGGGGAATCTGGAGGCTGCCGGAGGGGTGAAGCTGTCAAGTCGGAGGGTCGGCGGTGAGGGGGGCATGGTGGGATGATTCTAAATCGTGGGGAGGGGGAAAGGCGCTTTCAGCTTCTAGCTAAGGCAACGGCAAGGGCAAGGCAAGAGCAAGGGTGACGGCAAACGCGACGGCGGCTATAGGGGTTCCTCCGCTATGCGCTGCGGTCGAGGTTGCGGGGTGGGGTGGAGAGAAAAGGCCCGCGGCGCAGGAGTGCGCCGCGGGCCAGGGGAGCGGATGCAGTTAGGGCTTGACGCCGAGCTTATTGCTACCAGCGGCGACGGAGAGCGGGGTGACGACTGGGGCCGCTGCACCGACGATCTCCGCAACGGAGTTGCCGGTATAGTTCGTGACCCAGACGTTGCCGGAAGGATCGATGGCGAGATTAAGAGAGCCATAGAGGATGGGGGTGAAGCCTTTGGCGGTGGCAGGATACTGCGCCTCAGGAGAGTAGTTAGTGGGAGGGGAGATAGCGGTGCGGGTTGCGCCGTTGATCTCAATGAGCGTGTTCTCGCCGGCCGTGTTACCGCAGCCCCCGTAGTTGCCGCAACGGTTGGCGAACCAGACGTTGCCATTGCCGTCTACAGCGGCGCCGAAGGTGGAGGTGAGTTCGGCTCCGGTGCTAGCGCTGGTCAGGATGGCTGGAGTTTTGCCGTTGGGTGGGACGACATAGATCTGCGATGTCGTGGCCTGTACGGCAACCCAGGCGTTGCCGTTGTTGTCGATGGCAGGAAACTCCGGTTGCTGAGCGGTGACGATGGGAGGGAAGACCTGGGTTCCGCTGGAATTGACGCGAGCGATCTGATAGGAGGTTTCGGTGGTAAGCCAGAAATCTCCGGATGCGTCAATGGCACCGTGGGCGACGTTATCGCCTCCCGTGATGACGCTGGGGCTGATACTGAATTGAGTGGGGGTGGTGGATGTCGTGGAGCCACTTGGATACTCGAACATCTCGTAGTTGCCGTTGGTGTTGGAGTTGTTGGCGAAGAAATAGTCGTTGCCGAGGTGATCCGCTATGTTCACGTAGGATTGGTAGTAGCCAGAGCCGTAGAGGGCGGTGAAGATGCCGTTGGCGCCGGCCTCAAAGATGCCTGAGGTGCTGTTGGCATTGCCGGTCCAGGCGTTGTTGGAGCCGTCAATGGAGACGTAGCCGGGGATGTAGCCGAGGGTGTTTACCGCGTTATAGACGCCCTGAGACGTCATCCGGATAATGGAATGCTTCGCTTGGCCGGTGACCCAGATCTGTCCTAGTTGATCGATCTCGATACTTTCCGCGCTGCCAAAGTAGGGGTTGTTTGCGAAGGAGTAGGCCGTGCTGGACACTGGGTAGTTGATGGCGATGGTCCAGTCGTGGGGCGCGTTAGCGAGATCGGGGACGTAGGGAACAGTTCCCGAGGCGATGGCGAAGAGGTCTTTGGCGTAGGTGGCATCGGCGTTGCCGTTGCTATGGTTGCCGGCGGGGTAGCGTGCGATGTTGATGGCGGCGGCGGCGGTGTCGGTGGGCGCATTGCTCCCGCTGGCGGTTTGGCCGTCATTGGTGGCGATATTGAAGAGGGAGGTGCACTGGGCGGGGGTTCCGCCACCACTTGGCGGGGCGGCGTCAATGCAGGCGGCGAGGATGTTGGCGAGGGAATCGATGGTGGCCTGAGGAACGATGCCGGTGCCGCTGGCGATTGATCCGCTGACGGGGACGGTTTGAATGTTGGCGAGATGGCCTTCGCCATCGCCGGAGGTGGAGATTTGGGAGCTGCCCTGAATGTTGTAGAGCTGGGCGGCGGTGGCGGCGGCGTTGAACATGCCGATACGCGCCGAGAAGCTCCCGTTGGTGCCGATGTGCCAGGCGTCGTTGTTGGTGGCAAGGGTGAAGGGCTGGAAGGTGTACGCGGTGGCGACGGTGGAGACCTCGTTCATGTAAACGAAGGAGAGCGCGCCATCCCCGGCGGTAG
>JAJXYW010000298.1 GCA_021780415.1 Acidobacteriota bacterium
GGACGACTCCCACCTCAGCCGCCGCGACACCCCCATGCACGCGCTCTCCCTGCGCGACCTCTGGGCCCTCGCCCACACTCCCGGTCCTGCTGGGGTGGGCGCCGCGCGTCCCTACCTCATCGAACTCCACGACCGCATCGCCTTCCCCACCGCCTGCCTGGTCCTGATGCTGGTCGGTGTCCCCATCGGCCTCTCCTCCAAGCGCGGCGGCAAAGGTGCAGGCTTCGTCGTCACCCTCGGCCTCGTCTTCGTCTACTACTTCCTCTCCTCGGTCGGCATCGCTCTCGCACGCCAGGACAAGGTCCCGCCCGCGCTCGGCGTCTGGGGCGCCAACATCGTCTTCGCCATCGTCGGCCTCATTCTCCTCCAGCAGCTCTCCCGCGGCGGTGCCATCCTCGAACTCTTCGCCAGCATCGGCCACGGCTTCACCAAACTCCTCGACCGCATCCGTCACAAGCGCACCTCCATCCAGCAGCCCAGCACCCTCCACGTCGGCGACGGCGCCCTCATGCAGCGCATCCGCCGCTCCCTCCGCATCCGCTTTCCCCTCATCCTCGACGAGTACGTCATGGGCAGCTTCCTCCGCAACTTCGCCCTCGTCCTCGTCAGTCTCGTCATCCTCTTCGTCATCTTCACCTTCTTCGAGCTCATCGGCGACATCCTCCGCTACCGCACCCCCCTCTCCATCGTCGGCGATTACCTCCTCAACCTCATCCCCTTCATCCTCAACTCCATCCTTCCCCTCTGCGCCCTCGTGGCCGTGCTCATCACCTTCGGCGCGCTCAATCGCAACAGCGAACTCACAGCCATGAAGGCCACCGGCATCAGCCTCTACCGCATCGTCGCCCCCATGCTCGTCGTCGCCACCCTGCTCTCGGCCCTGCTCTTCGTCTTCGACGAGACCTATCTCCCCGCCGCCAACCGCCGCCAGGAATCTCTGCTCTCCGTCATCAAGGGCAAGCCCGCCCAGACCTTCCTTCGCCCCGATAGAAAGTGGATGTCAGGCCAGACAGGCAACTCCACCCCCGGTCACGCCACCGGAAACAACGAGCCCACACGAATCTTCTACTACCAGTTCTTCGATCCCGACCGCAACGTCTTCGCCAATCTCACCGTCTTCGAGTTTCAGCCCGGCACCTTCAACCTCACTCGCCGCATCTTCGCACAGTCCGTCCGCTGGGACGACAAGCTCAACGACTGGGTCTTCGAAGACGGCTGGCAGCGCACCTTCCAGGGCGAATCCATCTCCAGCTATCAGCCCTTTACCGTCGCCACCTTCCCCGAGATCCACGAGCAGCCCAGCTACTTCAAAAAGGAAGACCGCCAATCCGAGCAGATGTCCTACACCGAGCTCGCCAGCTACATCCAGGACCTCAAGCAAAGCGGCTTCGACACCATGCGTCTCCGCGTCCAGCTCAACCGCAAGCTGGCCTACCCGCTCATGACACTGGTCCTCGCCATCCTCGCCATCCCCTTCTCGCTCTATGCGGGCAAGCGCAGCAGCATCGCCGGAGTAGGCACCGCCATCGGCGTAGCCATCTGCTACTGGGTCATCGCCGGCATCTTTGAAAATCTCGGCGACGTAAACTCCCTCCCCGCCGTCCTCGCCGCCTGGTCCCCCGACCTCCTCTTCGCCATAGCCGGCACCTACCTCCTCCTCCGCACCCCGACCTAACCCCCTTCTCCTACCATTCCTCTCGCCCTTGCCTCTGCCTCGGCCGTTGCCGTTGCGTTTGCCGTTGCCGTTGCCGTTGCAAGTTTCCCGCCGTCATCCTGAGCGCAGCGAAGGACCCCTGTATTGGCCGTTGCCGTTGCCGTTGCCGTTGCTCGTTTTTCGCCGTCACCCTGAGCACAGCGGAGAGACCGTGCCTTCGCCTTTGCTAGAAGCTAAAAGCTAGAAGCTAAAAGCCCCAATCGCCAAAGCCCCCATCCGAGCTAAACTAAAATCCGACATGAAAACACAGACCCTCCCCCTTTCCGCACTGATCCTCGCCATAGCCGCGCTTCCTCTCGGAGCCCAAACCGCCCCAGTGCATCACCCCGCGACCGCCGCGCACCACGTAGCCGCCACCACCACCACCGGCTGCGTCAAGCTGCCGGAGCTCTCCCCCAAGATCCCCGCACTTCCCGCAGGGGCCCCTTGCGCCAAGGCCCTCTACACCCTCACCCACATCCCCGACACCCATCTTGACTACGCCTCCCCGATGGTCAGGCCTGAACTCCGCGCCACCCTCGCCGGCGAGAAGACCACCTACTCCCTCGCCTACGTTGACACCGTTGTCGGCACCGGCCCCCTCGCCGAGTCCGGTAAGTTCTACACCGTCCACTACACCGGCTACCTCGCCGACGGTGCCAAGTTTGACTCCTCCGTCGATCGCGGCGAGCCCATCTCCTTCCCCTACGGCCAGCACCGCGTCATCGCCGGCTGGGACACCGGCTTCGAGGGCATGCATATCGGCGGCAAGCGCCGTCTCTACATCCCCTACCAGCTCGCCTACGGTGAGAACGGCCGTCCCCCCATCATCCCCGCCAAGGCCGAGCTCGTCTTCGACGTAGAGTTCATCGCCCAGAGCAACGAGATGCCCAAGCCCAAGGCTCCCAAGCCCGTAACGCCGCCTCCAGCAGCCAAGCCTGCCGCAACCCCGGCCTCTACCAGCACCACAACTACACCGCCCACTGCCACCAAACCCCAGCAGTAAATCAATCCCCCAGGCGGCCGCCAGCATCTAACCAGCGGCCGCCTTAGCGTTTCTCGATCCCCTACGCTCGACCCTCTCCTTATGTTCTCCCGCATCAGACCGCTCTTCCCCTACCTCCGCCGTTACTGGCGCAGCTTCGCCCTCGGCGGTCTTGCGCTCATCGTCTATAACGCGACCAAGGCCATGATCCCGCTGCTCATCGGCGGCGCCATGACCGACATCCAGCACGACATCCAGCACGGACTCTTCTCCGCCGCCAGGATCGAGCATCTCGCTCTCCGCCTCCTGGCCGTAGCCATCGTCGCCGGTGTCGCCCTCTATCTCACCCGCCAGATCATCATCGGCGCCTCCCGCGAGATCGAGTTCGACCTACGCAACGACATCTTCGCCCGCCTCGAATCCCAACCCCCCGAGTTCTTCCAGCGCCACCGCACCGGCGACATCATGGCCCGCACCACCAACGACCTCAACGCCGTCCGCCAGCTCCTCGGCCCGGCCATCATGTACTCCGCCAACACCCTCGTCTTCACCGCAGCGGCCCTCCCCTTCATGCTCCGCATCTCGCCTCGGCTCACGATGTTCGCCTTCCTCCCCCTCCCCTTCGCCTCGGTCCTCGTCCAGTACTTCGGTGCCCGCATCCACACCCGTTTCGAACGCATCCAGGCCATGTTCTCCGACATCTCCGCCCAGGCCGAGGAGAACTTCTCCGGCGCCCGTCTCATCCGCGCCTTCGCCCAGGAAGACGCCCAGATCGCCGCCTTCGAAACCTCCAACCTCGAGTACATCCGCCGCAGCCTCCTACTCGCCCGCCTCATGGCCATGCTCTGGCCCACCCTCGAGTTCGTCCTCGGCATCTCCCTCATGATCACCCTCCTGGTCGGCGGCCACGAGGTCCTGCTCCACAACCGCGACCCCCATCTCGGCATCACCGTCGGCCAGTTCACCACCTACAACGTCTTCATGGTGCAACTCACCTGGCCCATGATCGCCATCGGCTGGGTCGTCAACATCGTCCAGCGCGGCACCGCCTCGGTCACCCGCATCCACGACCTCATGACCGAAGAGCCCACCATCGACGACTCCCACGCCGATCCCGCCCTGCTCCACACC
>JAJXYW010000321.1 GCA_021780415.1 Acidobacteriota bacterium
TCGCAGTTGGACCATGCAGTCTCCATGCGCCCGACCGGATCGATCTTCAAGCCCTTCGTATACGCAACAGCGGAGCAGCAGGCAGTCGACGGTCAGACACTCAACGGTGCACCGTTCACAGCGCTGACGATTCTGCACGATGAGCCGACGACGTTTACGTTCAGCAACGGCCAGACCTACAGCCCACACAACTATCTCGACGAGTACCACGGAGACATACCCGCGATCTATGCCCTCGCGCATTCCTTGAATAATGCGACGGTCGCGCTGGGCCAGATGGTGGGCTTTGATAATGTCGCCGCGCTTGGACGGGCGTCGGGCATCGCGACCGCGCGAGGCACGCCTGCTGTCTCGCTTGGCACCTACGATGCGACTCCGCTGGACATGGCTGGGGCGTATACGGTGTTTGCCAATGGTGGGGTGCATCTGACGCCATGGCTGCTTTCGAGCGTGCGCAGCCCCAATGGCGATGTGGTGGCTGACTTTACGCCTCAGGCAAAGCAGGTTCTAGACCCTAAGGCTGCATTCCTTACCCAGTCGCTACTGGAAGGGGTGATGAACTTCGGTTACGGTGTGGAGGTCCGCAAGCTGGGCTTTACGGCTCCGGCGGCGGGCAAGACGGGCACATCACATGATGCGTGGTTTGCAGCGTATTCATCGAATCTGATCTGCGTGATCTGGATTGGCAATGACGATTACACCGACGTGAAGCTGGCCGGAGCGATCGCCGCTGCGCCGATCTGGGCGGAGTTCATGAATCGGGCGATTCGGCTGCCGCAGTACTCGGACATGAAGGAGTTCACTCCGCCGGATGGCATCGAGGTGCTGCGCATTGATCGTGCGACGAACTTGATTGCGGATGATTCTTGTCCCAGCGACACGTTCTCGGCGGCATTTCTGGTTGGAACCGCGCCGCAGAGCACCTGCTCGCATATGGGGGAGAACTCTCAGTCGCTGGGCAGCCGGATCTTCAGCTTCTTTACGGGGAAGTCGAACACGCCAAGTGCCCCTGCGCCTGCGGCAGCGCCGGCGCCCGATACCCAGCCGACCGATGCTACGAAGCATCGGAACTTGCTGCAGAAGATCTTTGGGACGGGCAAGGACAAGCCGAAGGACGAGACTCCACCGTCACCACAGCCTCCACAGTAAGGTGTTTGCGGTTGGGCGGCGGTGCGCCTGCCGGGGTACCCCCCCCTCCCCCCCCTGGTTTTTCTAAGATACTGAAAACATTATGGTTGCGGGTAAGCTATTCATTCTAAGTCGGTTGCTATCTTGTTGATTTGGAACAGGTTATAGGGTGTGCTCGCTGCAACTTGCTCTATTCAGGCGTGTTATGGGTAAGATATTGTATTGATTGGGTTTAGGGGTGGTGGTGGCTGCAACTCGCTCTATTCAGGAGGGTTACAGATAAGATATTCCATTCATGGGGGTTAGCGGGATAGTGGCTGTAGCGCGTTGATTCCAGGATGCTTGCGGGCAAGATATTGTATTGATTGGGTTTAGGGGCGGTTTCGTGTCCCGGTGGGCAAAGAACATCTGCAAGGAACTCCTGATGTGGGGTGAAGTGGGTGGGTGGATGGCTCTAGTTAAATTGTAGGCGTTTGGAGGGGGTAACTATGCCAGGTTTTGAAAAGATTTATCGCCAGTGTTCATAGGGGTTTTGGCGACTTCTGGATGGCTGGGGGGGTTGACAGCTTTCGGGGCGGGACTGGCTTTCGGGCGCTGCAGGAGTGTGGCTTAGTCGGAGGTATTGCGGTCTGGCCGCCGAAGGAAGGTGAGAGCCAGGGCGAGGAGGGCGAGGAGGGTGAGGGCGAGGCCTAGTTGCTGGTCGGGGGTGCGACGCCAGGTAATGGTGATGGTGGAGGGGCCGCGGGGGAGTTGCAGGGCCATGAGGCCATCGTCCCGGGGCCGAGTTGAATCCTGCGCGGACGGCGAGAGCCTGGGTGTGGTGGTGATGTGCCACGCGGGGTAAGCGCGGAGGTTGAGGATGAGGAAGGAGGGTTGGGTGAGGGTCAGGGTGAGGCGGTGGGGGGCCGGGGTGGAGAGGGTTTGGGATGGGGGGATGGGGGTGTCGTCGGTATTGAGGTTGGGGTTTAGCTCGGTGGGGGTGGGGAGAGTGTTGGGGGCGGGGTCGTTGGGGGAGTGGGCTAGCCAGTAGGCGGGGTTGTTGGTGCGGAGGGGGTCGTTGTCGGCCGGGGCGGGGGTGTACTCGTCGGTGGGGGGGAAGCCGTGGTGGGTGGTGAAGAGGTGGGCGAGGGCGGTGGGGTTGTCGTCGGGGTCGAAGGGCTGGTGGTAGAGGGGGTAGGCGAAGGCGGTGAGGGCTAGCGGGAGGAGGAGGGCGAGGGCGGTCGCTACCCCACCCATGCCGCGATGAGGCCGCGCCATGAATGGGGCACCCGGGTCTTGCGCGGACGGCGGAAGTTGGTGGGGGAACGTGTCGAGAAGGAGGGCGACGGCCAGGGCGAGGATGGGGGTGAGGAGGGTCAGGAGGCGCCAGGGGAATTGGAGGTAGGCGAGATCGGGGAGATGCTGCCAGATGGGGGTCGAGAGAGGGGTGAGGAGGAGGGCGATGACTGCGGTGAGAAGGGTCAGGGGGCGGATGAGAGATGTGGCGGGGGAGGGGGGCCTGGAGTTGGTTCGGATGCGGAGGGAGACGAGAGCGGCGGTGGTGAGGGGGAGGAGGAGGAGAGCGAGGAGGCTGATGGTCTGGTTGACGGCGTTGTGGGCCGCGTCGGGGGTGTGGGCGAAGAGGAAGTTGTCCTGGTAACGCAGGGTGGGAATGATGGCCATGGAGGTTTGGATGAAGCGGCGCTCGTAGGCTGCGGGGAGGAGATAGACGGCGGGGAGGGTTAGGCCGAGGAGGGTCGCGGCGAGGGTGGTGAGGGCGAGGCGGAGGGAAGACCGGAAATGGCGATTATCCCAACGGGCGAAGAACGGGCGCGCGCTTCGCACGCGAGAAGCAGGTTCCTCGCTGCGTTCGGAATGACAGACAGAAAGGCAAAAGCAAAACAAGACGCGGAGAGTGGCTATAAGGGCGATGGTGTAGCTGCCGATGACGGCGGCGGGGGCGTTGGTGAGCCAGAGGAGGGCGAGGGGAATGGCGATGGATCGGATGGTTGGGCGAGGGCGGAGGAGTGCCAGGAGGAGGAGGGGAATCCACGCAGCGGCGAGGAGTTCGGCGAAGGCGGACCGCTCGAAGGCGCAAAAGAGCATGTAGGGGTTGGCGAGATAGAGGGTCGAGGCGATGAGTGCGGCGTTGGGGCTGGCGAAGTGGCTGGCTAGTTTGTGGAAGGTGAGGCCGGAGGCGAGGAGAGCGATGGCGATGAAGATCGTGGGGCAGAGGGAGATGGGGAAGATGAGCGTGAGGACGGCTCCGAGGAGCCAGGAAAGGGGAGGGTAGAAGAGGAAACGAGGCTCACCAGCGTTCCAGGCGGCGGTGATGTCCCAGTGTGGGTAGAGGGTGCCGTGGCGAAGTTGCTGCGCTGCGTCGAGCCAGCTTTGGACGTGGAAGGCGAGATCCTGGCCGCAGGAGGGACCGTGGATGAGAAGCGGGTGGATGGTGAGCAGGACGGAGATGGGGATCAACAGCAGCGCGCGCTTGGATGTGGCGGGTTGAGTGGCGGGCGGCATGAACTATTGTGCCATTGCGGTTTGACTGGAGCAGGGTGGGGGACGAGTGCAGCGTAAAATTGTGGAATGGTGTTTGTTCTGGACAACTACGACTCGTTTACGTACAACCTGGTGCAGTATATGGGAGAGCTGGGGGCGGAGGTTGTGGTGCGGCGCAACGATGA
>JAJXYW010000284.1 GCA_021780415.1 Acidobacteriota bacterium
CGTCCCGCGGACGGACAATCCGGTAGTGCCGGTCGAATTGCACTGCGCGCCCTTCAGTCAACCCTTGCAGGTACCTCCCAAGCTCCGCTCGCTCTTCAGGATGAATCAGACCCAGCCAGCCCTCCACGGTGTGCGGATATCCGGAGTCGATCCCCAGAACCTCGTCCAGCGCCTCCGATGCGGTCCATCTTCCGCTTGGCACGTCGAGCACATAACTCCCAAGGCCCGCAATCCGCTGCGCCTCCCGCAGGAACTCCGCGCTCTCCCGCTGGGCCGCCTCTGCCTGCGCCGCGTCCGTAAGGGCTCGCGTCATCCCCAGGAGGCTTACCACCGCTCCTTCTTTGTCTTTCACTGGAAACGTTCGATGGTCCAGCCAGACCTCCGTGCCATCGCGCTGAATGGTGCGATACTGCACGTTTGCCATCGGCTTGCCCGCAAGCACCTCCTTCTCCGCCGCGTAAAAACGGTCGGCATGCTCCTCGGGGAAGATGTCGTAGTCGGTCAGGCCCAGCACCCCGGTATGTCCAACATCCAGGAGCGCCAGTCCGAGCTTTACTTTCTCGTTGATGGCGGCCAGAACATGGTGCCGGTCCTTGAAGTACACCGGGCCTTCGCTGCTCTCCAGCAGCACACGCAGCGGCGCGGAGACCGCTTCCTCCGGCCACCCGGCGCCGGGATGACGCGCATCTTCCAGGATCAGCCGAAGCAGCGCCGCTCCATTCCCATCCCGCACCTGGCGCGCCATCGCCCGCATGCATCGTATCCGGCCGTCGGCATGTCGCACCCGCAGGCTCTCCCACGCCCCATCGTCCGGCGTACCCGTCTCTTCTTTCTCCGTGTCAAAAAGACGCGCGGCAACTTCCGCATCCTGCGCGTGAATTTGTTCGTTGAGCGTGACGTCGCCCGCAAGAAACCGGCTCGCCGCAAACCCCAGCAGCGCCTCCACGTCTCCGTCTACTGATATGACCTGCTGCCGCCCCAGCGCGCGGATGCAAAACTCAGCTCGATCCAAAACACCCTCACGGATTTGATCTGCCGGCCACCTTCAAGGCCCATCGATTCGCAGACAGGTAGAGAGCCGAAAACAAATTGATATCATGAAAACGCTATCGCCGGGGTACCCAATTGCTCGAGTGCTCCACTTCCGCCGATTACTCTGGTTCATTCTGGTTCCGGCGCGCCAGAATGAACCAAATCATGCACCACTTATCCACCAACTTTTTACTTGCTCCCGGTTTCGTACCTGCTTATCCACGAGTATCCTTGGCATAATCGCAGCAAGCGCGGTTCCTCAGAATGGTTCCAGGAGCCACGTCCATGACCCGCAAGGGTCCGGACAAACCAGGGGAGCATGGAAGAGTGACCAGCTACAGCCGCCAGGATGTATTGCGAATCCTGCAAATCAGCTCCCGCCAGCTTCAGGGTTGGGAAAGAGCCGGACTCATCGGCGCACAGCAGACTTATTCCTTCCAGGATCTTCGCCAGCTCCGAACCCTCCGACTCCTGCGCGACGAAGATGTTCCCGCTGCCTCCATTCGACATTCCATTCTAGCCATGAAGGCCGTCGCCGGAATGAGCAATCCGCTCGCTGAAACCAGCGTCGTCCGTACCGGCTCCCGTCTCGCCTTCCGCTGCCAGGGCGCCATGGTCGACCCCATCCGCCGCCAGCTTCTCTTCGACTTCGAGCGCCTCGATCAACCGCCCGCGGCCGAGCTCGCCCTCGCCAACCATCGCCACATCCCTGGCAGAAGCCTGCATGACCTCTTCTTTGCCGCCGTCCAGGCCGAGGAATCCGGCGAAAAACAGCGCGCCATCGCCCTCTATCGCGAAATCCTCGCCCAGTCCCCCGCCTACGCCCCGGCTTATATCAACCTTGGAACCCTCCACTTCCATCTCCGCGAATACGCCCGCGCCGAAGAGCTCTATCGCAAGGCCACCGTCGCCGACCCAACCTACGTCCTGGCCTTCTTTGACCTCGGCAACGTGCTCGACGAGCTCGGCCGCCTGGACGAATCCATCGCCGCATACCAGCAGGCCGTCGCCCTCGCGCCCCGCTACGCCGACGCTCATTACAACCTCGCGCTCGCCTTCGAACGCAAAGGCGAGCGCCGCGCCGCCCTCCGCCACTGGCAGGCGTATTCCCGCCTCGACAGGAGCGGCCCCTGGGCCGACCACGCCCGCTCCCAGATCCACAAGCTGCTGGAACGGGAGAAACTCGCCCTCGCCTGGAGCGCTCCCGGCCGCCTGCACCGCTCCACCCCGGCTGCTCCGCTCACCCTCGTCCGCAGCCAGGCGGAACTCTAATCCCCTTCCCGAACCCGGCCTTTACTTCCAACGATTTCCGCCTCATCAAAATTGATCCTTGCCAGACAACTCCCGCCCGGGATTCGTGTCTAATCTTCAAGGGTTGGTATCCTCTTTTTCTTCTGGAGGTCACCTCAATTTCACAACCGGCACGTGGCATCACTTACCCATCCCCACTGGCTTCCCCTCGCGCTGCGCCAGACAACCGCCCCCTGCAACGGGCACGGCAGATTCCTGCCCGTGCTAGCATGTTTTGACTCGCAACGGAACGCTTGATAAGGATCAATATGAAGACTAGGCTCGCAATCCCTTCGCAAATGTGGCTCGGAGTCAGCTTGCTGGTGGCCGCCGTCGCGTGCGCCCCCGGCTCGCTCCAGGCGCAGGCTCCTGCCATCCGCATCCAATCTGAGATTTCCAGTGCCCAGATGACGCCCCTCAAAGGCTCCCTGCGACCGATGGCCATCCCGGCGCTTGATGCCGGCCGCATGCCCGCCAACTATCCCTTGCACGGAATGAGCATCTTCTTCAAGCGCAGCCCGCAGCAGGAGGCAGACCTGCAGGCCCTTCTTGTCGCCCAGCAAACTCCCACGTCACCCCTCTATCACAAGTGGCTGACGCCGGATGAGTATGCCGTCCGCTTCGGTATGGCTCAGGCTGACCTCGACAAGGTTGTAAGCTGGCTCCAGGATCAGGGCTTTTCCATTGACTCAGTCTCCCGCAGCCACAACATGATCCATTTCTCCGGAACCGTCGGACAGGTCGAGCAGACCTTCCAGACCCAGATGCACTTCTATAACAACCCCGGCGGCGCCAAGAATTTTGCCCCCTCTACGCGCCTCAGCATACCGGCCGCCCTTTCCGGCATCGTCCTCAACGTCGGCAATCTCGACACTTTCCGGCCCCAGGCACACGTCATCAAGCGCAATGCCCTCGCCGCGGCCCCCAGCTTTACCTCCGGAACCACCGGCCACGTCTTCTTCAGCCCTGGCGACATTCAGACGACCTACGACATGAAGGCTCTCACCGGCGGCGGAATTACCGGTACCGGCCAGTCCATCGCCGTCCTCGGCCAGTCAGAAATCTCCGTCTCGGACCTCCACAACTTCTGGACTGCCTCCGGCCTCACCGTCAATGACCCCGTCCAGGTTCTCGTACCTGGCTCCGGTACGCCGGCCTTTTCCCCAGGAGATGAAGGCGAATCCGACCTCGACCTCGAATGGTCAGGCGCCACGGCCTACGGCGCCACCGTCTTCTTCGTCTACACCGGCAGCAACACCAACTACGGCGTCTTCGACTCCGCGCAGTACGCCGTCGACCAGCGCATCGCCAACATCATGACCCTCAGCTACGGCGCCTGTGAGCTCGGACTGACCTCCACGGAGACCACGCAGCTTGAATCCATTGCCTCCCAGGCCGCCAGCCAGGGCCAGACCTTCATCGCGTCCTCCGGGGACCAGGGCTCTACCTCCTGCTATGGCATCACCA
>JAJXYW010000064.1 GCA_021780415.1 Acidobacteriota bacterium
GGCTGGTGCTGGATCGCGCGTCGGCGCAGGTGGTGTTCATGGCGTCGCAGGCGGGTGGCATGGAGATTGAAGATGTGGCGCATGAGACGCCGGAGAAGATCTACAAGGAGTATGTGGACCCGGCGATAGGGTTCCAGGCATTCCAGGCTCGGAAGCTGGCGTTCAAGCTGGGGCTGGTGCCGGCGCAGATCAGCGAAGCGGTGCGGTTCATGCTGGGGATGTATCGGGCGTTCATGGACACGGACTCGACGCTGATGGAGATCAACCCGTTCATTACGACGAAGGACGGAAAGTTGCTGGCGCTGGACTGCAAGATGAACTTCGACGACAACGCGATGTTCCGGCACCGGGATTTGAGGGAGCTGCGCGATATCAGCGAGGAAGATCCGCTGGAGGTGGAGGCCAGCAAGTTTGCGCTGAACTACATCAAGCTGGATGGCTCGATTGCGTGCATGGTGAATGGCGCCGGGCTCGCGATGGCGACCATGGACATCATCAAGTATGCGGGCGGAGCGCCGGCTAACTTCCTGGACGTGGGTGGCGGAGCGACGCAGGAGCAGATCGAGAATGCGTTTGGGATTCTGCTGAGCGATCCGAACGTGAAGGCGATCTTCATCAATATCTTTGGTGGAATCCTGAGAGTGGATGTGCTGGCGCAGGGCGTGGTGAATGCGGCGCGGAACCTGCACGTGACGATTCCGATTGTGCTGCGGCTGGAGGGTACGAATGTGGAAGAGGGCCGGCAGATTATCGCTGAGTCGGGCTTGAATTTCCAGGTCGGGTCGACGATGAAGGAGGCTGCAGATCTGGTAGTTGCAGCGGCGAAGGATACGCTGCGGCGAGAGGATTAGCTGTGGAGCAGTTGTCAGTTGTCAGTTGTCAGTTGTCAGTTCTCAGTTCTCAGTTGTTGGGCGTCAGTTTGGTTCTGAGTTGTGAGTGTAGGTGAGGTGTTGTGGCCAGGTCATTTCGCGATCTCAAGGTTTGGAATCTGGCGATTGACATGACTACGTTGGTGTATGCGGTGACTGCGGAATTTCCGAAGTCTGAAATGTATGGTTTGAGTTCGCAAATGAGGCGTGCGGCGGTTTCGGTAGCGAGCAATATTGCCGAGGGATCCGCGCGCGGCACGAAGAAAGACTTCAAGCAGTTTGTATCGATTGCACGCGGAAGTAATTGCGAACTTCAAACTCAGTTGCTGATTGCAACTCGTTTGGGGTTCGCGCAAGGACAAGGGATTGAAGAGATCGAAGTAGCCTCGCATGAGATCGGCCAGATGCTGAGTGGATTATCCAAAGTACTTAAGCGAAGCTCGTTTGAAGAGCTGAGAACGGAGAATATTAGATGTCAGTACTCGTAGGTAAGGGAACGCGGCTTATTGTGCAGGGAATTACCGGGCGTGAGGGTTCGTTTCATGCCAAGGGTTGCGCGGAGTACGGGACCAAGGTGGTGGGCGGCGTGACGCCGGGTAAGGGCGGAACCACGTTCGAGGGGTGGCCGGTGTTCAACACGGTGGAGGAAGCGGTGCGCGAGACCGGCGCGAATGCGACGATGATCTTCGTTCCACCGCCGGCCGCGGCGGATGGGATTCTGGAGGCGACGACGGCGGGTATTCCGCTGATCGTGTGCATCACGGAAGGGATTCCGGTGCTGGACATGGTGAAGGTGTGGGAGGTGGTGAAAAGTTCGAAGTCGCGCCTGATTGGACCGAACTGCCCGGGTGTGATCTCGCCAGGGAAGGCGAAGATAGGCATCATGCCGGGACTGATCCATAAAGAGGGCTCGGTGGGAATTATTTCGCGGTCGGGGACGCTGACGTATGAGGCGGTGTACCAGTTGACGCAGCGAGGGATTGGGCAGTCGACGGCGATTGGAATCGGCGGTGACCCGATTGTGGGGACCAGCCACATAGACGCGCTGCAACTGCTGAATGACGATCCGGATACGGAAGCGATCATCATGATTGGCGAGATTGGCGGAACGGCGGAAGAGGCTGCGGCGGAGTTCATCAAGCAGAATGTGAAGAAGCCGGTGGTCGGATTTATCGCGGGACAGACGGCGCCTCCGGGACGACGGATGGGCCATGCGGGTGCAATCATCTCGGGCGGCGAAGGAACGGCAGCGAGCAAGATGGCCGCGATGACCGCCGCGGGGATACATGTGGTCGTGTCGCCGGCGGAGATTGGCGCGACGATGCAGCGGGTGATGGGAAAGTAGAGCAGAGGATAGAGGAAAAAGAGAAAAGGCTCGGGCTGCGGCCCGGGCCTTTGTGCTGCGGGTTAGTAGGGCTGCTGGCGGGAGTAGAAGGCCCAGGCGATGGCGAACATGATGGCCACCATGAAGGCCAGTTCGGCGTGGGGGCGGTTGCGGTAGTAGAGGTTGACGATGGCGTCGAAGGTCCAGGCGGCGGAGCCTACAGCCCATATCCATGCGGTGCGGCGCATTGGGTCTCCTGTGCGGCTGGGGTCGCGAGGGGTCGCGTAGTTGGTATTTTATGCGCGGGTGGAGTTGGATGGGCGGCGGGAGAGAGGGAAAGTGGTTGGCCGCTGGAGGCTGCGTCGGCCTGTACGCTCGCGCTCGTCGTATGCTGGATGACGACGCTGAACCCGGCCCAGGCTGTTTGCCGCCTCTGCGTCGATCCCAACCAGGAGTCCTTCCCGTGCGCCTGCTCCAACCCTCCCTGCGCGTCGCCATCTTTGCCGCCGCGTTCGTCCTCATGGGCTCTCCGGCCCTCGCTTCCGCCTCTGACGCGCACTGGATCGGCACCTGGGGCACGGCTCCGGTGGCGGTCGCCAACAAGCACAACGACTTTGCCTCCGACACGACTCTGCGCCAGATCGTCCATGTGTCGCTCGGCGGCTCGAACGTCCGCGTCGTCCTGACGAACGAGCTTGGGATCGAGGGGCTCAGCGTGGGCGGCGCCACGGTTGCTCTGCCGGCTGCTGTGACTTCGGCCAATGGCGACGGAGCGATTCAGGCCGCGACCTCGGTGCCGCTTACCTTCAATGGCCATGCAAGCATCGTCATCCCGGCCGGGGGCGTCGCCGTAAGCGACCCGGTGACGCTCAACCTCCCGCCGCTTTCCAACCTCGCTGTCACCCTGTTCCTTCCGGGCCAGAAGCTGACGACCGTTACCGAGCACGGGCTCGCGCTCCAGACCAACTATGAGGCCGGAGGCAATCAGCTAACGGCTGCCACGCTCAACGAAGCCCACAAGACCGGTACCTGGAGCTTTCTGAAAGAGGTAGACGTCGAAGCTCCCAAGGGAGGCTCGGTGGTGGCCTTCGGCGACAGCATCACGGATGGCTGGCGCAGCACGAGCGGCGCCAACTCGAACTGGCCCGACGTGCTGGCCGACCGGCTGCACGCCGACCGTTCGACGCGCGAGTTGGGCGTGCTTAACATGGGCATCAGCGGCAACCGCATTCTGCACGACGGCTGGGGTCCGAGTGCGCTGGCGCGGTTCGACCGCGACGTGCTCGCGCCCGCGGGCGTCAAGTATGTGATCCTGCTGGAAGGCATCAACGACATCGGCCACGCGTACGACTCGGCCAAGCCCTATGACGTTGTCACTGCCGATGAACTCATCACGGGGCTCTCCCAGCTTGCGCGCCGGGCGCACACCCACGGCATCAAGGTGTTTGGCGCCACGTTGACGCCGTACCTCGGCTGCGGCTACTCGTCTGCGGCCGGCAATACGGTTCGTGAGGCGGTCAACCAGTGGATTCGCACGACATCCGAACTCGACGGCTTCGTGGACTTCGACCAGGCGACCCGCGACCCTGCGCACCCCGCCACGTTCTCGCCCACGGCCGACTCGGGCGACCACCTCCACCCTGGCGACGCGGGCTATAAGGCGATGGGCGACGCGATCGACCTGAAGCTTTTCCACAACTAGGGCCTAAAGCTTTTCTGCAAACATCCGATAAAGGGGTTGAAACCTTCAACCTCAGGGCGGCCTCCGACCCTCCGCAAGGAGATTCAGCGGCCGCCCTATTTTTTCCCGCGACTGACAAACGAGGTCGTTTACTTCAGCTCATATCCCGCGAAGAAGTACCCAATCTCGAAGGCGGCTGTGTCCTCTGCGTCCGAGCCGTGGATGGCGTTCTCGCCAATCGACGCGGCAAACATCTTGCGAATCGTTCCCTCGTCGGCCTTGGCGGGATCGGTCGCGCCCATCAGCTTGCGCAGGTCGGCAATCGCGTTATCCTTCTCGAGCACCATGGGAAAGATCGGGCCCGAGCTCATGAACTCCGTCAGCTCGCCAAAGAACGGGCGCGCTGCATGCACGTGATAGAAGCCCTCGGCCTGCGCCTTGGAGATGGAAATCTTCTTGATCGAAATGACCTTGAATCCTGCCTTCACAATCTCGGCGAGGATGGCTCCGGCATCGCCCTTCTTGACGGCGTCCGGCTTGATGATGCTGAAAGTGCGCTGTGACACGTAATTCTCCTTAGGTAGACTGCTCTACCAGTGTAACCGCCCGGTATTGTCGCCGGGTGTCGTGGCGGTGGGGATGGATGCCGGGTTTAGCTGGTCATCCGGCGCTGCGCTCTGGATGACGGGGAGAAATGGGGAAGGGCAAAAGCAACGGGCCCTTCACTTCGTTCAGGATGACGGCGAGAAACAGGCAAAGGCAAAGGCAAAGGCAAAGGCAAAGGCGACGGCGGCGGCAACGGCGACGGCAAGGGCAAGGCAGTCCGGGCGTTTCAGGGCGCAGGGGTTTGTGGAGGCTTCTTCGGGCATCCGGTGGCAAGGGTGTGGGTTGGGTCTAGCCGGGGTAGCCGCTCTTGATGTAGCCCTGGAGTTCCTGGATGGCGTTGGCCTGGCTGGAGATGACCCACTTGACGAGGTCGCCGATGGAGATGAGGCCGATGACGGCGTCGTGGTCGAGGACGGGGAGGTGGCGGATGTGGTGCTCGGTCATGATGGCCATGCAGTCGTCGACGGTGTGCTGGGGAGTGACGGAGATGACGGGGCTGGTCATGATCTGGTGGACGAGGGTTTGGCGGGAGTCGTGGCCGATGAGGATGCCCTTGCGGGCGTAGTCGCGCTCGGAGAGGATGCCGGCGAGCTTGTCGTCGGAGAGGACGAGGAGGGCGCCGACGTCGAACTCGGCTAGCTTCTCGATGGCCTGATGGACGGTGTGGTTGGGGGAGATTGAGAGGACCTTGTTGCTGGATTTGCTCTTGAGGACCAGTGCAATCATGTCGGGGCAGTTCATCGAAACCTCCTGAGATGGGGAGTTGCGCGGCGAGGGGTGCGAGTGGAGCGGGTGTGCTGACATCCGTTCAGAACGGCGGGCAGGATGGATGTGGCACGTGGAGACTATAGCCCATTTGGATTGCATGCGAACAGCGGCGAAGGGAAAGTGTTGTGGGTGGGGCCGGCGGGAGATGGGGTGCGGGGCGAATAGCGATGCGCATGTTCGAAAAAGTTGGGCGCTGCGAAAAATACACTGCCAAGGATGGATGAACTGGACTATTATGCCAGCCAACGGCCGATCCTACCTTCCGAGCCCGGGAGACTTGGCTTGCTCGGTATCTGATGCCGGATCAAATTCGAGTCCTGAGGTGTTGTATGGACGTAATGCTTGTACTTTGGGTTGCATGGGGAGTAGTTGCTGCCGTTCTGCTGGTGCTGCTGGGGTACCGCGGAACGCTGACTCGTTATGAAGAGGATCAGATCTTTCTTGACGAGACGGGCAGCATGGAAGCGCAGCAGCAGAGCGAGATTCAGCGCAAGCTGGAGAAGATTCGGCCGTTTCTGGTGACCACGGTCTGGGCGATTGGCGCGCTGACGGTGGTGATTCTGGGGCTGTATGTGCGTACTGCGATACAGAACCTGATGTAGGGAGAGATGTCGCCACCTGAGATGGAGGACGCGCCGGAGCAAGGGGAGCTCCGGCGGCGTCTTCACTGTGTGCACCCGTCTGGGAAGCCGGGCGAAGGGTGACGCGGGTTGGGGTGATTCTGCCGAAGCGGGTGGGGTGGGTTATCCTGAGCGTCTATGACTATGGACAGGACTACAGACGCGGCAATGGATAGTGCAAGCACGAGAGTGAGTTCGGAGAAGTTTGGGACGCTGGCCGATGGCGGCGTGGTTGAGGCGTTTACGCTGAAGAGCTCGGCGGTGGAGCTGCGGTTGATTACGTATGGTGCTCGCGTGGTGGCGCTGTATACGCCGGACCGCGAGGGACGCGTGGCCGATGTGACGCTGGGGTATGACGCGCTGAAGCCGTATGTCGAGAACGCGAATGCGTACCTGGGGACGATTGCGGGACGGTTTGCGAACCGGATTGCGCAGGGGCGGTTCGTGCTCGGGGGAGAGACGGTGCAGACCACGATTAATGACGGCGCAAATATGCTGCATGGCGGCGTGGAGGGGTTCGACCGGCGCAACTGGAGCGCGGAGGTGGTGCCGGGAGGCGTGGTGTTTACGCTGGTGAGCCCGGATGGCGACCAGGGGTTTCCGGGGACGCTGACGGTGCGGGTGCGGTATACGCTGCGGGGGAATGTGGTGCGGATTGACTATGCGGCGACCACCGATAAGACGACCGTGGTGAACCTGACGAATCATGCGTACTTCAACCTTGCGGGCGAAGGCAGTGGAACGATTCTGGACGAGGTGCTGACGCTGGAGGCGGACTTTTATACTCCGGTGGGCGATGCTGCCGCGATTCCTACGGGGGAGATTGCGGCGGTGGCCGGGACGCCGTTCGACTTTACGCGTGGGACGGCGATTGGGGAACGGATTGAGGCGGAGAATGACCAACTGCGGTTTGGGCGCGGGTATGACCACAACTGGGTGGTGCGCGGGAAGGCCGGGGAGTTGAGGCCGGCGGCGAAGCTGTATGAGCCGAAGAGCGGGCGCGTGCTGCGCGTGGAGACGACGGAGCCGGCGATCCAGTTTTACTCGGGGAATTTCCTGGATGGGACTCTGGTGGGGAAGAGCGGAGCGGCGTATGCCCAGTGCAGCGGGTTGTGCCTGGAGACGCAGGCGTTTCCTGATGCGCCGAATCATGCCTGGTTTCCGAGTGCGGAGTTGAGGCCGGATGCGATGTATCAGAGCGTGACGACGTGGACGTTTGAGGTGGAGTAGCGGGGGGAGTGGGGCTTTTAGCTAAAAGCAACGGCAGAGGCAACGGCAGAAGGCAACGGCAGAAGGCAACGGCAGAGGCAACGGCAAAGGCAACGGCAAAGGCAGAAGCAGATCCCTACGGGATGACAACCAAAACGGCAACAGCAACAGCAACAGCAAAGGCAACAGCAAAGGCAACAGCAAAGGCAACAGCAGAAGCAGATCCCTACGGGATGACAACCAAACGGCAACGGCAACGGCAACGGCGACGGCGACAGCAACGGCAACAGCAAATACGGAGATCCTTCGCTTTGCTCTGGATGACGGCGTAATACGTAGGGGCAGCGACTGCGCCTTCGTGGCGCTGCGACTTTGGTCCAGGGGACGGAGTGGGTGTACTAGCAGGGGATACAGCTAGAGTTCGGGGTTAGTGGGCGCTGGCGATGGCGCGGTCGAGGGTTTCGAGTTGCTGCGGGGCCAGTTGCTGGCGGATCTGGAGGAGGATGTGGACGTTTTCCTTCTCGAGGTCGTTGCGTGCGTGGGAGACGCGGTCGATGGCGGCGAAGACGCGGGTCTCATCGCGGAGGTCGGACCGTGAGATGGAGGCGAGGTTGGCCTCTTCGCGCTGGAGATTGGTGTAGAGGCTGGTCAGGGTGGGGCGGTTGGCCTCGAAGATGTTGTCCATGCGGTGCTGCTGGTCGGAGGTGAGGCTGAGCTTGCGGACGGTTTCATGGTCGTCCCACCAGCGGCCACCGAGGCCAAGGCGAAGACCCATGCGGGGCTGGGCGGTGGAGGTGGGGCGATCGAAGCTGCTGCTATGCATGCTCGCGCTGCGGCTGGAGGTCGAGGGGGAGGCGTTGGTAGAGCGCTGCTGGGCGACGGCGGAGGACTGGCCTGGTGTTGCAGCGAAGCCGGATAGACCGCCATTGGCACCGTGAGCGGAAGCTGCGGGATGCTGCGCTGTTCCGAGGTGGGCGGCGAAGAGGAGGCCCAGGCACAGGACGGCAATTGCCGGCAGGTCGGAGCGCCCGGCGACGTGGCGTCGAGATGTGCGGGTCGGCATCACGCGTCCTCTAATCCTGCAGCGATGTGGGAGGTGCAGCGGGCTGGTCGTTCTGGGTCTCGAGACCGAAGGCCGAAGGTGTCTCGGCGGAGGAGTCGAGCGCGGAGTCGATGTCCTGCAGCATCTGGTTGTCGGCGGAGACCTGATCGACGTGGGGAGAGTTCGTGGTGATCTGCTGCGAGGCGCCCTGCTGGGAGGTTTGGAGCGTCGCCGGGGGCGGATCGGAGGGTCCGAAGGCGAGCCAGCCCTGGCTGGCGGTGGTGAGCGCAATGCCGACGGCTACGGTGAGGCAGGCGGTTGCCCAGCCCAGATGGCGCTGCCAGACGGGGCGTTGCGGAGGAACGGCAGGGATGGGAAGGGTGGCGGAGTAGCGGTCGCTCCAGGTGGTGGTGATGCTTCGGAAGCTGGCGATGGGGGCTGCTGCTGCTGCTGCGCGGCGGGCGCAGAGGGGGCAGGCGGCGAGATGGGCTGCGGGTTCGGCAGAGAGGCAGCCGATGAGATGGTCGTCGATCTGGTCGGGCGAGAGATGGCCGAGGGAGCGATGCTCGACAGGCAGGGCTGCTGGCGGTGCTGAACCGTTGCGTGCTGGGGTGGGATGGAGATCCGGGGAGGCGCTCATGCGGACACTCCGGCGGTCTGGGTTCGTCCAGTGGCGAGGGAGCGGCGAGTGGTGGTGGGTCTGCGGAGAGCGGGGGCAGGCGGAGCGGGGCGGGATTCTTCCGGGCTGGCAGACTGGGCTGCGCGGACCGCTGCGCGCACGGACTTGAGGGCGCGGTGGAGGTGGGTCTTAACGGTGTTGACGGGGATTCCTGTGATGTCTGAGATCTCGGATAGCTCGAGATCTTCGGAGAAGCGCATGAGGAAGACGTTGCGCTGGTTGGGCGAGAGGTTGAGCAGCGCGTCCTGGACCTGGGCGGCCTTCTCCTTGATAAGCAAGCGGGACTCGGGGGAGCTCTCGTTGCTGGGGAGGAAGTTGGCGGCGTCGGTGATGTCGATGGCGGTGGCGCGGGCCTGGCGCCAGAAGCGGAACTTCTGGAGGCGCTGCTGATCTCGGATGAGATTGACGGCGATGCTGGTGAGCCAGGTGTTGATGGAGCAGTCGCCGCGGAAGCGGTCGCGGGCGTTGTAGGCCTTTAGGAAGCAGTCCTGGGTGATGGACTCGGCGAGGTCGGCGTCTCCGATGGAGAAGGCGACGAAGCGAAGCAGCCGGGGCCGATAGTTACGGACCAGGGTGTCCATGTCGTCGAGTTCCGTGGCGGCGCGCTCAGCGGTGGGGAGATTCGCGATGGATGCATCGAGCGTCAGCTGCATATAGTTGGAGACGTGCGTCCCTCCATTACAGATTACATACTGGATGACGATTATGCTGGCAAAGTTGCCAGAAGGTGGAGGGTGAGGCGCCGGTCGAGAGGACGGCGTGGTCGCGGGGGGCTTGCGGGGGGCTAAGTGGGAGGGGTGGGAGGATTGGCGGCGGCGATGAGGGCGGCGGCCGCGGCGTCCTTCTGGACGAAGTACTCGTCCATGAGGACGGCGATGAGGGCGGCGGTGGGGACCGCGACCAGTGCACCGACGACGCCTGCGAGATCCGAGCCGACCAGCAGCGCGATGAGCACGGAGAGTCCCATGAGATGGACCCGGCTGCGCATGATGCGGGGGATGAGGAAGCCGTTCTCGATTTGGAGATAGATGACGTAGAAGATGAGGACGCCGGCCATGCGGGTCCAGGATTCGGTGGCGGCGACGACGGCGGCGAGGGTGATGGTGATGATGCCGCCGGCCACGGGGATGATGTTGAAGAGTCCCATGAGGACGCCCAGAAGGAAGAAGTAACGGACGTGCAGGGCGGCGAAGACGAGAGTGCTGCAGACGCCGAGGATGAGCATGAGCGAGAGTTGGCCGAGGAGCCAGCGGCTCATGCGGAGTTCGGCGACGACAAGGGTGCGGGCGAGACGCTCGCGGGATTCGGGCTCGATGAAGGAGAGCAGGTAGTAGTAGACGAACTCGCCTTCGAGCATGAAGTAGATGCAGAGGACCAGGGAGGTGATGAGGGCGAGGAAACGGCTGAGCCATAGGGGCGCGGTGGCCAGCATGTACTGAGCGGTGGAGGCGATGACGTCTTCGCTTTTGGCGGCGAGGGCGTCAAAGCCGAACTTGTCGGCCAGGGGGAGGCGCTTGATGTGGGCGATGAAGCTGGGGACGCGGCGGGGAAGCTCGGCGGCGAAGTGCTGCACGTCATGCATGACGGGCGGCAGGGCGAGGATGAGGAAGAGCGTGAGCGTGATGAAGACCGAGAGCACCAGCGCGATGACGGCCAGCGGGCGCGAGGGCGACCAGTTGCGGATGCGCAGGCTCATGATGTTGTTCACCACGGGCATGAGGACGACGGCGAAGAGAGCGCTGACGTAGACCAGTTCCAGGACCGGGAGCAGGCGCCAGGCCAGAAGCAGGGCGACGGCTACGGCGAAGGCGAAGAGGATGTGTCCGCGAATGGTGACGGACTGCTTGGAGCGCTCTTCGGCGGCGTTGGACTGGTAGGGCTCTAGCGACAGCGGGCACGCTCCTTGGCAGGTGGATGGGATGCTCTCACTTGGATGCGGCGAGAGGCAAATGGGCTGGTTGGCGAGGGGTTGCCGGGTTGAGTTTCGCCGGGTTGAGTTTAGTGCGAGCCCGGATGCTGGGTGGAGTGGAGCAGGTGAAGGATGGCGTCGGCGGCCTGGTCGAGGGTGAGCTGGGCGGTGTCGAGGGTGTGGGCGGCGATGCGCTCGTAGTGGGAGCGGCGGAGGTGGAAGCGGCGCCGGGCGGCGGCGAGGTCGGCGAGGTTGGGGCGGGCGGTGGCGGTGGGGTCGGCGGCCTGCGCGGTGCAGCGGTCGACGAGGGTGTCGAAGGGCGCGGCGAGGTAGACGACGGCGGTGTGCGGGGTCTGCTCGAGGAGCAGGCGGTTGCCGAGTTCTTCGGGGGCTCCGCCGCCGAGAGCGAGGACGACGTTGCGCTGGCCGAGAAGAGAGGCGAGGGTGGCGGACTCGAGGTGGCGGAAGTGAGCCTCGCCGTGCTCGGCGAAGATCTGCGGGACGGTGCGGTGGTGGCGTGCTTCGATCTCGCGGTCGAGATCGAGGAAGCGCCAGCCGAGGCGCTCGGCGAGCAGGGTGCCGGTGGTGGTTTTGCCGGAGCCCATGAAGCCGGTGAGCACGATGCGGTGGGGGACTTCAGGCGCGGGGTGGGGTGTGGGGGTGCGGGATTTGGGTTTCGTGGGCATGTCGAGCGTTGCTGTACTCATTGTCGTCTCCGTTGAGGTTTCGGTGAAGCGAAGTTTGTTGGGGGCAAAAGAAAAACCGCAGACCCTGTGGGCTGCGGCTCGGTGGATGGCTTGGATTCTCTTTAGGTGGGATAAGAGAAGAGCACAACGCCGCCGGGCCGCTGGGTATACCAGTAGCAATAGCTAAATCGGCCGGTGGTGGGGCGCAGGTTCATCGAAATGATGGTAGCGCGATGTGGGGGATGTTGCAAGTGTGGGTAGTGGAATTGCGCTAGCTGACTGCTGGTTGCGGCGTGAGGTCGCCGGGGAGAATCAGGGAGAAGGTTGTTCCAGGATGCGGTCCGTGGGTATTGGAGCGAAGGGAGATCGATCCGCTGTTCTTATCTACCAACTGCTTGCAGACCCAGAGGCCGAGGCCGGTTCCGACGGAGCCCTTGGTGGTGAAGAAGGGGTCGAAGATGTGCTTGGCGGTGTCTGGAGGGATGCCGTGGCCGGAGTCCGAGACTGTGATGCGAACGCGGGGTGTGCCGTCGTGGGGATTCACGGAGCGGGAAGCGCGGAGGACGATGCGGCCATTCTTGTGAATGGCATCGAGGCTGTTGGCAAGCAGGTTGGCCATCACCTGGCGCAGTTCGCCGGCGATCCCCATGACGTGGAGGCGATGGTCGCCGCGTTGCTCGACGCGGGCGCCGTTAGCCTTGATCTTCGCCTGGAAGAGGCCGATGACGGAGTCGATCAGATCGGAGGTGGAGTTGCTGGTGGCGGCGGAGAACTCGCGGTAGAAGCCGAGGGTCTGACGGGTGATGTGGGCGATGCGCATGAGTTCGCCGTCGGCGACGTCGAGATATTCGAGGGCTGCGTCGGGCAAGTTGTCGGTTTTGCGGGCGAGGTAGAGGACGTTCATCATGGCCTCGAGCGGGTTGTTGATCTCGTGGGCGATGCTGGCGGCCATGCGGCCGGCGCTGGCCAGCATTTCAGTGCGCAGCAGGGCCTCTTCTGCGCGCTTGCGAGCGGTGTTGTCGGTGCCGATGAGCAGGTAGCCGATGATGAGGCTGTGGGCATCGCGCAGGGGGGTGACGGAGACGATGGCAGGGAAACGACTGCCGTCCTTGCGGATGTAAGTGAGATCGTAGATATCTTCGATGCCACGGGAGGCTTTGAAGACGAGGGCTTCGAAGCCGGGGGCGATCGGGGTTGCGAACTCCAGGCTGAGGCTGGCGGCGCGGGCGATGATTTCGAGGTCGTCGGAGAGGTCTGCGGGGGTGAGGTGGTTCACGACCTCGGCGGTGGTGTAGCCGAGCATGCGCTCAGCCCCGACGCTGAAGATCTGAATGACGCCGTGCTCGTCGGTGGCGATGCTGGAGAAGTTGGCGCTATTGAAGATGGCGCGCTGAAGGGCGTCCGTTTTTAGCAGAACCTCCTCGGTGCGCTTGTGCTCCATCGTCTCCGTTGGCAAAGTGGCATCTTCCGCGTAACTCCCTAGATGCTCGATTTGGCGGAGGAGGTTGTATGGGGTTGCGGGAAAATCAGAGGAGGTTGAAGCGAAACTTCAGTGCGTGCGCTGCATGCCGGCACACGCAAACTACGTGTCTCTCCAGTGCGCCAAAGGGTGAGGCGGCTTGGCGCAGTGGAGAGATGAAGGGAGCTTGGTGGATGGTCAACGGATGGTTCGCTGAGGGTCAGCTTTCGTCGGAGTCCGTGCCGCCGCCGTGCTGGAGCTTGCTGGCGATGTTGGACCAGACGCTGTCGCTGGGGTCGTGGATGGGCTCGAAGAGGCTGCGGGCCTGCTCGGCGATGGTTTCAAGATCGGCGACGAGGGCGGCGCAGTTGGGATAGGCCTTGAAGAAGTTTGCGAAGCGCGGATCCTTGCTGATACTGCCGCCGCCGGCTTCGAAGAGCTCGGGGAGATAGGCCTCGAACTCTTCGGGGGTCATGTGGTCGAGGTTGGCGCTGGCGAGGTCTTTCATCGTGCAACCACCTTCTGGCCTACGGATGCATTCTGGGCTGCGGACTCCGCCGCCCCGTTGAGGGGTGGAAGAGCCTGGGGATTGCGCAGGAGTTCGCGCAGCTTGAGGCGAGCCTTGTGGAGCTGGGATTTGCTGTTACCGGTGGAGCACTCGAGCATGGTGGCTATCTCATTATGCTCGAAGCCTTCGACGTCGTGGAGGACGAAGACCATACGGTAGCCCGGGGGGAGCAGAGCCACGGCGCGTTCGAGAGTGACACGATCGACGGAGCCGGCGAGGGCCTGATCGCGGGAGCCGAAGTCCCGCTTGGGAGCGTCGTCCTCGGAGGGGTTGATGGTTTCTTCGAGGGAGACGAGCTGGAGGCCCTTCTTGCGCAGATGCATGAGGACGAGGTTGACGGTGAGACGGTGGAGCCAGGTGGAGAAGGCGCTCTCGCCGCGGAAGCTGCCGAGCTTGCGGAAGAGATGGAGGAAGGCATCCTGGGTCATGTCCTCGGCTTCGGATACGTTGCCGAGCATGCGCAGGCAGAGGGTGTAGACGCGGCGCTTATGCAGCGCGTAGAGCGTGGAGAAGGCGTCGGGGTCGCCGTTCTTGGCGCGTTCGATGGCATCGGCTTCGCCGGCGATAGGAGCGTTCCGCTTGAAGAAGCCGGGGTTCGGTTTCGTCTGCATTCTGGGTAGGCCTTGGAGTTCCATAAGTGAATTGGTCCGCTCTTGGTCTTCACATCGAACGGCGCAGATGCTGAGGATTACCACGGCATCGGAAACGCTGCGCGCTGGATAAAGGTTTCAAGAGGTTGGACTGAGGAATGGGCCGGGGGGTTGTCCGGCCGAGTGGAGGTAAGGCGCAAGTCGCGCTGAGTGCGAGAGTTGCGATTGTGAGAAGTGTACGCCAGATGCCATGGGAAGCGAGATTCGGGAAGAGCGAAGCGGGGCGCCTGGGCGATATGCGGATGGGAACTCAACTGCCGAGGAAGCGAGCGTAGAGGGCGCGGGCGAGGCCGGTGTCGGTGGTGCCCTGGATGAGGGCGCGGCCGTCGGGGAAGACGGTGAGAGTGTAGGGAGGGTAGGTGAAGCGGAGGAGCAGTCCGTTGGCGCGGACGTCGCCGAGGGATTGGAGGCGGGATTGCAGAGCGGCGAGGTCGATGGGGTGGTGGTGCTGGTGGATCTGGACGGAGTTGCGGCCGCAGAGGGTGATGTGCGGACGCTGCTCGCCGGAGAGGGCGCGGAAGATGCGCTGGCCACAGACTTCGCAGTCGGCGCGGGGGGCGGAAGTGTTGATCTCGGAGCGTTGGTTGGACCAGAGGTCGAAGGAGAGGAGCGAGCGGCGCATGAGGTGGGGCTGACGGGTGAGGAACTTGAGGGCTTCGGTGACCTGGATGGAGGCGGCGAGGTTGACGGCGGTGGAGAGAATGCCCGCGGTGTCGCAGGTTTCGACGTTGCCCGAGGGAGCGGAGGGGAAGATGCAGGCGAGGCAGGCGGTGGGTTCGCCTGCCAACATCTCAGAAGCGAGAGGCTGGGCACCCGGTTCATCGGGGTTCGCCGATGGTTTAGGGAGGATGTTCATGGTGGCGGCGTAGGCACCGACGGCGGCGGCGTAGATCCAGGGGCGGTGGTCGCGGACGCAGAGGTCGTTGATGAGGTAGCGGGTTTCGAAGTTGTCGGTGCAGTCGAGGACGAGG
>JAJXYW010000166.1 GCA_021780415.1 Acidobacteriota bacterium
CTCCCAACAGCTACACTCATGGCTGCACCTCTACAACTGGCACCGTCCCCACGCCAGCCTCAACCTCCAACCTCCCATCAGCCGCTCCCGCATCGATCGGAACAACCTGTTGAGCCTCCACAGCTAGCTGCTAGCTTCTAGCTTTTAGCAAAAGCAAAAGCAAAAGCAAAAGCAAAAGCAAAGGCAAAGGCAAAGGCAAAAGCAAAAGCAAAAGCAAAAGCAAAAGCAAAAGCAAAGGCAAAGGCAAAGGCAAAGGCAAAGGCAAGAGCAAAGGCAAGAGCAAAGGCAAAGGCCAATACGGGGGTCCTTCGCTTCGCTCAGGATGACGGCGTAAAACTAGCAACGACAACGACAACGACAACGGCAACGGCAACGGCAACGGCAACGGCAACGGCAAGGGCAACGGCAACGGCAAGGGCAAGGGCAAGGGCAAGGGCAACGAGAGGGGCAAGGACAGCGGCGGCGGATTGGGGTTTTGGGCTTGGGTGGTTGGGTTACTGGGCGGTGTAGCCGGGGGCGAAGGTCTGGACGAAGATGTGCGCTTCCATCGTGTGCTGCTGGCCGGGGGCCAGGGTGATGGCGTTGGGGCCTACGTTGGCGGTTTCGATGCAGGTCATGGTGAGCCAGCCGTTGGGAGCCATGTCGGGGAGACTCGCGGTGAGTTCGGACCAGGGGTTCCAGATGACGGTGGTCTTGGAGTTCGCTTTGCAGACGGTGATGCGGCGGTTGAGGATGGGGTCGTCGAGGTTGATGGTGTTGACGGTGTTGAGGTAGGGGCGGTCGGTCTCGCCGGTGAGCTTGAGGAGGGTGTCCCGCTGGTGCTTGTGTTTGAGGTCGTCGGTCTTGTCGATGTAGTCGGTGTCGGAGAGGCCGATGAGGGAGATTTGCTGGGCGTCGCCGACGGAGAAGTAGGAGTGGAAGGCTTCTTCGAAGTGGAGGGGGTCGGTGGATTGGTTGGCGACGACGAGTTGGAGGCGGAGCTCGGTGCCGAGGGTGAGTTGAAAGGCGAGCTGGAAGTGGTCGAAGCCGAGGGCGCGGGTGGCGTCGTTGGGCGAGAGGGTGAGGGTGAGGTGGAGGTCGTCGCCGGCGAGGGCGGCGAAGGCGAGGGTCCAGTCGGCGGTGCGGGCGAAGCCGTGGGAGGGGCCGTCGGTGCGGGGGCTTTCGGGGGTGGCGGTGCGGGGGCCAAACCAGGGGAAGATGAGGGGGACGCCGCCGCGGATGGCTTTGCCGGGGGTGAAGTCGGAGCGCTCCGAGAGGAAGAAGACGGGCTGCTGGCCGGTGGGCTGCCATCGGGTGAGGTGCGCGCCCTGGAGGTAGAGCTCGGCGGTGCAGGCGGACGTGGTGACGGTGGCTCGGATGAGGCCGTGCTCGTTTTGGCTGAAGGCGAGGACGCCGGGGATGGCGAAGTGGTCGGTGAGAGTTTGAAGATCCATCACCTACTAGTGTAGCCGCGGGGACGGCGGGGTGGTTTAGGGGTAGATTCCCAATAAGGATGCAGTGTGCCAGTGCCAGCAAACTGCAGGTCTCTCCACTACGCCAAACGATAAGGCCGTTTGGCTTCGGTCGAGATGACAGCTCTTTCGCTGGGTGGTCATTGGAACGCTGGTTTAGGGGCTGGTGAGGTGGAGTTCGGCGAGGTTGCGCTGGCCGGTGGGGCAGATTTTCAGGAGCGGGCAGGGGGTGCATTTGGGGTCGGCGAAGGTGCAGAGGGTTTGGGCGTGGAGCTGGATGAGGGCGTGGTGCTGGTCGAGCATGGCGGCATCCCAGGTTTCGGGGACGAGGCGCATGAGGCGGGATTCGGTGGTGGCGGCGTCGGCGCGGGGGACGACGCAGAGGCGCTGGATGACGCGGAGGTGGTTGGCGTCGATGCAGAGGGCGCGGCGGCGGAGGGTGCTGAAGTTGACGACGGCAGCGGAGATCTGCGGGCCGACTCCTTCGAACTGCTCCAGCCATTCGCGGATCTTGTCGGTGCGGTATTTGGCGAGGAAGTCGAGGGTGAGGGTGCCGACGCGGGCGGTGATCTGCTCGAGGAGGGCCTTGAGGCGGAGGGCCTTCTGCTCGGGGAAGGTGACGGCGGCGATGGCGCGTTCGAGGTCGGGGATGGAGGCGTCACGGACGGGCTCCCAGTTGGCGGGGCCGGCGTGCACGCCCTGCGAGGATACGAAGAGGCGCTCGAGGTCGCGGAGGGCGTGGTGGGCGGTGGGGAGTTTGGTGCGGGAGGCGAGCAGGGAGTCGATGAGCTGGGTGAGGGGGTCGGTGGGGGTGCGGGGTTTGGGCTGGCCGTAGTAGCCGAGGAGCAGGCGGTGGATGTGCGGGAGCTTGTCGGCCTGCTCGGGGGTGAGCGGGCGGTGGTTGGGGTCGGGGTCGGGGTTGGGGAAGAGGTCGGGCGGCATGGGAGTTGGATGATGGGGGTGGGGATTAGCTTTTAGCTTCTATCTAAGGCAACGGCAACGGCAAAGGCAAAGGCAAAGGCAACGGCAACGGCAAAGGAAGAAGCAGATCCCTGCGGGATGACAGGCAGAAATGCAAGGGCAACGGCAAAAAAACAAGGCAACAGCGGCTGGTGGCACGAACGCGACTGGTCGTACGAACAGGGTGTTAGGGGTTGCGGGTGATGCCGAGTTGGTGGCCGGTGGCGGTGGCGATGCCCCAGGCCATGCGGGGGGTGTTGTGGGCGATGCCGATCTGGCCGTCGGGGCCGAGGAGGATGATGCCGCCGTGGCCGCCGAGGCGGGTGTAGAGGTAGTCGATGGCGGCGGAGGCGGCGGCCTGGGGGGTGGCTCCTGCGGCGACACGGTCGACGGCCCACTTGCCGAGGACCAGCTTCATGATGGGTTCGCCCCAGCCGGTGAGGGAGACGGCGGCGGAAAGGTTGTCGGCGTAGCAGCCGCAGCCGATGAGGGAGCTGTCGCCGACGCGGCCGGGGGCTTTGCTGAGGGTGCCGCCAGTGGATGTTCCTGCGGCAAGGTTGCCGTATTGATCGAGGGCGACGGCGCCGACGGTGTCGTGGGAGTGGAGGGTCGGGTCGGCGATGCGGAGTTCTTCGGGGAGGGCGGCTTCGAGAGCGGCTTGGGTGGTGGCGGGGTCGGAGGCGGTCCGCACTGCAGGTCTCTCCGCTTCGGCTTCGCCTTCGGTCGAGATGACAGGGTTTGCGCGAGGGGCGAACTCGGAGTTGCCGGAGAAGGTGGTGTCGGGATGGCCGGCGGCTTCGGCTTGCTGGAAGGCGATGAGGCGGTCGCGCTCGCGGGGGACGATGAGCTCGGCGTTGTCGATGAGCGGCATGCCGTGCTGGGAGGCGAAGAGTTCGGCGCCGGTGGCGACGAAGTAGACGTGGGGGGATTTTTCGAGGACGAGGCGGGCGGCCTGGATGGGGTTGCGGAGGCGCTCGACGCAGGCGACGCCGCCGGTGCGGAGGTCGGCGCCGTTCATGAGGAGGGCGTCGAGCTGGACGCAGCCGTCGCGGGTGAGGAAGGAGCCGCGGCCGGCGTCGAAGGTGTCGTCGTCTTCCATGAGGGTGACGGCGGCTTCGACGGCGTCGATGGCGGTGCCGCCGCGGGAGAGCGCGGACCAGCCGGCGGCGAGGGCGGCGGCGATGCCGCGCTCGTGGGCGGCGATGGCGTCGTCGGGCATGGCCCAGGCGCCGCCGTGGATGAGCAGGATGGGCTGTGGCCTCTGGGTATCCGGCGGGGATTGCTTCATGGACGGGAGAGTTCTAGTTTGCGGCGCTCGGTTTCGAGGTAGGTGTAGCGGATGCG
>JAJXYW010000227.1 GCA_021780415.1 Acidobacteriota bacterium
GCGAGGTTGCAGGCGGAGTCGTCGAGGAACATGTACTCCGAGCAGGGGTTGGAGGCGTTGATGCGGTCGGTGTTCTTGCTGGTGTGCCAGCGGTTGATGGTGGTGTCGTACTGCATGCCGGGGTCGCCGCACTGCCAGGTGGCTTCGGCGATCTGGTGCATGAGGTCCTTGGCGCGGTACTCCTTGACCGGCTCCTTGCCCTTGACGGTGCGGGTGGTGAACATGCCGTCGTTCTCGACCGCCTGCATGAACTCGTCAGTTACGCGGATGGAGTTGTTAGCGTTCTGGAAGAAGATGCTGGTGAAGGCCTCGGAGTCGGGGCCGGAGCCGTCGTAGCCAGCCTGCATGAGGGTCCAGGCCTTCTTCTCTTCCTTGACCTTGCACTGGATGAAGTCTTCGATGTCGGGGTGGTCGATGTTGAGGACGACCATCTTGGCGGCACGGCGGGTCTTGCCGCCGGACTTGATGACGCCTGCGAAGGCGTCGAAGCCGCGCATGAAGCTGAGCGGGCCGCTGGCGGTGCCGCCGCCGGAGAGGGTCTCCATGGAGCCGCGGATGGCGGAGAGGTTGGAACCGGCTCCCGAACCCCACTTGAAGAGCATGCCCTCGGTCTTGGCGAGGGTCAGGATGGAGTCGAGCGAATCCTGCACGGAGTTGATGAAGCAGGCCGAGCACTGCGGGCGGCTGTAGCCGGTGACCGAGAAGGCCACCTTGCCCAGTTCGGCATCCCAGTGCCAGTTCTGCGCGTCGGAGTGGGGCTCGAGGCGGTCGCAACCGACGTTGAACCAGACGGGCGAGTTGAAGGCGCACTTTTGGTTGACGAGCAGATGGGTGAGCTCGGCGAAGAAGATCTCGGCGTCCTCATCGGAGGCGAAGTAGCCGTCGCGCTTGCCCCAGTCGCGGATGCTCTCGGCGACGCGGGAGATGAGGGCGCGGACGCCGCTCTCGCGCTCAGGCGTTCCTACCTGGCCGTGGAGATACTTGCTGGCGACGATGTTGGTCGCGGTGACGGACCAGTCCGAGGGGACTTCGACGTTCTTCTGTTCGAAGACGAGGCGGCCCTTGAAGTCCTGAATGATGGCGTCGCGGAACTCCCAGGAGAGCTCGTCGAAGGGGTTGACGCCGGGCCTGGTGAAGTAACGCGAGAAGTGCAGCCCGGGGGTGTTGCGATGGGCAATGGCAGACGCCGAGGGGGTGGTTTGCTGTGCGGATTCGACGGAGTGGATCACTTCGGCCATGGGATGGTACCTCTCGGGAGAAAAACTGGGGATCGACCGGATCGAAATCCGGGGGGTTACCGGTGTGGGCATACGTCAGAGTGCGGCCTGGTGAAGGACGTGCCTCCATACCGCAAAGACGGTTGGAGGGTTTGCGTCGCGGGTCCTTGTCGGCGGTGTGGCCAAGGGGACAGGCGCTGCACCAGAGCTGCGGGTGAAGATGAAAGTAACGCCGCATCTGGTACGAGTCAAGTATAAAACAACTACATGTTGTGGTGTAGAAGTAGATACCCCCCTTACGCGGGGAAATGGGCTCTCGACTTCGGTTTTTCTAGGGTTTTGCTGTGGAAAGTTCTTGATTCCCGCGTGAATTGCGGGGTTTCGCATTTGTTAACCGGCGATGAATCAAGAGTACGGCGCGGGGAGAGTGAGCGCAAGGGCGATGGCCGGGGAAAATCGGGGCGATTGGTGGAAAAGCGGAGTGTTCGGAGATCGGACAGGACTCTTCCGTGAATGCGCACGGAGAGCGGGAAGATCTCCCGATAACCGGTGCCGTCCACTGGTAGTGGGTGGGGCACCGGCCGGGCGGTCCGGTCACTTGACGGTGACGGTGACGGTGGTGGAGCTGGTGAGGGTCGAGGACTTGCTGTCGGTGCCGGTAATGGTGAAGGTGTAGCTGCCGGGCGGGGTGGTAAGAGTAGTGGGGTTGGTCGTCGTGGTACTGCCGCCGCCGCAGCCAGTCAGAGCGATGCCGCTGCAGGCGAGAGCGGCCAGTAGGCCGAGGGTCAGGCTGGAGCGAAGCAGCCGCGAGCGGCGGCGGAAGCCGAACAGCAACAGCGCCGCTGCCAGCGTCGCCGGAAGGGGCATCCGCTGCCAGGGGGACCTGGGCTGGCGGGGAGCGGCGCTGGAATGGGCTGCGGCTACTGCCGTGGTGCAGCTTGAGGGGCTGGTGTAGACCGTGTATTTGGCGGAAGCCACCGAGCTTGCGCCGCTGATCACAGCCGACGAGGTGATCACCACGCAGCCATTGGTCAAGGTGGAGGGGGAGAGTGCGAGGTTGACGGTGCCAGTGTAGCCATTGGCTGGCGAGAGGGTGATGATGCCAGCGCCTGAGGCTCCCGTGGCCACTGAGACCGGGGCGGCGCTAAGGGTGAAGGCGGGGGGCGGCGCGGTGCCACCGACGTTGAGTGCGAGCGTGCCGGTGGAGGCGCCGAAGCTGGCGTCGCCGGAGTAGGTCGTCGCGATCACGTGCGCTCCCGCGGTGGAGGAGGAGAAGCGGTAGCTGGCGACGCCGCTGGCGATAGGGAGCGTGATGGGAGTGCCGCCGTCGACGGTGAGCGAGATGGTGCCTGTGGGCGTGGTGGTGGCCGTGGTGAGCGGAGCGACGGTGATGGTGACTGCGTCGGAGGCGCCAGCGGCGGGATAGAGGGTGGCAGCGGTGAGCGTCGTGCTGGTGGAGGCCAGCGACGCGGAGGCAGAGCTGGGCCACGCGGTCAGCAGGTTGTAGAAGTCGATGGATCCCAGACCGGAGGCCTCATCGTAGCCCGTGGCGGCAGCATAGTTGGCCGCGCCCGCGGTGGAGCAGTAGGTGATGCCGGCGGTGCACTGGTTGCCGCCGCTGGTGATGTCGTGGAAGATGGTGGCGTACTTCGCGGAGGCGGCGAGCGCGTAGAGCGTGGGATTGATGACGCCCTGACCGGTAGAGTTCTGGCTCTGATTGATGAGGGCCACCAGGCCGGCAAAGGTGGGAGCTTCAAAGCTGGTGCCGCCGCCGACGGTGAGCAGTTGGGTGGAGGCGTCACGCAGTCCGTCGTTGCAACTGGCCTGCTGGTAGGGCGCTGTTCCGCCGTTGGCTGCGGTGTTCCAGAAGGTGGGATCGCTGGTGCAGAAGGCGAAGGGCGCACGATTGGGGGAGGCGACCAGGGAGATGTCGGGAACCATCCGGAAGCTGCTGGTGGGGATGGCGACGCCGCCGATCGTGCCGGTCTGCCAGGTGGGATGAGGGCTGTAGATGCTGACGCCGCCGCCGCCGGCGGAGATGGGGCTGGTGGTGGCAGTGCTGCTGTCGTCGTTCCAGACGCCCTCAGGGATGTAGGACTTGGCCGAGCTGATGATGTCGGTGGTGCTCTGCGCCTCGAAGTAGGTGTTGTTCCCGGCAGCGACGTCGGTAGCGAAGAATTCGGTTCCGCCGACGCCGGTGACGTACTGGCTGCTGGCGGGGAAATCGACGGCGAGCTGCTGGTTGTCGACCGTGTCGCTGGACTTGTAGGAGCCGTAGCAGTCGGTTGATCCCTGGTCTCCACCCGGGGCGATGACGGTCTGTCCTTGCGCTGCCGCCTGTTCGAGGTAGGAGGTATAGCTGGTGTAGGAAGCCTGCGCGAGGGCGGGCTCGCACAGGCCATAGCTGGAACTGATGACCGGGGCGATGCGCTCGTCGATGGCGTACCACATGGCGTCAAACGCGCCCTGCGTGCCGTTGCCGGTGTAGACGAAGTAGATCTGAGCGCCCTTGGC
>JAJXYW010000068.1 GCA_021780415.1 Acidobacteriota bacterium
GGGGTGCCAGTCCTGGGTGAGGAGGACGTGGGGGAAGCGGGCGGCGAGGGCGTTGATGCCGGGGAGGATGGCGTCGCCGCCGGAGACGGCCAAAGCTCCGCCGGGAAGGAAGTCGAGTTGCATGTCGATGACCAGGAGCGCGTCGGTGGGACGGAGATGCATAGTTGCAAGCGTACTATTTTCTGCAAAGGATAGAGTTGGAGTGTGAGGAGCAGAATGGCCATGGTGAAGATTATTGAATCTCCGCGGGACGCGTGGCAGGGTCTGGCGAAGGTGATGCAGCCGGAGGTGAAGGCGGAGTACCTGCGTGCGGTGATTGCGGCGGGGTTTACGCATCTCGATGCAGTGGGATTTGTGTCGAAGGGTTTTGTGCCGCAGATGGCGGACTCGGAGCTGGTGCTGGAGTACCTGGATGCGGGGCCGGAGGTGGAGATTATTGGGCTGGTCGCGAATATGAAGGGAGCGGAGATTGCGGTGGAGAGCGGGCGGGTGACGACGTTGGCGTTTCCGTATTCGATCTCGCCGCAGTTTCTGGAACGCAACCAGCGGCAGACGCCGGAGGAGGCGCTGGATGAGCTGGAGCAGATTGGGGAGCTGGCGTATAAGGGCGGGCAGGATGTGGTGGCGTATGTGGCGATGGCGTTCGGGAATCCGTTTGGGGATGTGTGGGACATTGACGAGGTAGTGAGCGCGGTGGATTTGCTGGTGGACTCTGGGGTGGCGCAGGTTTCGCTGTCGGATACGGCGGGCGTGGCGACGCCGGAGCTGGTGAGGAACGTGTTGCGGCTGGTGCTGGACGTGCATGAGGGATTGGAGGTGGGAGTGCATCTGCATGCAAGGCCAGCGGACGCAGGGGCGAAGGTGCGGGCGGCGTATGAGGCGGGGTGCAGGCGGTTCGATGCGTCGATTGGCGGGCTTGGGACGTGCGCGTTTGCGCAGGATGTGATGGTGGGGAACCTGCCGACAGAGGTGCTGCTGGCGACGCTGAAGGAGATGGGTGCGGAGCTGCCGGAGTTGGAGCCACTGGAGCCGTTGATTGCGGTGAACGCGGAGATGGCGAGGCGGTTTGGAGCGGCGACCCAGTAGCGCCGGACTGCGATGGGCTCGACTTCTTCTAGACTGGTGGGATGAGCGATATGGAGACTTTGATAGAGCAGGGGTACGCCGAGGCGCGGGTCCGCGTGCGGTATGCGGAGACCGATCAGATGGGCGTGGTGTATCACGCGAATTATCTGGTGTGGTTTGAGGTGGGACGTGTGGAGTTTATCCGGCAACTGGGGTTGGACTACAAGAAGATGGAGCAGGAGGATGGGGCGCTGATTGCCGTGGCGGAGGTGACGGCGCGGTACAAGGCTCCAGCGCGATATGACGATGAGTTGATTGTGCGGACGACGCTGGCGGGAGTGCGCGGGTCGATTGTGCGGTTTCGTTATGCAGTGGTGCGGCCGGCGAGCGAGGGCGAAGCGGAGACGGTTTTGTGTGAGGGCGAAACGATTCACTTCGTTGTTGGGCGTGACATGAAACGGCGTGAGATGCCAGCGAAATATGTGGAGCGTTTTGCTGCGGTGATGCATCGGATGGGGAAGAAAGACTGAAGGAGAACGGGATGAGTGAGACGAAGATTGGGGTGCGCGGCGTGGCGCTGATTACGGGCGCGAACAAGGGTCTGGGACTGGAGACGGCGCGGCAACTGGGGAGGCTGGGGTTTACTGTGCTGCTGGGCTCGCGCGATGGGTTGAAGGGCGAGGTGGCCGCGCGTCAGTTGCGCGATGAGGGCCTGGATGCGCGGGTGGTGAAGCTGGATGTGACCAAGCAGCCAGAGATTGATGCGGCGGCGGCGTGGATCGAGAGCGAGTTTGGCAGGCTGGATGTGCTGGTGAACAACGCCGGTGTGATGATCGAGAAAGACTGGAAGAAGAACACGACCAGCGAGACGACGATGGAGAATCTGCGGACGACGTTTGAGTCGAATGTGTTTGCGGCGTTTGCGGTGAGTAAGGCGATGTTGCCGCTGCTGAAGAAGTCGGAGGCGGGCAGGGTGGTGAATGTGTCGAGCATTCTGGGCTCGGTGAGCCTGCAGGCGACAAAGGGGTCGCCGACATATGGCACGAAGCTGTTTGCGTATAACGCGTCGAAGGCGGCACTGAATGTGCTGACGATTTCGCTGGCGCATGAGTTGCGGGGAACAAAGATCAAGGTGAACTCGGCACATCCAGGATGGGTGAAGACGGACCTGGGCGGAGGTGCGGCGCCGATGGAGGTAGAGGACGGCGCGAAGACGATGGTGGAGTTGGCGACGCTGGGCGGGGATGGGCCTACGGGCGGGTTCTACCACGAGGGGACAGTGATTGCGTGGTAGGTCTCACGTTCGGGACGGGCTCAGGTGCGGGAGTTGCGAGCGAGTTCCCAAGCCTTAGCGTACTTCCAACTGGTGTAGCAGGCGTGGTAGAGATTCAGAAGCAGACCCTCACGGCCGTCGAGGAAACCAAGGCGGAAGAAGTAGTTCCACTTGAAACCGATGATTGGGATGATCAGCACGTGTGCGACGAAGGTGAAGATGTTGGCGCTAATGCGGCCTTTGTCGACGAGGATTTGCGCGCCAAGCGAGCTGTAGCGGTCCATGTGCTCGATGTATGAGGAGAGCGTTGGATAGGCGTTGTGGATGAGATCGAAGTCAAGGGTGGCGGTGGGGCCGCTGAAGCGGATGGTCTCGTGGACAGGGCGTTCTTCGAATTGCAGGCGGGATACGGCGTTGGCCATGTTGCGGCGGAATAGGCGGAGCTTGGCGTCGGGGTAGAAGCCGCCGCGCCTGATCCAGCGGCCGAGGAATAGATTGCGGCGCTTGAGGTAGAAGGCTTCGGCGGAGGGGTTGGACCAGAGAGTCTGACGAATCTCCTGCTGGAGTTCGGGGGAGAGTTCTTCGTCGGCGTCGAGTGTGAGGATCCATTCGCCGGTGCATTGGGCGATAGCGAAGTTTTTCTGCGCGGCGAAGCCCGGCCAGGGACGCTCTATGACGGTGGCATTGAAGTTGCGGGCAATCTCGACGGTGCGGTCGGTGGAGCCGGAGTCGACGACGAAAATCTGGTCGGCCCAGGCGACGCTGGCGAGGGTGCGCGCGAGGTTCTCCTCTTCGTTGAAGGTGACGATCGCGACGGAGAAGAATGGCATCGTGGCGTCTTCGATTCTGACAGGCTAGGTGAGGGTAATGCCGGGGTCGTTGAGTTGTTCGCGGAGCAGGCGTTCGGTGAGGGTGCGGAGATCCTCGCCGGTTTTGGGGAGGGTGAAGGCGTGCGCAGGTTCGTTCCACTCGAGTTTGTAGGAGGTGGACAGCGCGGAGATCCAGACCTGGCGAACGGGGGTGTTGGGGGTGAAGACGAACTTGGCGGCGCCGTCCTCGAAGAGAACGTTGAGGACGCCATTTTTTTCATCGGTCTCGAAGCCGCCGTCCTCTTCGGCGCGGAAGAGAGCCTGCTTGAGGGATTCGAGGGCTTGGTCGGACTCGCGGCGGAAGGTGGTCTCGTCAATCATGCAGAGACTAGTGTAACGGTTGGTCGCGGGGGATGTCGTGAAGGTCGTGCTGCGGGTCGTGGGGCGAGATGCAGGGAGCAGGGTCGGCGGCAGGCTCGAAGCGGAGGGTGGTATCGGAAAAGGTGAAGGGTTGGCAGGTGAAGGTGCGGAGGCGGGAGTCCTCGAATGCCTCGGCGTGAGCGATGGG
>JAJXYW010000156.1 GCA_021780415.1 Acidobacteriota bacterium
TCGGGGGCGAGGACGGACTTGTCGACGGGCTTGTACTTCTGGGGGAGGGGGATGGCGGAGACCATCGAGGCCTGGATGGCTCCGACGGAGGAGGCGTCCTCGCCCCAGTGGCTGCTGGTGTGGTCGAGGAAGAGGCCGACGGCGATGAAGGCCGCGGCGATGATGAGATGCAGGGCGATGGCACCAAGGACGCCGCGGCGGAATTGGTCGTCCGGGGTGGGTCGCGAGATGGCTTGGGTGGTCATGATGGTTACGTGCGGGTATTGGTAAAAGCTTTGACGCAAAGGCCGCGAAGTTTGCTACGTTTCGCGACGTGGAACAGGTGACGGCGGAAGAAGCAGATCCCTGCGGGATGACAACCAAAGAAGCAAGGGCAACGACAACAGCAACGACAAAGGCAAGGGCAACAGCAACTACAGGGGTCCTTCGCTTCGCTCAGGATGACGGCGTGGAACTCGGGATGACGAAAGTTTGGGGGTTGTGAACATCATTTCTGGAGGGGTTGGGTGACGATGCTGATGTTGCTGATGCCGGCTTGCTTGACGGCATCCATGACGGAGGCGAAGGCGCCGAAAGGGACGGCTTCGTCGGCGCGGACGTAGATGACTTTCTTCTCGTTTTTGGGGTTCGCGGCGAGGATGGAGGACAGGTCGTGGATGTTGACGGGCTTGTCCTGGAGGAAGACGTTCTGGTCCTTGTCGATGGTGACGACCAGATGGACTTCGGTGAGTTGGTTGACCGTGCGGGTGTGCGGGACGGCGACCTGTACGCCGCTCTGCAGCACCGGCGCGGTGAGCATGAAGATGAGCAGCAAGACCAGCACTACGTCGACCAGCGGCGTGATGTTGATGTCGGACAAGGCGGTCTGGGTTTTGCCGCGGGCGGTGAAGGCCATGGTTAGGATTGCCTCCGGCGAGGATCTTCCGGCGGCGGGGGCTGGGTGCCGGGCTGGTAGCGGGCGGCGTTTTCGATGGCGTTGAGGAGTTCGCGGCCGAAGTCGTCCATGCGGGCGGCGAACTCGCGGAGACGGGCGGTGAGCTGGTTGTAGCCCATGACGGCGGGGACGGCGACAATGAGGCCGGCGGCAGTGGTGATGAGGGCTTCGGAGATGCCGGGCGCAACGGAGCGGAGGGTGGCGGCACCGGCGACTCCGAGGCCGTGGAAGGCGTCGATGATGCCCATGACGGTGCCGAAGAGGCCGACGAAGGGACCGACCTGCGCGATGGTGGCGAGCCAGGTCATGCGGCTCTCCATGAGGGTGAGGGCTTCGGAGGAGGCGGTCTGGGCGGCGCGCTCGAGGCCCTGGGGATTGGGGGGAGTGCCGCGGCCGCCGCTCTGGCGCTGGTACTCGTCGTGGATCTCGTTGAAGACTTCGACGAGGGGGCTGGGCTTGAACTGGTCGGAGATGGCCGCGATTTCCGAGAGGCGGCCGGACTTGCGGAAGGCGCGCAGGAAACGGCGATTCTGCGTGTCCGCGGCTTTGAAGGAGCGCCACTTGGAGATCATAACGGCCCAGGAGAGGATGCTCATGACGAGCAGGAGTGCGAGGACGGTAAGCGCGGTGGGGCCGCTGTTGTGCAGCATCTCGACGAGTGCGCTGGAGGATTGGCCGGTGGGGGCGGGGCCGAGGGAGGCGTCGGTGGGGACCTGGGTGGCGGCGTCCTGGAAGAAGAGAGCGAGGGTGAAGAGGGTCATAGGCGTCAATAGCAAGTGTAACTGGCGGTGGGATGCGGATGCGAACCTTGGTGGGTACGTTGGAGGATGGAGGAAAAAACAGGCGGCCGGGGTTCGGCTCCTGCTATGCTCTTGCGTGAAAGAGACCAATGCATGCTGCTGGAATTGCGCGCTGAGAATTATGCTGTGATCGACCATGCGGTGGCCGTGTTTGGGCCGGGGTTGAACCTGCTGACCGGGGAGACGGGGGCGGGCAAGTCGATATTGATTGACGCGCTGGCGCTGATGCTGGGAGGGAAGGCGTCGAGCGACGTGGTGCGCTTTGGAGCGGAGAAGGCCGTGCTGGGGTGCGTGTTTGAGTCGACGCCGGGTGCGGAGGAGATTCTGGAGGCCAACGGGATCGATCCGGAGGGCGATGAGATTCTGCTGCGGCGCGAGATTGGCGCGAATGGCAAGGGGCGGGTGTTCGTGAATAATCAGCCGGCGACGGTGGCGGTGCTGCGGCTGCTGGCCCCGGAGCTGGCGCTGGTGCATGCGCAGTCGGAGACGCTGGTGGCGTTCGATGCAGCGCAGCAGAGGATGCTGCTGGACCGGTTTGGGGACATCGGCAGCGAGGAGGTGGGGGCAGCGTATGAGCGGTGGCGCGAGGTGGAGGGTCGGATTGCCGAGTTGCGGAGTGCCGAGCAGGACCGGCTGAGGTTGATGGATTTGTGGAGCTTTCAGGCGAAAGAGATTGATTCTGTAGGGATTGTGGACGCGGAAGAGGATGCGCGGCTGGAGATGGAGAAGCGGGTGCTGGCCAACTCGGAACGGCTGTTTGCGGGGGCTACGGCGGCGCAGGAACTGCTGTATGAGGCGGAGGTTTCGGCGGAGACGCTGCTGGGGGGCGCGCTAAGGCATGTGGAGGATCTGGCCAGATTTGACGAACAGTTCAAGGAGACGGCGCAGCAGTTGGCCGCGGCCAAGGCGGGGGTGGAGGATGCGGCGGCGACGCTGAGGGACTTTGCGGGGAAGGTGACGGCGTCGCCCGAGAGGCTGGGGGAGATTGAGGACCGGCTGGCGGCGCTGGACCGGCTGAAGCGGAAGTACGGCAGCAGCCTGGCCGAGGTGGTCGCATTTGGGGCGGAGGTGGCGGGGAAGCTGGCGGATCTGGAGAACCGCGATGCTCGGCTGGCGGAGCTGGAGAAGGAGCTGACGCTGGCGGCGGCGAAGTATATGGTGTTGGCGCGGAAGCTGTCGGCGGAGAGAAGTGCGGCGGCGAAGAAGCTGGCCAAGGTGGCGGAGCGGCAAATTAATGAGTTGGCAATGCAGACGCGGTTTGAGGTGGTGGTGCAGGCGCGCGAGGAGGTGGAGGCCTGGACGGCGTTTGGATGGGACCGGGTGGAGTGCAGGATTGCGACGAACCCGGGAGAGCCGCTGAAGGCGTTGACGGAGATTGCGTCAGGGGGCGAGATGAGCCGGGTGATGCTGGCGCTGAAGGTGAGCGTGGAGGAGGGGGTGGCAGTCTCGAAGCGAAGGAAGAGCGCGCTGCCTCGGACGCTGGTGTTTGACGAGATCGATATTGGGATTGGCGGGCGGGCCGCGGAGGCGGTGGGGCAGAAGCTGAAGACGCTGTCGCAGGCGCAGCAGGTGATCTGCATTACGCATCTGCCGCAGATTGCGGCGTTCGCGGACCAGCACTTTCTGATTGAGAAGGCGGAACGCGGGGGGAGGACGCAGACCGGCGTGCGGCGAATGGAACAGGGGGAGAGGGTGGAGGAGATTGCACGGATGCTGTCGGGGGCGAGCCTGACGGAGACCAGCCTGCGGCATGCGGAGCAGATGCTGAAGTCCTGCGGTCCTGCGCGGACGGCGGGAGCTGATGGAGTGTAGGGCGATTCAGGAGGTGGGACAACCTCTTACGGGTGAGAGGCTTCTGAACAGGCATCTCCCAAGGAGGGTTGGAATATGTCTGAACCGAAGAAGTGCGCGCGCTCGATTTGTAGCTGTGTGGTTCCCGAT
>JAJXYW010000076.1 GCA_021780415.1 Acidobacteriota bacterium
TTTTGCTACGGAGGACTCCTCACCTGGTTGAGCGCAACGCGCGCCAAGTCGCTCAGCATGAACCTCAGTTGTGCCGTCGGCTACTATGCTGGCGGCATTGGCAAGGTCGCCGCAGAGCAGCCGTCCTGCCCCGTCCAACTCCACTTCGGAGCCAACGACGATCACATCGGCAAGGACCAGATCGACGCTGTGCGTTCTTCCCATCCCGAGGTTGAAATCTTCCTCTATGAGGGTGCAGGGCACGCCTTTGCTAACGAAGCCCGCGCCAGCTATGTGCCGGCGGCCACCACTCTGGCTCGCCAGCGCGCGCTGGAGTTCCTCAAAGCGCATCTCGCCTAGTGGAATCAGGGAATGGACCGACGAATCGCGCGCTGGGGCGGCAACTTTAGAGCCCCAGCGTGGTATCTTTTAACTGGACACTGAGAGAAGTGGACTAGCGCATAGAGAATCAGGAGTAAGACCCGCCGTGTTGGCAACCGCGAAAAAGACTGACATTATTACCAAGTTCCGCACGCATGACTCGGACACCGGAAGTCCCGAGGTGCAGATTGCGATCCTCAGCGAGCGTATCGGTGAGCTGACCGAGCACTTCAAAACCCACAAGAAGGATCATGGCTCGCGCCGTGGTTTGTTGATGCTGGTGAGCAAGCGCCGCCGCCTTCTGGACTATCTCAAGAAGACGGATTCCGATCGCTACCGTGACGTCATTGCCAAGCTGGGTATCCGCAAGTAGCCTATTCAGTGCTGCTTCGGCCACGTTCTGCCAAGGCGGCCTCACCAGGAGTGGTTGAAGATTGAATCTGCGCAAAGCCATCGACGGGATGGAAGGGACTGCAAGTACTTCTGTCTGCGCCGCTCGACTCGACGCACATAGCGGTGCCTCATCGCGTCGGCATCAGTCTTCTTCCGCGACCACAGCCAAAGAATCTGAAGCCCCGACCGAAGCTGCTTCGGCGGGGCTTTCGTCATAGCCCGGCTCCTCCGCGAGCCAGCGCCCGACGACCCAACAAGCTTAAAGACAAACAGAAAAAGAGGAATGCTTATGAAGCAGGACGTAACCGTTGAGCTTGCCGGTGGCAAGCACATTAAATTCGAGACAGGACGCATCGCGAGGCAGGCCTCCGGCGCAGCCTTCACCACCAGCGGTGACAACGCCGTTCTGGCCACCGCCGTCGCCTCCCCCGACCCCAAAGAGGGCATCGACTTCTTCCCGCTCACCGTCGAATACCGTGAGTTCACCTATGCTGGCGGACGCATCCCCGGCGGCTTCATCAAGCGCGAAGGTCGCCCCAGCGAGAAGGAGATCCTGACCTCGCGCCAGATCGATCGCCCCATCCGCCCCTTGTTCCCGGAGGCCTTCCGTAACGAGACTCAGGTCGTCGCATTCGTTTACTCGGCCGACAAGGAAAACGATCCCGACGTCCTTGGCATCAACGGCGCAAGCTGCGCTCTCGCCCTCTCGGACATCCCCTTCCACGGCCCCGTCGGCGCGGTCCGCGTCGGCTACATTGACGGCCAGTACCTCGTCAATCCGACCTATGCCGAGCGTCTCGTCAGCAAGCTCAACATCATGGTCGTCGGCACCAAGGACGGCATCGTCATGGTCGAATCCGGCGCCAAGGAGATCTCCGAAGAAGTAGTCGTCGGAGCCATCGAGTTCGCTCACACAGAGATCAAGAAGATCGTCGCCGGCATCGACCACCTCGTCTCGCTCGCTGGCAAGGCCAAGCGCACCGTCCCCGAGCTTGAGAACGACACCGAGTACGCCGCATCTCTCAAGGCCAAGGTGGGCGACCGCCTCAAGGACGCCCTCGACACCCTCAAGTACCCCAAATTCGACAGCTACGCCAAGGTCAAGGAGATCAAGGACGAGCTCAAGAAGGAACTCCCCGCCGACGATCCCAACGCCAGCAAGAAGCTCTCCAAGTACTTCGAAGGCCTGCGCGAGACGATCTTCCGCGAGCAGGTTCTCAACGACCGCATCCGCCCCGACCACCGCGCATTCGACGAGATCCGCAAGATCACCATCGAGACCGGTGTACTCCCCCGCGTCCACGGTTCGGCTCTCTTCACCCGCGGCGAAACCCAGGCCCTGGTCAGCGCAACTCTCGGCACAACCGACGATGCCCAGCGCATGGAAAGCTACGAAGGCGAGCAGAAGCGGAAGTTCATGTTGCACTATAACTTCCCGCCGTTCTCTGTTGGCGAAGTTGGACGTATGACCGGCGTAGGTCGTCGCGAAATCGGCCACGGCGCCCTCGCCTGGCGCGCCATCGAGGCCGTCCTCCCCGCCGAGGACGAGTCCCCCTACACCCTCCGTGTCGTCTCTGACATCCTCGAGTCCAACGGCTCGAGCTCGATGGCGACGGTTTGCGGTGCCTCGCTCTCCCTCATGCAGGCTGGCATTCCCCTCAAGGGTTCGGTCGCCGGCGTTGCGATGGGCCTGGTCAAGGAAGGCGACAAGTACGCCGTCCTCACCGACATCGCAGGTGCCGAGGACCACTACGGCGACATGGACTTCAAGGTCGCCGGAACCCGCAACGGTATCACCGCGCTGCAGATGGACATCAAGATCATGGGCATCACCACCCAGATCATGCGTGAAGCTCTCGAGCAGGCACGCCAGGGCCGTCTATTCCTTCTCGACACCATGGATGCCGTCATTTCCAAGGCTGCCGATGAGAAGAGTGCGTTCGCTCCCCGCATCCACACCCTCCAGATCCCCACCGACAAGATCCGCGACCTCATCGGACCCGGCGGCAAGATTATCCGTGGCATCGTGGATGCAACTGGCGTCAAGATAGATGTCGACGACACCGGCCGCGTCAATGTGGCTTCGTCCGACGCCGAGGGTCTCGCCAAGGCCATCCAGATGATCTCCGACATCACGGCCGTCCCCGAAGTAGGCAAGACCTACCTCGGCAAGGTCGTCCGGCTCGCCGAGTTTGGCGCCTTCGTCGAGATCTTCCCCGGTACCGATGGACTCCTCCACGTCTCCGAGATCGCCGAGCATCGCGTCAAGGAAGTCAAGGACGAGCTCCGCGAGGGCGATCAGATCCTGGTCAAGGTCCTCTCCATCGAGGGCAATCGCATCAAGCTCTCCCGCAAGGCAGTCCTTCGCGAGCAGCGCGAGAAGCTGGGCCTCCCGCCCGTCGCTGAGCAATCTGGCGGGGGCGAGCGCAGCGAACGTTCAGATCGCGGTGAGCGCGGCGAGCGTTCAGATCGTGGCGAGCGCGGTGGTCGTGATCGTGACCGTGATCGCGGCCCACGTCCCGAGCGCACCGACCGTCCTGCGCCCGTTGAGCGCGCCGAGCCCAAGCATGACACCACCATCGTTCTCGACAGCGGAGAAGACTTCGACGAGGACGATGACTTCGACGGAGAGGACGAAGGTGTAGACGAGGCCGCAGCAACCAGCGGCGAGCCCCAGGAGGGCGCAGCGTCCGATGCTTCCGGAGCCCGTCCTGCCGCTCAGCGTCGTGGCCGTCGTCGTCGCGGCCGTCGTCCGGCCCCCACAGGTGCGACTCCTCAGGGTGGCGGCAACAGCTAACTCTCATCCATCCACCAGCGAAGCCGCGCGCCATGCGCGGCTTCGCTGTCTGGCGAATCTTCGGCCCCTTACCGCACGTCTAGCTCTGTAATCGAGGAAGGGAATCGGCTTATTGCCC
>JAJXYW010000048.1 GCA_021780415.1 Acidobacteriota bacterium
GTGACGCGGAGGAAGGTTCCCCAGAGCATCATGCCGATGGCGCCGACGAGACGATGGCCGGGCGAGAGCGCGGCTCCGATGGCAAGCTGCGCGAGGCCGGTGACGACCAGCGGAACGTAATGGTACTTCGAGAGCCAGACGTGGACGCGGTCGCGGGTGAGATCGGGGGCGTAACGGCCAAGGAGAGCGGTCTCGGAGTGGAGGGCGCGACCGGAGAGGATCCAGCCGGCGTGGGCCCACCAGGTTCCGTCGTGCGGGGTGTGGGGATCGCCTTCCTGATCGGAGTTCTGATGATGGACGCGGTGGGTGGCCACCCAGAAGATGGGACCGCCTTCGAGGGCGAGGCAGCCACAGGCGGTGACGAAGTACTCCAGCCACCTGGGCACGCGATAGCCGCGGTGCGTGAGCAGGCGATGGTAGGCCATGCCGATGCCGACGTTGATGGCGAAGAAGTACATGATGAAGAAGGCAGCGAGGTTCTTCCAGGAGAAAAAGAAGAGCGCGGCGATGGCACCGACATGGAAGAGCCCCATGGCGATGGTGGTTATCCAGTTGATGCGACCCTGCTGATGCTCGCGGCCCATGCGCAGATCCTGCTTGATCTTCTGCGTGACCTGGTGGGCGGCGAGGAGAGGGCTGGCAGGTGGTGCGACTCTCTGTTCAACTTCGGGTAATGTGGTGTTCATCTTCGGGCTCTGTCCTTGGGAGTAGTGTGGATAGCACGTCCTATAACTGACGATACTCGGAGGGTGAAGCCGCGTGTGTAAGACATTTGTAATGGCAACATTGGGGGTTCTGAACAGGCGGGGAGGGTGTTTTGGGGCCGTGGCGGTGGTGTTGAGCCTGGTGGTATTGCAGCCCCGGACGACGGCGCAGACGGTGGTGAATCTGCCATCAAGTAAGCAGTTGCTGTTGCCGGTGCAGGGAGACCCGCAGCGATTGAATAGTCTGCCGATGTCGCTGGCCGTGTCGCCGGATGGGCGGTGGGTGGTGAGCCTGAATGCGGGCTATGGGACGGTTGAGTCGGACTATGCGCAGTCGCTGGCGGTGATGGATACGAGCACGGGTGCTGTGAAGGATTTTCCGGATGCGCGGGTGGGTGAAGGGGCGACCCAGACGTACTTCTCCGGGCTGGCGTTTGGCGCGGATAGAACGAAGGTGTATGTGAGCCTGGCGTCATCTACCGACCCGATGGGCGATGGGGGGAAGAAGACGGGCAATGGGATTGTCGTGTACGGGTTCAGTGATGGGGTGCTGACGCCGGAGGGGTTGCTGAAGCTGCCGCTGGTGAAGCTGGCGGAGGGAAGGCATACGGCGTATCGCGAGGAGGATGGAGGGACGCTGGGAGTGTCGTATCCGGCGGCGATTGCGGTGGTGCCAGGAACGAAGGAGCGGCTGCTGGTGGCGGAGAACCTGTCGGACTCGGTGGCGCTGATGGATGAGCAGACGGGGGAGATTGAGCGGGCGTTTGACGTGAGTGAGAGTGTGGATGTGCCGTCGACGTATCCGATTGCGCTGGCGGTGACGAAGGATGGGCGGCGCGCGTTTGTGGCGCTGTGGAATGCCAGCGAGGTGGTGGAGTTGGACCTCATGAGCGGCAAGGTGGTGCGGAGGCTGGCGCTGCTGAAGCCAAGGTCGGCGATTGCGCCGGGGACGCATCCTTGCGCGCTGCTGCTGGATGAGCGAGCGGGGGTGATGTATGTGGCGCTGTCGAACCGGGATGCGGTGGCGGCGGTGGCGATTGGGACGGAGCATGCGCCGGAGTTGGTGGCGAGAGGGTACTTCGATACGCGGCTGCCGGGGCAGAGCTACTTTGGGGCGGAGCCGGTGGCGCTGGCGATGAATGCGGATCGGACGCGGGTGTATGTTGCGAACCTTGGATTGGATGCGGTGGCGGTGATCGATCCGCGCCGGCTGCGCGGGGTGGCGAAGGCCAAGGGGTTCGTGGAGCCGGTGGGGTTTGTGCCGACGGAGTATATGCCGCTGGCGCTGGCCTCTACAGGCGGGAAGCTGTATGTGACGACCGATAAGGGTAAAGGAACGGGACCGAACAACTTCCCGCAGCGGATTGTCGCGGGGGCCTCGGGAGCCCATATGCACGGAGCTTCCACGTACATTGGGACGCTGTTGTATGGGTCGCTGGCGGCGATGGATGAGAAGGCGGTGGATGCGGGGCTGAAGGCTTCGACGGAGGTGGTGCTGGAGTCGAACCGGATGAGGGCGGCGAAGGAGACGATCCGGTTTGCGGGTGGAAAGAACCCGGTCAAGCATGTGATCTACATCATCAAGGAGAACCGGACGTACGACCAGGTGCTGGGTGACCTGAGCAGGGACGGAAAGCCGGTGGGCAATGGCGATGCGGCGCTGACGATGTATGGAGCTGCGGTGACGCCGAACCAGCATGCGCTGGCGTTGCAGTTTGGGGTGCTGGATAACTTCTATGACTCGGCTGAGGTGTCGGGCGATGGGCACGTGTGGTCGAATGCGGCGATTGGGACGGACTATCTAGAGGACACGTGGCAGCAGAACTATCGTGGGGGGCAGCGCACGTACGACTACGAGGGAATGGTTGCGGATGGGTATCCGCTGCTGCAGCATATTCCGGATGTGGTCGAGCCGCGGAGTGGTTATATCTGGACGGATATGGCTGCGCATGGACGGACGGTGTATCACTTTGCCGAATATATTTCTTCGGTGTTTTGCGGAGACAAGGGCGCGAAGACGATGGGGCGGAATCCGCAGCAGGGACCGATGTTGGGCGGCGAAGTGGCTTGCGCGACGCCGACGATATTGCCGGGGGAAGAGATTCCCGCGGAGTGGGGCGGAGGGAAGAATCTGTGGCCGTGGCCGATTCCCAGGCTGGCACATAACGTCGCAACGAAGCCGGAGTTGGTGGGACACTTTGCGGCGGAGTCGCCGGACTTCAACCTGCGCGTGCCTGACCAGATTCGGGTGAATATCTTCCTGAGGCATCTGGCGGTGTGGGAGAAGGACCGCGCGGCGGGACATGACACGATGCCGAACTTTATTCAACTGCGGCTGCCGAACGATCATACGGCGGGGACGCGGCCGGGAGGGCCGTCGCCGAAGAGTTCGGTGGCGGATAATGACCTGGCGATTGGGCGGGCGGTGGAGGCCGTTTCGCACTCGGCCTACTGGGACGATACGGCGTTTTTTATTCTGGAGGACGATGCGCAGAATGGAGCCGATCATGTGGACGCGCACCGGTCGCTGGCGATTGTGGTGAGCAAGTATGCGCCGCATGCAGGGGTGGGAAAAGGGGCGTTTGTGGACAGCCGGTTCTACTCGACGGTGAGCGTGCTGCGGACGATGGAGACGCTGCTGGATGTGCCTCCGATGAATAACAATGATGCATTTGCGCCGCTGATCTCGACGTTGTTTACGGGGCCGGGGGACCAGTCGGCGTTTGTCGCGAACGAGTCGAACCGTGTGAATGGACTGATTTATACGGCGAATCAGCTGACGGCTCCGGGAGCGGCTGCTTCGATGAAGATGGACTTCAGCCATGCGGACCGCGCGGACACATACAAGCTGAATTTGATTCTGTGGCAGGACGCGATGGGGAAGACGCCTCCGCCGGCTGCGCTGCTGGTGCGGCATGCGAAGAAAAAGGATGATGATTAGGGTGGCGGGC
>JAJXYW010000027.1 GCA_021780415.1 Acidobacteriota bacterium
CGCACCGCTCCCCCCTCGAAACCCGGCGCGCTCACCCTCGCGCAGGTCCTCGATCTTGCCCGCTCGAAAAATCCCACCATCCTCGCCGCCGAGCAGAACCTCCAGGCCGTCCGCGCTCAGGAGCTCCAGGCTGGCGTCCGCCAGAATCCCAACTTCGGCATCACCGGCGCCGACATCACCGAACCGGCCAGCGTCAACAATCCCTACGCCTACGCCTTTCAGGTCTCACGCCTCTTCGAGCGCGGACAGAAGCGCAAGTGGCGTCTGGAAGACGCACGCGCCACCACCAGCCAGACCCAGGCCCAACTCGAGGACTCCATCCGCCAGGCCGAGCTCGCCGTCAAGACCGCCTTCACCCGCATGCTCATCGCCAAGCAGTCCCTCCAGCTCTCCAGCGCCAGCCTCAAAGACTTCGGCCACGAAGTCGACATCGCCCACGACCGCTTCACCGCCGGCGACCTCGGCAAGCTCGACTACGAGCGCCTCGACCTCCAGCTCGGCGACTTCGAATCCGACCAGGCCAACGACATCATCAACCTTCGCCAGGCCAGCGACCAGCTCCAGACCCTCATCGGCGTCGAGTCTCCCTCCACCGACTTCGACATCACCGGAGACGTCGTGCCCCCCGCCATCTCCCAGACCCGGGACCAGCTCCTTCAAACCGCCCTCACCAACCGGCCCGACTACGCAGCCACTCGCTTCGGCGTCGCCGCAGCAGAGGCCAACTCCCGCCTCGCCATCGCCAACGGCACCGCCGACCCCACCCTCGAAGGCGAGTTCGACCTCACCGGCCCCGAGCGGTCTGCCGGCTTCAACATCAACATTCCCCTCCGCATCTTCGACCGCAACCAGGGCAACAAGGACACCGCCCGCTTTCAGGCCGACGCCTCGCGCCTCACCGAAACCGCCGCCCGCTTTCAGGTCATCTCCGACGTCGATCAGGCATGGATCGGCTACACCCAATCCAAACGCCTCTCCGATCGCTTCGGCGCCCACTACCTCGACGAATCCCACGACGTCCTCTCCATCGCCCAATACGCCTTCGAGCACGGCGGCATCGCCCTCATCGACTACCTCGACGCCCTACGCGACGCCCGTTCCACCACCCTCGACGCCCTCAGCGCCTATCAGCAGACCTGGCTCGCCATCCATCAACTCAGCGCCGCCTCCGCCTCCGAAGTCGCTCCCTGATCCAGAAAATTTCCTTCTCCCGCCTTTTGTAGGGTGCCTTTAGGTAAACGTTGCCTTATCATGGCAGCGGAGACGAAAATTCCTTGCCCTCAACCAACTCCCCCTCCCACCCCACCCCGGTATCTGCATCGCCGAAGACAATCCAATCCATAGCACCCGCCCGCGTCAATCTGCTTGGCGAGCACACCGACTACACCGGCGGCCTGGTCCTTCCCATGGCGATTCCCTTCACCACTCACGCCACCATCTCCCCGCGTGAAGACGATCTCTACCACTTCACCAGCGAGATCTTCCCCGAAACCCTCACCCTCGACCGCAGCGATCGCTCCCCCGCGCGCCGCAACTGGACCGATTATCCCGTCGGAGTCCTTCGCCAGCTCCAGCAGCGTGGCATCGATCCCCCCGCCTTCAATCTCCACCTCACCGGCAACGTACCCTTCGGCGCCGGCGTCAGCTCCTCGGCCTCCGTCGAAGTCGCCACCGCCATGGCCCTCCTCGCGCTCGCCAACGTCGAACTCAGCATCGAAGACATCGCCGTCCTCGCCCGCCGCGCCGAAAACGAGTACGTCCACTCCCCCTGCGGCATCATGGACCAGTTCGTCATCACCGCCGCCAAGGCCGGCCACGCTCTCCTGCTCGACACCCGCTCCCTCACCTACGAGCATCTCCCCATGAACAAAGGCGATCTCGCGCATACGCAAATCGTCGTCTGCAACTCCATGGTCAAGCACTCCGTCGCCACCGGCGAGTACGGTATCCGCCGCCGCGAGTCTGAAGAAGGCCAGGCCATCCTCGTAAAAAAATTCGGCGTCCGCGACCTCGGCGACACCACCCTCGCCCAACTCGAAGCTGCGCAATCCGAGATGTCGCCCGCCGCCTTCCGCCGCTGCCGCCACATCATCTCCGACAACGCCCGCGTCCGCGATGCCAGGCTCGCCATGTTTGCCGGCGACCCCATCGCCTTCGGCAAGCTCATGCTCGCCGGCCACGCCAGCGAGCGCGACGACTTCGAGTGCAGTTGCGAAGAAGTCGACTTCCTCGTCGAAACCGCAACCACCCTTCCCGGCTGCTTCGGAGCCCGTCTTACCGGCGGCGGCTTCGGCGGCTGCACCGTCAACCTTGTCGACCGCACCCACAGCGAAGCCTTCGCCTCCGCACTCAAGGCCGCCTACAAGCAGCGCTTCAACATCGCCGCCGAAACCTACGTCTGCGACGCAGTCGACGGAGCCTACATCCGCAACGCTCACCTCCGCATCCCCACCTCCCTCAAGGACCGCGCATGATCGACAATCTCTTTCTGGAATCACCCCACCGCCGCTGGAATCCCCTCAAGCGCGAGTGGGTCGTCGTCTCCCCGCACCGTACCCAGCGCCCTTGGCAGGGTCAAACCGAGGACACCGCCAAGCCTCAGTCCCTCACCTACGATCCCGCCTGTTATCTCTGCCCCGGCAACACCCGCGCCGGCGGCCACCACACCCCTGACTACCCCGGAACCTACGTCTTCGAAAACGACTTCGCCGCTCTCAAGTCCGACGTCCCCCATGCCGCCATCGACATCGCCAACGCGGGCCTTCTCCGCGCCCATACCGAGCGTGGCGTCTGCCGCGTCCTCTGCTTCGACCCTCGCCACGACCTCACTCTTGCCACCATGAACCCCGCCGCAATTCGCCGCGTCGTCGACATGTGGGCTGCCCAGGCAGCAGAGCTCGGTGCGCGCCCCGACATCCAGTACGTCCAGATCTTCGAGAACCGCGGCGCCATGATGGGTGCCAGCAACCCCCATCCCCACGGCCAGATCTGGGCCACCGAACACATCCCCAACGAGCCTGCCATCGAACTCTCCGCGCAACACGAGTACCACGCCCAGCACAACCAGCAACTCCTCTCCGCCTACTTGGCCCTCGAACTCACCCAGCAGGAGCGCATCGTCGCCGAGAACGAAACCTGGGCAGCCCTCGTGCCCTTCTGGGCCGTCTGGCCCTTCGAACTCCTGCTCCTCCCGAAGCAAAACGTCGCCCGCGTCGAAGACCTCACCGACCCCCAGCGCGACGGCCTCGCCGCCATCCTCAAGCTCGTTACCAGCGGCTACAACCGCGTCTTCGACACACCCTTCCCCTACTCCATGGGCCTCCACCCCGCGCCCGCCGACGGTGCAGCCCATCCCGAGTGGCTCCTCCACCTCCACTTCTATCCGCCGCTCCTGCGCTCCGCCACCGTCCGCAAATTCATGGTCGGCTTCGAACTCCTCGGCTCCCCCCAACGCGACATCACCCCCGAGTCAGCCGCCAGCACATTGCGCACCGCCATCGCCATCTCGAACAAGGAGCCCCAATGAACGTCCTCGTAACCGGAGGCGCCGGCTACATCGGCGGCACCGTCGCCACGATCCTCATGGAGGCTGGCCATCAGGTCACCATCCTCGACAACCTCTGCCACAGCAAGCGCTCCGACCTCCCCGCCG
>JAJXYW010000067.1 GCA_021780415.1 Acidobacteriota bacterium
CGCTGTCGCTGCCCGGCAAGCTCTTCGAAGAGGTGCTGGCCCTGCTCGATGATCCGTTCGTCGTCCATGCCCGGAGCATCGCCGGACAACCGAGTCAGATCAAGACGGGGTACGGCGAGGGCTTACGCAAGATCAGTCGACGAGTTGCTTACCACCTTTCTTGGACTCGGGCTTGCTGGGACGGTGAGTGCCCTGAGGTCCATGGAGGAGCTCCTCTAGATCCACGGGAGGAACATTGGCACCTCCAGGTCCGGCGTAGTCGACAAACGCCCGGGCGTCTCGCCTTTCAAGCCCATCGCGCCCGCTGCCTCAGTGCACGGCTCGCCACCCGCGCGTCGGCGGGCCGGCAACCGGTGAGGTTGTTCTCCTGGTAAGAAGGGAAAAGGTCTATCGCATTCTCCTTCATGGGAGAGGAAATGCGACGGCGCCGATTGGATGTCGTGATGGGTGGTGCGCCCGGGGCGATTCGAACGCCCGGCCTTCAGATCCGGAGTTTCAAGGATGCAATATTTCCCTAATTGACCCGGAGTTGACTGGCTAGACCAAGTATTGACATACAAAAAAGTTATGCCTAGAATGGGTTGACCTTGAATGACGGAGGGTGCCCATGTCTGACCCTGATGGTAGCACCAATGTAGCACAGAAGAAGATGCGTTTGTCCTTTACCAAGCGCCGTCTTGAAGGTTTGAAGCCAAAAGGCACCTCTCGGTTTTATGTGTACGACACTGATACGAAGGGTCTCAGCCTCGCAATCCACCCAAGTGGCCAGAAGGTCTTCTTTCTCTACAGGAGGATCGACAGGCGCCCTGAGCGCATTTTGATCGGGCCGTTCCCGGACCTGTCGATTGAACAGGCTCGCGGCATCACAGCGGGCTACAACTCCGAGATAGCGCTCGGCAAGAACCCCGCGAGGACGCAGGCAGCCATCCGGAGCAACCAAACGCTTCAGGAGCTGTTCGACCGGTACCTCGAGGAGCATGCCAAACCGTACAAGAGGGTTTCCAGCGTTGCGGCCGACGAGTGGCTCTTCGGCGCCTATCTGGCAACTTGGAAGCACCGCCAGCTTTTCACGATCCGCCGAAGGGACGTTCAGACGCTGCACGCCAGGATCGGAAGGGAGCACGGCCACTACGCCGCAAACCACATGCTCTCCTTGCTCCGCCACATGTTCAACAAGGCAGCGGAGTGGGGATGGGAGGGCGACAACCCCTGCCGGGGCGTAAAGAAGTTCGACGTTCTCACCCGTGAGCGCTTCCTCGGCGCGGATGAGCTGCCCCGCTTCTTCACCGCGCTCACAGCGCAGCAGAATCGGACCTTCCGTGACTTCGTCCTCATGTGTCTCCTAACAGGAGCCCGCAGGGCGAACGTACAGGGCATGCGATGGGAGGACATCAACTTCGAGGGGCGAACGTGGACGATCCCCGCCGCAGTGGCGAAGGGCCGCAAGCAACAGCGAGTTGCTCTGGTCCCTGTTGCCGTCGATATCCTGCGCCAGCGGAAGGCAGACCTTACCGCTCTGGCCCAGAGAGTGGACGCCGCCAGCGTCGCACCTGCCACACAGAGGCAGGCTCGACGGCTCGAACTCGACCGCACCGTTGCAAGGAACGGGACCGAGTGGGTCTTCCCCACTACTGGGGCGAGCGGCCACTACATTGAACCGAAGAGGGCCTGGGCGACGCTCCTGAAGACCGCCGAGATCAAGGACCTTCATGTTCACGACCTCCGGCGGACGCTGGGAAGCTGGCAGGCCGCACTGGGCGCGAACCTGGCGGTCATCAAGGAGACGCTGGGGCACCGCGACATCAGCACGACGATGATCTACGCGCACCTGAACCTTGACCCCATCCGGCAGGCCATGGAGCAAGCCACGGCCGCGATCCTTACAGCGGGCGGGTTGGCCACCAGTGGTGAGGTTGTGGCGTTCCCCACGGGAGGCCAACGTGGCTAAGGCGAAGGGCTTCACCAAGCGCTATGGACCGCTGAACCCCGCACCGGCTTCAGAGGTCGTTCTTGATGAACGGGGACAGCCGCATATCGCTCTGACTACGACCCTGATGAAGTCCCTCGCTCAACTCCTGGAGGACATCCGGGGCGCCGCACGAGCTGAGCTGAACAAGGCCGGAATTGGGAGTTCGAAGGGCTACAACAACGAAACGATGTTGAACATCATGAACGCCTGCGGAGAGTCGGTCGAGGAGCGGCATCGCCGGCTCGCGTCTCTGCCAGCCAACGCCGCCTTTGCGTTTGGGCTTGATGCCTCGCTCGACATCCTAGACTGGAAGCTCGAATCCGGAGACGCAGAGGCCAGCGCGCGGGCGGCATTGTTCGTCGGCCTACTGGCCGGACGACTCCATGCGCTTCCGTGGGAGCCGCTGGCGATGGCTGAGCTCTTCCACCGCCAATGGGTCAGGAAACCTCTAAGCGAACGGCAGAAGCTAGGCGCGCGGAAGGGCCAGAAGAAGCGCTGGAGGGATTACAACGAGACAACCGTCGCCCACTGGAAGGAACAGGCTGAGACCATCTGGAGCCGAGACGCACGGCTATCGATCAGCGCTGTGGCACGCGCGATCTCCGAGACCGCTGGCGGGAACGTCGACACCATTCGCCGCCGAATTCGAAACCTTCGACCAACCTCTGAGCAATAAGTCACCCAACATAGCGTCCACGTAACACATTGTTTTACATTGCTTTCAGTGGACACCATCCACTGGAGGCTCTCTGTGATTGATCAGATTCTTCCCAAGCTACTGACCGAAGGAGAGGCGGCGGCGTGTCTCGGCGTGGAGCCTGCGACGCTGGCGACTTGGCGCTGCAAGAAGCGCTACGACTTGCCCTACGTGAAGGTCGGCCGGCTGGTCAGGTACCTCGAGACAGACATCGCGGCGTTTGTCGCCAAGCGCACCCAGGCCGGGGGTGGCCTCGAATGCGATGGCGACCTCCAGTAGGGGCCAGGTCATGAATGCAGACTCGGTGGAGACGACGCAAATGACCCGACCTCTGAACAAGCCGCCCGGCTTGGACACCTCCGTGCCGTTGGAGGCCGCCCTCTCCTACGCTGCACGCGGATGGCCTGTGCTTCCGGTCCACAGCGCCTCTGGCGGCCGGTGCTCCTGCGGGCAAGACGGGTGCGGCAGCGCCGGCAAGCATCCGCGCCTGGCCAACGGGCTGAACGGGGCCACCACACGGCCTGACCTGCTCGAATCGTGGTGGCGGAGGTGGCCTGCCGCCTCCGTTGGGATCAGGACGGGCGCGGTGTCCGGCCTCGTCGTGATCGACATCGACCCGCGCCACGGTGGAGACGAGACCCTGCTGGAGCTGGAAAGGACCTGGGGGGCGCTCCCGCGCACGCCTGAGGTCAATACCGGGGGGGGCGGCCGGCACATCTACCTGCGTCACCCAGGCCAGCAGGTGCCCAGTCGTGCCCACGCGCTTGGAGCCGGCGTGGATATCAAGGCCGACGGTGGCTACGTCTTGGCACCGCCCTCGGTCCACGCCTCTGGCGAGTGCTACGCCTGGGATGTGGAACGGCACCCGGATGATCTCGGCCTAGCGGAAATGCCCGCGTGGACGCTCTCCAGCCTATCGGCACGCCGCCGGCGGACACCGGAAGACTGGGGAAAGCTTGCCGGCGATTTCGTCCCACGGGGTCACCGGGCCGATTCCCTTCTGAGTATGGCTGGCCTGGTGTACCAGGCCGTCCGAGGGTCGTTTACTTTCAAGGTCGCCTCTGGGCTGCTGTGGGCATGGGCTCAGGTCAACCTTGAACAACCAATCGAGGACAAACAGATCAAGGAAATCCTGGTCGCTGTGCTCCGCAAGGAGATGGCCAGCAGGGGTGGAGGGAGGGTGTGGAATGAGCAGCCTGCCAACTGAACTGTACGAGGCGTCGTGTGAGGCAGACACCAAACCCGAGGGCACCGATCAACCCTGGCCCGAATCACAGCCGCTGCACCGGGGACTCCCTGCGGCCGACGATTTTCCCGTCGACGCGCTTGGCGGGGTTCTAGGAGGCGCCGAGAGTGTCCTTGAGAGGATCATCCAGGCCCCCGCGGCCACGACCGCTCATTCCCTGCTAGCCGCCGCTGCGCTCGCAACGCAGGCGCATGCTGACGTGGAGATCGATGGTCGGTGCATTCCATTGTCGCTCTTCCTGGTGTCGATCCTGGAGAGCGGAGGGAGAAAGAGCGCAACCGACCGAGTCGCCCTCGCTCCCCACTACGCCTTCGAGGAGACCCTTGCAAGGCGCTTCCGAGAGGAGTACCCCGCTTACGAGGCGAAACTGGCCGCTTGGGAGAAGACACGCGATCAGGAAGTTCGTCGGAGCACCGGGCGAGAAGCGAAGGAAGGCGCCCTGCTCGCGCTTGGACCACGACCGCCGGAACCGCGGCAACCACAATTGCTCACCGAGGAGCCTACCTACGAGGGCATCGTGAAATATCTCGCTGTCGGGCGACCGTCGTTTGGAATCTTCTCGGACGAGGGCGGGCGCTTCCTCGGTGGCCACGCGATGAACGAGGAGAACCGCCTGAAGACCCTCAGCGGGTTGTCTGGCCTTTGGGACGGCAAGCGCGTGACGCGCACACGAGCTGGAGATGGCAGCGTGGTGCTTCTCGGGCGACGGGTGTCGCTTCATGTAATGGTTCAGCCCGTCGTGGCCCCAACACTCTTGGGCGACCCGCTGGCGCGCGAGCAAGGGTTTCTGGCTCGGTGTCTTGTCTCGTGGCCAGAGTCAACGCTTGGCGCCCAGTCGTACGTGGCGGAGGACCCAGCTGCATCGCCCCAGTACACGGCCTATCACCAACGCATGCTGGAACTCCTCAACCGGCCACTGCCAACAAGTGAACAGGACCTGCGCGAGCTTCACCCACGGTCACTTCGGCTGTCACCGCCCGCCAAGGAGGTATGGACAAAGTTCCATGATTGGGTGCAGAAGAACCTGCGCTCCGACGGCGCGTTCAGACCGGTCACGGCCCTCGCCGCAAAAGCAGCCGAGCATGTTCTTCGGCTCGCCGGAGTGGTCGCCCTTGTCGAGCAACCTGACGCAGGCGAGCTTGAGCTAGCTCACGTTCAGGCGGGGATCGTCTTGGCAAGGTTCTACCTGGGGGAAGCGCTCCGGCTCAATGGGCTGGCGAGTACGGACGGCCGCCTCCGTGATGCCTCCAAGCTGCTCACCTGGCTGCGCGGCCGCGGGCGCCTGGTCTCCCTCCCCGACGTCTACCAATACGGCCCCTCGTTCGTCCGCGACAAGGCATCCGCTCGGAGGCTCATGGGGGTGCTGGAGGAGCACGGCTGGGCGCGGGGGGTGCCAGGCGGCGCGTTCATCGCTGGCGTTCGGCGCCGGGACGTGTGGGAGGTGCGACATGAAATTGCCTGACCTCGACTTTGAGTTGGTCACGGTCGCTAAACCCGCTAGGGCTGCTACGGTCATCGGCGCGGTCAGCAGCTTTAGCGGTCCTAGCAGGGGTCAGGCTCCCGCTGGCAGCGGGCCTACCACCGCTGAACCGGCACCGCAACAGCCCACGCTCCTCACGCGGGCTGGTGACTGTGCTGCCGCGATCCACGAGCACCTGGAGACCTGCCCAGTCTGCGACCGGCAGTGGTTCGTCTCCGATCACGCGGCCCCCTTCTGCCTCATCGGCCGCAGGCTCTGGCGCGCCTACCGGGAGGCAAGGCTTGCGGCTATCTGGTTGCCCACGGTCGGCCATGCCAACGCGATCAAATACCCTAGGCAAGAATGAAGACAGAGGACACTGGGGCTCGGTCCCGCCAAACGGCCTGGTACAAATGTCGTGCCCCTATGCCAAAGCCTCGAACGGCGCTATAGTGCTTGTCGCAATTCATGGATGGAAGGAGGCGCCGGTGACTGTCTGCGTGGCGGCACTTTGCGCTGGAGGCGACGCTGTGATCGGGGTGGCCGACCGGATGCTCACGGCGGCCGATATCATCACGTTTGAACCACAACGGTCGAAGATCTGGAGCCTTACTACGTCGATCATGGTCATGATCGCTGGAGACACCGCCCTACAGATGGAGATCTTGCTCGCGGTAACTTCTGACGTGAATGCCCGAATACAGACCAGCCCTAAGGACTGGTGGCTGCTCCGTGACGTTGCTGACTTGTACGTGAAACACTACAACCGGATTCGGTCGGTGCGGGCCGAGTCGCAAGTCTTGCTACCCCTTGGTCTGGACATGGCTTCCTGGGTTGGTCGCCAGCGGGAACTTGTGCCGTCAATCGCTGAGCAGATCGCTCAACGACTAGCGACCTTTGAGCTTCCCACCAGCGACGCTCTCATCGTTGGGAGCGACCCACTGGGGGTTCATATCTACGCTGTGCGGCGAGGTGTCGTCACGTGTGAGGACGGCTTTGATTTCGCCGCCATTGGCATAGGCGCATGGCATGCCAGCTCTCAGCTCATGTTTGCCGGACATACCAGGATCAATGCGCTTGCTTCAACCCTCTATCTGGCCTACACGGCTAAGAGACGCGCTGAGGTAGCGCCCGGTGTTGGTCCCGCGACGGATATGTTCATGGTTCGCAAGTCGCTCGGCTCGTACCTTCCGGTCGCTCAATCGGTCGTTGACGAGTTAGACAAGCGATATAGACGCAGCGAAGTCCAGATGAAGCGGGCCATGAAGAGAGCAGAAACGCTGTTCGAGAGTTACCTGCTCGGCCTCTTGAAGGCGCGACCGGATGACGAGCAACGGCTGTCTCGACCGGGCGACGCCAAAGCTGACACCCAGGATGGTTCCGCCTCTTCGTAGCCAAGTGCTCCAAATCCGTACCTGCAGTCTGCCAGCCAGTAGTAGACTGGCTCGACGGATCGGAGTGGCAAATGGTCGACGTCGCGCGTGAAGGTGCAGAGGCCCTTAGCGCCAGCAAGAAGGATCTCCTGGAATCACTTCACACGATGGGAGATCGTGAAGCCGCGATTATTGGGAGTGGTTACCTCGATGACGCCCTGCGTGCGATGCTCGAGGCGTTCCTCGTAGATGGCTACGAGAACGTCGCAAAGGGCGCCCTCCCTGGCAGTTTTGCAGCGAGGTGTTCCCTCGCATTCGCTCTTGGGCTTGTGGGTCCGAATATGTTGAAGGACCTCCGGTTGCTGGGTGACATTCGCAATAGCTTTGCTCACCGCTGGCAGACAATCGGGTTCAGCACACCAGAGATTGCCAGTTCCTGCGGTGGCCTCTTCCATGGCGACCTCGCCGCTGACGGCCAAGAGATCGGTTCACGTCAGCGTTACCTGAAGGTGATTTGGCTGTTTTCGAACCACATGCTGAGTAGGGCCTCTGGCCTAAGGCACTCCACAATGGGTAGCGACTTTCGCTGGACGATCGCCGACTCGCACGCGAGCGTCGTTATGGCCGAGCATTCTGGGGAGGAGGAGTGATGGTTACGTCGCCAGTACGCTGGCCTTGGCTGTAGAGAACCGAACTGTGACGGTGCGGCTCGAGGTGCGCGATGGACTCTCGAACTAGGGCAGACGGCCAGGAAGGCCACAGGCCGAAGAAGCAAGTCTTGAGGACTCTTGAAGCGCAGGAACTGAAGAGAGCACTTCAAGCGCATGCCGAGTGGGTCGCCTCCAAGACGCAGCGAGGGGCGCGAGTGGATCTCTCTTTCTGCACGCTTCAGCTAGCCGACTTCAAGGGTGCAGAACTGTCTGCAGCCGTGTTCCGGGGCTCAAATCTGACGGGTGCTATCTTTGAGGACGCGCAGCTTGTGGGTGCCGATCTGCGCCACGCAAATCTCACGAATGTATCCCTCAAGAACTGCAACGCGTCTCACGCGCGAATGGCCTGGGCCACGCTGCAGGCCGCGGACGTTACTGGTGCAGTCATGCTGGGCGCTGACCTCTCGCACGTTGACTTGCGCGATGCCACTCTCGCCGGTGCCCGTTTCGGTGAGACGAGGTTGGCGGCGACAAGCCTGTTACGCTGCAGGGGCTTGGAGCAGTTGACCCACGGTGGCCCCAGTCCTGTTGACTTCCGGACACTTGAGCGCTCCGGAGCTTTGCCCGCTGCCTTCCTCCTCGGCTGCGGCGTGCCATCGGTGGTCGTGGCTGCCCTGCCAAGTTTGCTCGGCAGCAGATTGGACTTTCCGTCCTACTTTGTCGTGTATGGCCCGGAGGATAGCGACGCCGCAAGGACTCTCTGTGAGCGTCTTCGCGAATTTGGGGCACGTGCGTGGGCGAGGAGGGGGAATCGCGATATCGGGCTCTTGTCGCGAGACCTTGACCCTCTGGGTAACTCTGTTGTGTTGGTCCTGCTCTCGGAAGCCACCCGCGAGCAGGATTGGCTGGAGCCGCTCGCTTCGTGGGGCCGTCGCACTGCCAAGGTGCGCGGCGAACATAGGATGCTCTTCTTCGTTGACCTTGGTACTGGTCTATACGATGACGAGCGCAGGATACGGGACGCGAAGGATGCCGGCGTCCCTCTGGCCGAACCAAGCTATCTGCGTGATGAGAAGTACCTCCTTCAGTGGAGCCCTAGCGAATCCAGTGAGTGGACAGAGTATCTCGTTCGGACCATCGGCCGCTTCAGAAGGGGGCAACTTGAGGAGGCTGACTCTAGGTTCTTGCTGAGCCGAGAACATTGGCTCTAGGTCCGCGCGGTCGCCACGATTGGCATCACCCTAGGCCCAAGTCCTCGACGTTGACGATCGGAAGCCATTCGATGAGCTGCTCGTCGCAGTGGCACCAGCATGAGCAGTCTATCCATCCTCGCTGACACTGCGTCGCCGCGCCTCTCGTCGCCGGTAGGATGGATCCTCACCAACCCGGAAGGTCTTCGCTGCGTGTGCCGCAGTCGTCCCTTAGACTCTGCCCCACAAGCCCGATGGTGGTGGCCTATACTCGCAGGGAGACCGACCTACTCCCGCTATCATCCAACGATCGGCAGCGACCTAGGTATTGAACGCGTCGAATAACAAGCAAAGAAGGACGTGCATCTCCTCCCACCCAGTGCCGCCAGGCGACGCGCCTGATGAATGGGCTCTCGCCAGTTTCTCCAGGAAACGGCTCTTCAGCAGATCCTTCTTCATGACCTCGCCCTGATAGGCTCTAAGCCGCTCGTTGTAGCCCTTCCACTGAATCGGGACGAGCCCACCGTCGACAGTCAGCACGTCTGGCCCAAAGAACAATTCAATGCTGCACGCCAATCCATTGACGTCCTGAACTACCAAGCCGGTTGGCCCGAGCGCAGGGTACGCCCGAGCAAGGTCGAGGTCAGGGTAATGCAGCACCCGGAGATTTCCTGGAAGTGACAGCCGTCCTAGCGAAGCAATCTCCGCGCGGCCGGCCGTATCGTTGTCGAACAGTGCAACAACCCGGTTTTCGATCCCCGCCGCAGCAAAGGACTTCACGACGTTGGCCAATGTCCCAGCACCACCCGGGGGTCTCATTGCGAGGTCAAGGAATGAATAGTACCCGACCAAGTGCGGATACAGAACCGCGAGCGCCCCCTCTATCACTTGCAGGTCCGTCACGCCCTCGGTCAGCACAATCACGCGAGACGTCGAGGGATACATGCCATTGAGCTCCGCAAGGGCGAGCCCGCAAACCTCATCGTCTTCGGCGTAGTACCCGGCGTCGACCAAGTCGGTAATGTCCTGCACCACGGTGGCCGCCCCGGGCATCGCCAAGAGCAGCGCTCCGATCATTGAACGAAGATCGCTTGACGGAAAGCCGAGGAGAATGTCGTGCTCCTCGCTGACCACGTGACGAATCAGAGCGGGCGAATCCGGGTGCCGCTCTAGGTATTCGTGGGTAGATACTCCGCTTGTCAGCAGGCGGCGATAGGCTTCCAGGAAATCATCGAACTCGGATTCCTTGAGCAGCGCGAGTTCATCATCCCACAAGCGGTCGTCCCTTCCTTCCGACCACTGATTCAACTCATCGATTCTGGCTGCCTTTGCTTCGGAGAACTCTCGTCGGATGTGGCGCGCATCGTAGCCCATGACCCGTAGCCGGTCCAGCGCTGCTGCAACCGTTGTCCTGTACTCGATCGCCGTCTCGATGTCTCCAGACGCTCCCTCGAGATGACCCCATGCGATTGGGTTGCGCTGGGACACGCTTCTGGTAAAGACCCGTTTGTCCGTCTCGCGGAAGATCGTCATCACAACAGGCTCGACGCTACTCTTCCAGGAAAAGACCGGGTAGTCCGCAATGTAGAGCTCACAGTAGGTCCCCATGCCTCACTACCTCGCGCTCGGCTTGGTCCCTTGATGCTCTGCGCGTTGCAGGTTGAGGGCGAGGAGGGACTCGAGGAGCTGCTCGTCGGACATTGAGGGGTCCCAGCCGTAGGCGGCGAAGACAGCGGCGTCGAGCTTCTCGTGGGCGTTGGCAAGCCAGGTGGGGCGCTGGTTGTAGAGGTTGGTCAGGGTGTGGGCCTTGAGTTTGACCGCACTCTCGACGTCCTTGGGCACGATTCGCGGGTAGCGGACGGTGCCGATGCCGCGGGCGTCCGGGTCGTGGACGTAGCGTGCCCACGGGCCGTCGGACGAGCCGGGGAACTCGAGCACCTCCTCGCACGTCCACTCCGGCGGGTTGAGCCAGTTAGAGCGCAGCTCGTTCAGCTCATTCGCGGCCGCCGCGATCGCCTGCTCCTGCGGGTTGCCCTGCGGTTCCCTCCCCGGCGGCCACGGAAATGGGAACGTCTCGAAGCACGAGGTTGCCGTGTAGCGCGGGCGCGTCTCGAGTCGCGTCCCCATCCGCAGCGCCCACAGCTCGTGGATGCGAGAGTGCAGCACACCGAGAGTGGTATCGGTGTCCAGCGCGAAAGCGAAGACCTGGTGGTCGGGGAGTGTCGGCGCTTCCATCAAGACGAAAAACCGGTACTTTGTCAATGACGGTGTGGCAATGAAGCGCGGCAGGGGCGCAAGTGCGGCGCGCATGCCGGAGCGAGCCTCGACGTGGAGCCACCACCGGTCACGATAGGCGTCTCGCTTGTTTCCGGTTCGAGTGGGTCGGACACGCTCACGGACGAGGGCGAACGGCTCCTCGTACAGCGCCGCCTCGGCCTCGCGGCGTGAGGTTCCGAAATCAATGATCCACATCCAGCGGTTGCGGCGCGTGACATCGATGCCGTTGACCCAGGGCAGCAGGACGTCCGAGTTGGGTCTGCCATGGGGGTTGGGACAGCGGAGGAGATCCAGCGCCTCACCGTCCGCGATCTCAAACGGGCCTCCCTTGGTGTCGCCCATGAAGCAGACGCTGAGGTTCTCGGCCAGCCGCACGGCGGACGTGAGGTCGGATGATGCCGTCAGGTTTGCGTTGATCCGCGAGACAGGGATGCCATCGAGTGTCCGCTCCCCCTCGTCGCCGCGATCCTGGCCAACCATCGACACGTGGACGTTGGCGCCGTCGAGGATCCACTCGCGGTCGCTGACGGCGAAGAAAATGTCGCCGCTTTCCTTGATTCGTTCGAGCACCTTCCGGTTCGCGCCGCCGCGGATGCCCTGCGTCGCCAGCAGGCCAGCTCGCTGGCATCCCTTCGCCTCGACGTGCCGGCGCGCCTTCTCGAACCAGTAGCAACACAGGTCGGCCTCGCGCGGCACCCGGCCCTGCCACACCTGGAAGAGCTGGTCGATGTAGCCGTCCCCGAGCCCGCGCCGCAACAGCTTGCCGCCGAGGAACGGCGGGTTGCTGACGATGTAGTCGACGGTAGGCCAGTCCGGCTCCTTCGGGTGCTCGGGGTCGGACAGGTTGAGGATAGCGTCGCGGCACTGGATGCTGTCCATCGGCCTGAGCACCGGATCGTCAGGGAGGTGGAACCCCTGGCGGTCGAGCGCTTGCAGGTAGCCGATCCAGACGACCATCTGCGCCAGCTCGGCGGCGTAGGGGTTGATCTCGATGCCGTGGAGCTGGAGCGGGTCCACCATGGGGATGAAGCTCGGCACGCCGTGCGCCGCGGCGAAGCTCAGGACCTCGCGCTCGAGACCCATGAGCTTCTGCAGGGTGACGTAGAGGAAGTTGCCGGAGCCGCAGGCGGGGTCGAGGACCTTGACCGTGGTGAGGCGGTCGAGGAAGTTGCGCACGAGCGTGTCGGCTTCAAGCCGCGCCTTGTCGAGCGCCTTCCCGGCCAGTGGCCTTTCCTTGCCGGTCGGGCTCCGCTTGCCGGTTGCGAGGACGTTGAGGACCGTCGTGCGGCGCTCGTCCCACTCGCGCCGCATCGGCTGCATGACGACCGGTTCGACGAGCGTCTCGATGTCCTCTCGGCTGGTGAAGTGGGCGCCGATCTGCGAGCGCTTGTCGGGGTCGAGGCCGCGCTCGAACAGCGTCCCGAAGATCGCGGGCTCGACGTCGCTCCAGTCCGCCCGCGCGGCCGCATCGAGGAGGCCGATCTCGTTCGGCTGCAGCGCGACCACCGCCGCGTCGTTGAATAGGTTGCCGTTGAAGCGCTTGATCTCGTCGGCGCCGAAGAAGCCGCCGGTCGCCATCTTGGCGAAGAGGTCCTCGAGCATCGGGCGCAGCCGCGCCGGGTCCTGGCGGGCGCGGCCGAGCACCTCGGTGAACAGGCCCTTGCGCAGCAGGCCCACGTCCTCGGCGAACATGCAGAAGACGAGACGGTCGAGGAAGCGGGCGGCGGTGTGCGGCTCGACGCCGCGGGCGCGCAGCGCCTGCGCCAGCTGGCCGATCTGGCGCGCGACCGCCTCGGTGATCTCGACCCGCCGCCGGTTCGGCCGCAGGCTCTCGGGATCGAAGAAGACCGCCCGCAGAGTGCGCATCCCCTCGGGGGTGGCGAGGGCGTCGAGGCTCAGGCCGTACACCTGGGAGTCGGTGTTGGTGAAGTTGGTGTGGATCTCGATGCGCTCCATGTCGCAGACGACGAGCAGCGGCGGGTTCTCGAGGTCCTCGCGGTAGTCGTTGAGCTGCTTGTAGGCGGCCTTGAGGTCCTTGCGCTTGCCCTTGTACTCCCAGCCGAAGTAGTTCTTCTTCCAGACGTCGGCCCAGCCGTCCTCGCCGCCAAGCTTCTTCGCCCCCCGCTCCAAGCAGAACCGCTCACCGGTGGGGTCGGCGGCGGCGGGCTTGGGATGGCCGACCAGCTCGCAGAGGTCGAGGAAGTGCTCCTGGCACGCCTGGCGCTCGCGCAATTCGACGCGCTGCCACTTGTGGATGAATTCCTGAGCGTTCACGAGCTGAGATTGTCGCACGTCTGATCCAACCGGGGTCACCGCTCCCCTCGCGACGGAGGGTGGTCCGAAGCCCCGTTGCGGGGACCGGACGGGACAAAGGAACGGTTGGGCTCCTGCTGACGCGACCTGCCGGGGACCCTGAAAGTGCCAGCAGGTATTGGTCACCCACGAGACCAGTTTCACTCTTGAAATTGGTCAAAATTGGGCGCGCGCCTTGGTCCGAGGGGGAGGCGAAAACGCCGTAAATTCGATATGCGCTACAAACAGCGCGAGACAAGCGCCGGGGCCTACAGGGTTCTTCGCGATCGTGCTGTTAGACGCGGGACTGTCGACTCGCCGACGAACGCTTGTGCTCAGCCGCGGAAGCGGGCGCTTCCTCCAGCCGTGGCCAGGGCGTCACCGCGTAGCACAGACGTAGCACCAGACGTCTGCCGGCGCAGGAGAATGCTGTAAGTTGTTGATGGGTGGTGCGCCCGGGGCGATTCGAACGCCCGGCCTTCAGATCCGGAGTCTGACGCTCTATCCAGCTGAGCTACGGGCGCACGAGGTGGGGTGAGCGAGGGGATTTGAACCCCCGACCACCGGAGCCACAGTCCGGTGCTCTGACCAGCTGAGCTACGCTCACCACAAGGCTGGCCTGCCTGAGAGGATTCGAACCTCCGACCCGCGGATTAGAAGTCCGCCGCTCTATCCAGCTGAGCTACAGGCAGCTGTGTGCTGGGACGGGGATTGGTCGGGGCGAGAGGATTTGAACCTCCGACCACCTGCGCCCAAGGCAGGTGCGCTACCAGGCTGCGCCACGCCCCGTCCCGTGTTGCGTGAAACCCTACGCTACCAAAGAGCTATCCCCAGTTCCGGGGAACCCTTACAGTAGCAATCCGACCCGGTCCCGTCAAGGCGAGCGCCGCGGCAGGGAAGAGTCGAAGAAGATTGTGAAAGGGAAAAGGGGAAAGGGGAAAGGGAAGGCGGGCAGAGGCGCAGAGGAACAGAGGAGCGAACGACGTTGGCTCGTCTCTTCTCCTCGGCTCCTCAGCCCCTCGGCTCCTCGGCACGGTATCGTCCCTCTCCCGTCTTCCCTTTCCCCTTTTCCTTCTTCCCGCCTCTCGCCGCCGCTCACCGGCCGACGACGAGGCTCTTGACGCCGGCCTTCTCGAGACGGTCGGCGAGCACCGTGCGCTGCGCCGCAAACGCCCGCTCGAGGCCGCTCTCGGCGAGGTCGAGCAGGGTCTCGAACTGCCGCCGCGAGAACGGCTCGCGCTCGGCGGTCCCCTGCACCTCGACGATCCCCTTGCGCGCGGTGCCGACGAGGTTGA
>JAJXYW010000199.1 GCA_021780415.1 Acidobacteriota bacterium
CGGGCGCGCATGCCGCTGCTGCCGACGTAGACGCCGTCGAGATGGATGGCCTTGGCGAGGATGGGCGTGGGGTCGACGCCTTCGCCTTTGCCGCTGAGGACGCCGATGAGATAGATGTGGCCGCCGGGGGTGACGGCGTTGAGGGAGCGGGGGAGGGTGCCGGCACCACCGACTTCGACGATGTGGTCGACGCCGCGCTTGTTGGTGAGCTTGAAGACCTCGCGATCCCAGTCGGGGGTGGTGCGGTAGTTGATGGTGTCGTCGGCGCCGAGGGCACGGCCGCGGGCTAGTTTCTCGTCGGAGGAGCTGGTGAGGATGACGCGCGCTCCGTGGGCTTTGGCGATCTGCAGAGCGAAGAGGCTGACGCCGCCGGTGCCGAGGATGAGGACGGTCTGTCCGGCGGAGAGGTGGCCCTTCTCGACGAGTGCGTTCCAGGCGGTGAGAGCCGAGCAGGGGAGGGTCGCGGCTTCGGCGTGGGTGTAGCCGTCGGGGGAGTGGATGAGGCCGGTTTCGGGGAAGATGTGCTCGGTGGAGAAGACGCCGTCGATGGGGCCGCCGAGGGCGGATTTGCCGGTGGTGGGCTGGATGGGGCCGTCGTGCCAGTCCTGGAAGAAGAGGCTGGTGACGTGGTCGCCGACGGAGAAGCGGGTGACGTGGGAGCCGATGGCGGTGACGACTCCGGCGGCGTCGGAGCCGGGGATGCGGGGGAGCGGCATCTTCGGGTTGTAGGTGCCGAGGACGGTCATGAGGTCGCGGTAGTTGAGGCTGGCGGCGTAGAGTTCGACGAGGACTTCGTGGGGGCCGGGCTCGGGGAGGGTGATGAGTTCGAGGGTGAGGTTGTCGGGGTTGCTGAGGGGGCCGAAGGCGTTGATGCGGAGGGTGGTGGTGGTCATGAGGGCTCCTTGAGGCGACAGAGGTTGGATGCGCCGGGGAGAGGTTGGGTGCGGTGGTTTGGGGCGGAGATCGGACGGTGGTGGCAGATTGCGGTCAGGAGAGGAGAGTGTGGGAGAGGGGCAGAGCCACGTTGTCCTGCTCTCTTCGATCCTGCACTGGCTTCGAATTGGATGGAAGGGCTGGCTGTCCCCAGTCGGCGCTCAGGTCCGTCCAGAGGGGATTGGCTTGGATGATGAGATCGAGCTTCCGTATTCGTAGCCAACCCTTGAGGACTTTTCTCGCTTGATTGCCGCTGGGAGGCTGGTGAAACGCTCGAAATAGACCAGGTGAGCGATGCTGTATTTTGCGGTGTGACTCGTGGGGTGTGTCTTCTGCTTATGCTCCCAGATGCGCCGTTCGAGGTTGGTTGTGACTCCGATGTATAGCTTATGGAAGGTGTTGCTCAGGATGTAGACATAAGCGTATTCGGGCATGCGGCGCTCCTGGAGATCTGTGGCTGGAAATGCGGGGGTCCTTCGCTTCGCTCAGGATGACGGCGTAAAACATGCGACAGCAACAGCAACGGCAACAGCAACAGCAACGGCAAGAACAAAAGCAACGGCAACAGCAAGAGCAACGGCAAGAGCAACAGCAAGAGAGTCCTTGAACTGCGACTGCGAGATGAGAAAGGTGACCCTTCGCTTCACAGGTTCATGAAGGGAGGGTCACCTTGAGAGGAGCCAGGTGTTGCGGGCTGGTTAGGCTTTGACGACAGTGCCGTTGACGACCTTGACGGGGTCGAGGAAAGGCATGCCGGCGCGGAGTTCGGCACCAACTTTTTCGATGGGGTGGTTGCGGTCGGCGGCGCGGAAGGCTTCGAACTCCTTGCGGCCGCTGTTCTGGTCGGCGATGAAGCGCGAGGCGAAGGCTCCGGACTGAATGTCAGCGAGGACCTCCTTCATGGCCTGCTTGACGGCGGGGGTGACGATGCGTGGGCCGGAGACGTAGTCGCCCCACTCGGCGGTGTCGGAGATGGAGTGGCGCATGTACTCGAGGCCGCCGCGATACATGAGGTCGACGATGAGCTTGAGCTCGTGGAGGACTTCGAAGTAGGCGAGCTCGGGTTGGTAGCCGGCCTCGGTGAGGGTTTCAAAGCCCGCCTTGACGAGGGCAGCGGTGCCGCCGCAGAGGACGGCCTGCTCGCCGAAGAGGTCGGTCTCTGTCTCCTCGGTGAAGGTGGTCTGGAGGACGCCGGCGCGGGTGGAGCCGATGGCCTTGGCGTAGGAGAGAGCGAGGGCGAGGGCGGTGCCGCTGGCGTCCTGCTCGACGGCTACGAGCGCGGGGACGCCGCCGCCTTCGGTGAAGACCTCGCGGACGCGGTGGCCGGGGGCCTTGGGGGCGACGAGCGAGACGTCGACGGTGGGCGGAGGGGTGATGGTGCGGAAGCGGATGTTGAAGCCGTGCGCGAACATGAGAGTGCAGTTGGGCTTCATGTTGGGCGCGATCTCGTCGTGGTAGACCTTGGCGGCGGTCTGGTCGGGGACGAGGTTCATGATGACGTCGGCCCACTTGGAGACTTCGGCGACGGAGTCGACGTGGAGGCCGGCCAGCTCAGCCTTTTTGGCGTTGGGGGAGCCGGGGCGGAGACCTACGCGGACCTCGACGCCGGAGTCCTTGAGGTTGAGGGCGTGAGCGTGGCCCTGCGAGCCGTAGCCGATGATGGCGACTTTTTTTGCCTGGATGAGGGAGAGGTCTGCGTCTGCGTCGTGGTAGGTCTTTGCCATGTGGGTCTTCTTTCCTTCTAGGGTTGTATCTAGTTTAGCGAGTTGGTGGGTTAGATGTCGCGGCCAGTGGACGGGCGTTTGTGTGGGTTAGTCTTCTTCGTCGAATTCGGTGGGGAGATCTTCGAAGCTGGGGTGGTTGTCGGGGTCGTGGGTGGGGAAATCGGAGGGGTTGAGCCTGGTGTGGCTGCCGAGGGCTTTGAGGACGCGGCTGGTGTGGTGGCCTCGGCGCATGGCCATGCGGCCGGTGCGGGAGACTTCGAGGATTTCGTAGCCACTTTCGCGGAGGACCTGGAGGAGTCCTTCGATCTTGCTGGCGCTGCCGGTCATTTCGAGCATGATGGATTCGGGGGCGAGATCGACGACGCGGGCGCGGAAGACCTGTGCGAACTCGAAGATCTGGGAGCGGGAGTGGAGGCCGTGGGGTGCGTTGGGGCCGGCGGCGACCTTGATGAGGCAGAGTTCGCGGATGACGGCCTCGACGCGGTTGACCTCGTCGACCTGGACGGTGGTTTCGAGCTTGTAGAGTGAGGCTCGGATGCGGTGGGCGGCGTTGTCGGGAGCGTCGGCGACGATGGTCATGCGGGAGGTGTCGGCGCGCTCGGACTCGCCGACGGTGAGCGAGACGATGTTGATGTTGAGACGGCGGAAGAGGGATGCGACGCGGGTGAGGACGCCGGGCTTGTCTTGGACGAGGGCTACGAAGGTGTGGAGCATAAAGGCCTCAGGGATAGGGGATGAAGAGTATGGATTAGGGAGTGTAGGGGGCGTTGGGGTTCCAGAGTTCGGTTTGGTGGTTTTCGTCGTGGAGGAGGACGCCGTCGTCCCACTGGTGGTTGGGGCCGCCGCCGAAGGTGTAGTCGCCGGCGGCGTGGTAGCTGGCGCCGCAGGGGAGCTTGCCGTCAGTGTATTTTTCAGCGGCGCATTTGGGGCCACGGTAGATGTGGAACCAGACCATCGGGTCGCGGGCGTCTACGATCTTTTGCGGGATGCCGAGTTTGTCGAAGGTGCGGGTGTGGGCTGCGTCGCGGAGTTGCCAGACGATGGCTTCGATTTGCGCATCGGTGGCGGTGGGGGTGGTGACAAGGGTGAAGGAGCCGTCGGGGGTGGTGTGAAAGAGTTTGAAGGACGGCGGTGGGGTGGTGGGGCGCGCAGGATATTGGGTGGTGGTGGCGGCGGCGGTGGGTGCCGGAGGTTTGGGCGCGGGGGTGGAGTTGCAGCCGAGGATGAGGGCGAGGGTCAGCGCGTACATGGCGAGCTTCGCGCGGTGGAGAGATGGCGTGTTGGCGTGGGTGAGCGTCATGGCGTGAGGTTGGAGTGCGTACCCCGGAGGCTTGTTTGGCCTGTGAGACTCGGGGCTGAAGCCCCGGGGTGGTTGGAGGGAACGGCAACCGCAAAAGCAGAAGCAGATTCCTACGGAATGACAACAAAAAAAGATGGGCAATGACTTGCTATTATTCGTCCTCCGGGAGTTCGAGGAGGGGGTCCTGGTGGGGGCGGCGGACCATCTCGTGGAGGCCGGAGCCGGGGGTGATCATGGGGTAGACGCCGTCTTCTTTTTCGACCTGGAAGTTGATGAGGAAGGCCCTGCCGCTGGTGCGGGCGCGGGTGGCGGTGGGGATGACGTCGGCGCGCTTGCTGACGTTGGCGCCGTCGATGCCATGGGCTGCGGCGAGGAGGACGAAGTCGGGCGAAAGGATGGGCGAGGCAGCGTAGTTCTTGTCGTAGAAGGTCTCCTGCCACTGGCGGACCATGCCGAGGAAGCCGTTGTTGATGACCGCGATGTTGATGGCGAGGTTCTCCTGGACGATGGTGGAGAGTTCGGCGGCGGTCATCTGGAAGCCGCCGTCACCGGCGATGACCCAGACATCTTTTTCGGGGCAGGCTGCCTTGGCGCCGATAGCTGCGGGTAGAGCGAAGCCCATGGTGCCGAGGCCGCCGGAGGTGATGAGCGAGCGCGGGGCTTCGTGCTTGAAGTACTGGGCCTCCCACATCTGGTGCTGGCCTACGTCGGTGACGATGATGGTGTCGTTGAGGCGGCCGGCGGTGGCGGCTTCGTGCCAGATGTCGTTGATGACGTGGGCGGCGTAGAGGTGGCCGTTGTCGGGGAGATTCATGATGTCGCGGACCGCGGCGGTGCCTTTGAGGGCGTTGATTTCACGGAGCCAGGGGGAGGGTGTGGTGGCGGCGCTACCTGCAGGTCTCTCCACTGCGCTTCGCTCCGGTCGAGATGACAGAGTTTGGGTGGGGTCCTCCGAGAGCAGGGGTTGGAGGAGGGACAGGACGGCCTTGAGGTCGCCGATGAGGGCTACGTCGACGCGGACGTTCTTGTTGATCTCGGAGGGGTCGATTTCGACGTGGATCTTTTTGGAGTTGGGGGAGTACTTGGCGAGGTTGCCGGTGACGCGGTCGTCGAAACGCATGCCGAAGGCGAGGAGGAGGTCGGCCTGCTGGATGGCGTTGTTGACCCAGGACTCGCCGTGCATGCCCATCATGCCGAGAGAGAGGGGGTGGGCGGCGGGGACGGCACCGAGGCCGAGGAGGGTGCTGGCGATGGGGATCTGGTGGGCTTCGGCGAAGGCGAGGACTTCGGCTTCGGCGCCGGACTCGACGATGCCGTGGCCGGCGAGGATGACGGGCCGCTGGGCGGAGCGGATGAGGTCGACGGCTTCGCGGATGGAGGAGGACTCGGCGCGGAGCATGGGGTGAGGGCGATAGGCGTGGGGCTTGGCGGCGTCGAAGTCGAAGGGAGCGGTAGCCTGCTGGGCATCCTTGGTGATGTCGACGAGGACGGGGCCGGGGCGGCCGGAGCGTGCGATCTGGAAGGCCTCGCGGAGGGCGGGGGCGATGTCTTCGGCGCGGGTGACGAGGAAGTTGTGCTTGGTGATGGGGAGGGTGATGCCGGTGATGTCGATCTCCTGGAAGGCGTCGGAGCCGAGGACCTTGGAGGAGACCTGGCCGGTGATGGCGACGATGGGGATGGAGTCGATCATGGCCGTGGCGAGGCCGGTGACGAGGTTGGTGGCGCCGGGGCCGGAGGTGGCCATGCAGACACCGATCTGGCCGGTGGCGCGGGCGTAGCCGTCGGCCATGTGCGAGGCACCCTGCTCGTGGCGAACGAGGATGTGGTGGATGGTGGGGAACTTGCGGAGGGCGTCGTAGGCGGGGAGGATGGCGCCGCCGGGATAGCCGAAGACGGTGGTGGTGCCTTCGCCGGCGAGGGTGGCCCAGAGGATTTCTGCTCCGGTGAGGGTGGGGTGGGTGTTGTGCGGATTGGCGTTTGACATGGGGTCCTCGTGATCTAGGAAGCTGGAGTAGGGGAAGTGGGGATTGCGGTGGATGCGGGAAGGGCGGGGAAGCAGGTCATGCGATGATGCCCTGCAGGACTGCGTGCTCGACTTGCTGGGCGAGATCCTTCATGGATTGCTGGATGTGTGCGATGAGCGCGGGGCCGTCGGCCTGGGTGGCGTGATCGAGGTTGTCCTCGCTGTCGAAGACGGGGGAGAGCCATTCGCGGCTCCAGATCTGGGTGCGGCGGGCGCGCTCGTCGGGCTGCATCTTGCGGTCCTTGAGGATCTCCTGGAGGCGGGTGAGCTGGTTGGTGAGGCGCTGGAGCTCGCGGGCCTGGGCTTCGTCGTCTGGAGAGGCGGAGATGGTGGAGCGTTCGAATTCCTTGAGGATGTTGTGGGCGCGGGACTTCTCGGGGTTGGAGAGACCCTGCTCGAGCAGGCGCAGCCAGTGCAGGACGATGGCGACGTTGGTGATCTGGATGAGCTTGGTGACGGCCTGAAACTGGTCGTCGGTGAGGCAGGGTAAGGTGGCTTTGTCCGGAGCCATCATGGAGCGGGCGACCAGAGCTTCGGCCGCGGCCGCGGGGGTTGTCGAGTCCTTCTGCTTTCGGAACAGGCTGGAGAATTGCATGTTCTGCCTCCTCGTGCGTGGTGGTGGTGCAAGGTTGTGGTCTTTGGGAGGGATCGACCGGTGGCGGTTAGGGCTAGCGCTTGCGGTAGCCGGAGAGGGCGGTGCCTTCGTCGGCGAGGGTGGCTCAGAGGATTTCGGCGCCGGTTAAGGTGGGGTGGTGGTTGGTGTTTGCCATAATGACTCCTCTGTCTGCCCTCTAGAAATTGAAAGTAAATGAGCTTGGTGCATCGATGCGTAAGGTTGTGGTTTGCATTGATGCTCGACCGAGATAAGTAAAGTCTGTGTGGTGACGATCTCGGTAGAAAACAAGAATTTGATCGCCTGACCTAGTCGCATCAATCATTCGCTGTTCAGCGAAGTGGTCTGTTGGACCTTCCCAATGCATCGTCGAACCAATCAACGCATCTCTGTACTGTTCTGCCGATTCTTGCTTGTCTCTTGTGACAAAAAGAATGATCTTGTCATCGCTCGCAGGCGTTACCACTCCACGCGCTAGGGCGTGAAAAGATTTGTATCCCCATAAGCGTGCTAGGTCTTGTCGCGAATATTCAGATCCTACTTTTACTAGCGATAAGTCCACCGACATTATTTCCTCTTTCAATGAAGACTAATTTGTAGATGCGGCTCTGTTGGTGTTAATTGGTTACGACATGATGTCTACCCCCAGGCTAAAGCCCCTCTTTTTCTATCCGTATATTGCCCGGGCTGAAGCCCGGGCCTATCTCAGGAGCAAGTGCAGAAGCAGATCCCTGCGGGATGACAAACAACAAAACGAGGCGGATGCTTGGTTTAGGTAGTGATGGCTCCTTTGCTGGCGCTGGAGACGCTGTTGGCGTACTTGTGGAAGACGCCGCGGCTGTAGCGCGGGGTGGGGGCTTTGAAGGTGGCAAGGCGGGCGGCGATCTCGGCTGCGGGGACGTTGAGGGTTAAGGTGCGGGCGGGGATGTCGAAGGTGATGGTGTCGCCTTCGCGGGCGGCGGCGATGGGGCCGCCGAGCTGGGCTTCGGGGGCTACGTGGCCGGCCATGAGGCCGTGGGTGGCGCCGCTGAAACGGCCGTCGGTCAGCAGGGCTACGGTGGTGGAGAGTTCGGGGATGCCTTTGATGGCGGCGGTGACGGCCAGCATCTCGCGCATGCCGGGGCCGCCGCGGGGACCTTCGTAACGGATGACGAGGATGTCGTTGGGGTTGATCTTGCCGGCTTCGACGGCGTGGAAGCAGGCGTCCTCGCTGTCGAAGACGCGGGCGGTGCCGGTGTGGTGGATGCGCTCGTGACCAGCAACTTTGACGACGCAGCCCTCGGGGGCGAGGTTGCCCTTGAGGATGACGAGGCCGCCGGTGGGTTTGAGCGGGGCAGACCAGGGGAGGATGATTTGCTGGCCCTTGGATTCTTCGGCGAGCGCGGCCTCCTGGTGGATGGTTCGGCCGGAGACGGTGGGGGTGTCGTGGAGTTGGCCGCGCTCGAGCAGACGGGCGGCGAGGACGCGGGAGCCGCCGGCCTGCTGGTAGTCCTTGGCGACGAACTTGCCGCCGGGCTGGAGGTCGCAGATGAAGGGGGTGCGCTCGCTGATCCTGTCGAAGTCGTCCATGGTGAGAGGGATGTCGAGTTCGCTGGCGATGGCGAGGAGATGGAGGACGGCGTTGGTGCTGCCGCCGGAGGCGCAGACGGCGGCGATGGCGTTGTCGATGGACTGGCGCGTCATGATCTGGCGTGGGGAGAGGCCGGAGCGGGCGAGGTCCATGACGAGGCGGCCTGCGGCGCGGGAGGCGGCGTGCTTTTCGGCGGACATGGCGGGGACGCCGGTGAGCTGGATGGGAGAGATGCCGAGGAACTCGCCGGCCATGGCCATGGTGTTGGCGGTGAACTGCCCGCCGCAGGCTCCGGGGCCGGGGCAGGCGGTGGCTTCGGCTTCTTCGAGCTGGGCGTCGGTGATTTTGCCTGCGGCGTGGGAGCCGATGGCTTCGAAGACCTGCTGGATGGTGATGTCGATTTCTTTGGTGGAGGTGGGGTCGGGGGTCTTGCCGTCGGCGGCGACGTGCATGTGGCCGGGGGCGATGGAGCCGCCGTAGAGCATGAGGCCGGGGATGTCGAGACGGGCGAGGGCCATGATGGCGGCAGGCATATTTTTGTCGCAGCCGGCGATGCAGACGAGGCCGTCGAAGGAGTTGCCGCGGGCGACCAGCTCGATGCTGTCGGCGATGACTTCGCGGGAGATGAGAGAGGCCTTCATGCCTTCGGTGCCCATGGTGATGCCGTCGGAGATGGTGACGGTGTTGAACTCCATGGGGGTGCCTCCGGCTTCGCGGATGCCCTCTTTGACGGCCTCGGCGACGTCGCGGAGGTGGTAGTTGCAGGGGCCGATCTCGGTCCAGGTGTTGGCGATGCCGATGATGGGCTTGTGGAGGTCTTCTTTGGTGAAGCCGACGCCGCGAAGCATGGCGCGGGCTGCGGCGCGGGAGGGGCCTTCGGTGAGGACGTTGCTGTGGGTCTTGCCGGTGGTGTTGGTCAACTTAATTCTCCGAGTGGTGCGGTGGTGGTGGAGCGAAGAACGGGAGGAAGCGGGTTCTTCGCTGCGCTCAGAATGACAGCTAGAAAAGCAAGGACAACAGCAAGTGCAAAAGCAAGGGCAACAGCAGATCCCTGCGGGATGACAACCAAAAAAGCAAGTGCAAAAGCAACATCAAGAGCAACGACAAGAGCCAATACAGGGGGCTCTCCACTTCGCTTCGCTACGGTCGAGATGACGAATGTTGTGGCGGGATCGAGGTGGAGGACTTTGGGGCGAGCCAGAATTCCTGGTTGTGTCTGGATTCGTAGGCGTTGAGGGCGTCGGCGTGGAGGAGGGTTAGACCTATGTCGTCGAGGCCGTTGAGGAGGCAGTGCTTGCGGAAGGGGTCGATGTCGAAGTGGGCGTGGAAGCCTTCGGTGTCGGTGACGGTCTGGGCGTCGAGGTTGATGGTGATCTTGTGCTGAGGGTTAGAGGTGCTGCGCTGGATGAGGGTTTCGACTTCGGCGTCGGAGAGGCGGACGAGGATGATGCCGTTCTTGCCGGCGTTGGAGTAGAAGATGTCGGCGAAGGTGGGCGCGATGACGGCGCGGAAGCCGTACTGGTTGATGGCCCAGGCGGCGTGCTCGCGAGAGCTGCCACAACCGAAGTTGCGCTCGGCGAGGAGGATCTCGGCGCCCTTGTACTCGGGCTTGTTGAGGACGAAGTCGGGGTTGGGCTGGCCGGCGTTGGGGCCCTCCTGGAGGCGACGCCAGTCGAAGAAGAGGAAGTCGCCGTAGCCGGTGCGCTCGATGCGCTTGAGGAATTGCTTGGGGATGATCTGGTCGGTGTCGATGTTGGGCAGCGGGAGCGGGGCGGCGGTGGAGGTGAGGATGTTGATGGGGGTCATAGAGCTCTCGGTTCTCGGTTGTCAGTTCCAGGTTGAAGGTTCCGGGTTAGGACTTGAACTTCCAGTGGCGGACGTCGGTGAAGTGGCCGGTGATGGCGGCGGCTGCGGCCATGGCGGGCGAGAGGAGGTGGGTGCGTCCACCGCGGCCCTGGCGGCCTTCGAAGTTGCGGTTGGAGGTGCTGGCGCAACGTTCGCCGGGGGAGAGGATGTCGGGGTTCATGCCGAGGCACATGGAGCAGCCGGGCTCGCGCCACTCGAAGCCGGCGGCGGTGAAGATTCGGTCGAGGCCTTCGGCTTCGGCCTGATGCTTGACGGCCTGGGAGCCGGGGACGACCATGGCGCGGACGGTGGTGGCGACGTGGTAGCCGTCGATGATTTTGGCGGCGGCGCGGAGGTCCTCGATGCGGCCGTTGGTGCAGGAGCCGAGGAAGACGGCGTCGATGGCGATGTCTTCGATGGGCGTGCCGGGCTTGAGGTCCATGTACTCGTAGGCGCGGGCGAAGGACTTCTGGTCGGCGTCGGAGTGGGCGTCGGCAAGGGTGGGGACGCGGCCGTCGATGGTGGTGACCATGCCGGGGGAGGTGCCCCAGGTGACGCTGGGCGCGAGGGTGGTGGCGTCGATGTGAAGCTCGCGGTCGAAGGTGGCGCCGGGGTCGGTGGTGAGGGCGGACCAGTGGGCGACGGCCTGTTGCCAGAGGGACTCGTCGAGGGTCTCAACTGCAGGTCTCTCCACTGCGCTGCGCTCCGGTCGAGATGACAGAGTCTGGGAAGTGCCGGGGGAGAAGCGGCGGCCTTTGAGGTAGGCGAAGGTGGTGGCGTCGGGGGCGATCATGCCGGCGCGTGCTCCGGCTTCGATGCTCATGTTGCAGACGGTCATGCGGCCTTCCATGGAGAGGGCGCGGATGGCGGAGCCGGCGTACTCGATGACGTGGCCGGTGGCTCCGTCGGTGCCGATGCGGCCGATGATGTCGAGGATGATGTCCTTGGCGGTGACGCCGGGAGGGAGTTCACCGTTGGGGCCGCCGTCGACGGTGATGCGGAAGGTTTTGGGTTTGTCCTGGGGGAGGGTCTGGGTGGCCATGACGTGCTCGACTTCGGAGGTGCCGATGCCGAAGGCGAGAGCTCCGAAGGCTCCGTGGGTGGAGGTGTGGGAGTCGCCGCAGACGATGGTCATGCCGGGCTTGGTGGCTCCGAGTTCGGGGCCGATCATGTGGACGATGCCCTGTTCGGCGTCCTGGACGTCGTAGAGCTCGATGCCGAAGTCGACGCAGTTTTTGCGCAGCGCGTTGACCTGCGCGGAGGCGATCTGGTCGGTGATGACCAGGCGGTCGTGGACGCTGGTGGTGGGAACGTTGTGGTCAACGGTGGCGAGGTGGCGCTCGGGATGGCGGAGCGGGCGGTTGGTGAGGCGCAGGCCTTCAAAGGCTTGTGGCGAGGTGACCTCGTGGACGAGCTGGAGGTCGATGTAGAGGATGGTGGGTTCGCCGGAGGGCTCGACGACGACGTGCTGCTGCCAGACTTTTTCGAAGAGGGTGCGGGGGGTGGTGGCCTGCGATGGGTTGGTTTCAATGCTCATAGCTATAGATTGTCTGCCTGATGGGGTGTGATGGTGTCGGGTTGGGGAGCGATGACGTTGGCTCCGGCTAGTTCGGGGTTGAGAGCGAAGGGTCTGCCATCGGGCTCGACGAGGAGAGCGTGGGCGATGTGGGGGACGAGGCGATGCGCGGCTGCGAGACGGATGTTCCAGTGGGCGATGGCCTGGGTGAGCGCGAGAGGGAGGGTGTCGGCGTCGAGGGGATGGTTGGCGAAGAGCCAGAGGTTGTAGTCGGCGGTGGGTTGGCCGGGGGTGTGAGCGTCGGGCACCCAGTTGACGGCTGCGAAGACGGCGAGGGGGTGGGGATGGCCGAGATCGATCCAGAGCAGGCCGGAGGCGGCGCAGAAGCTGGGGACGCAGCCGTCGATGGCGATGTAACGGTTCTGGTCGGCGGTGACGGCGCCGTACTTATCGAGGAAGAGGGGGATGATGGTGGCGAGAGGCTCGCGGGAGTTGGGCGGGCCCCACATGGATTGCGGCTGGTTGAAGTTGGATTGGAGGAAGAGCTGGAAGCGGGCGTCGAGGCGGAGGTCGCCGGCACGGCCGATGGGCGCGGGTTTGGCGTACTGCCAGAGCCACTGGAGGTCGTCGGCGGAGTGCAGGGTCTGGTGGTGCGCGGGGTTGCGGGGTGGCGTACCGACGAGGTTGTCGGGGTTGGTGACCTGCGCGCAGGTGGTGGCCGCTCCGATGAGGAGAAGAGTGGCGGCGAGATGGAGGGTCGTGCGCATGGTCTAGAGGCTAGAAGCACGAAGTGCAAGTGGGAAGTACAGAAGCAGATCCCTGCGGGAGGACAACCAGAAAAGCAAAGGCAATGATGTTCGTTAGACGGCGTGGAGCGATTGCAGGCGGTCGATGGATTCGGCTAGAGCGGAGTGGACCAGCTTGCCCATCTGGTGGGTGGTGACGGTGACGGCGGTGTTGCCGCGGGCGATGTCAGCGGTGCGGTGGCCGGCTTCGAGGACCTGCTGGACGGCGGCCTCGATGGCGGTGGCTTCCTGCTCGAGGTTGGCGGAGTGGCGGAGGACCATGGCGGCGGTGAGGATGGCGCCGAGAGGGTTGGCCTTGCCGGTGCCTGCGATGTCCGGGGCGGAGCCGTGGACGGGCTCGTAGAGGTTGACCTTGCCGCCGATGGTGGCCGAGGGCAACATGCCGAGCGAACCGGTGATGATGCCGGATTCGTCGGAGAGGATGTCGCCGAAGAGGTTCTCGGTGAGGACCACGTCGAAGTTGCGGGGGATGTTCATGAGGTGCATGGCCATGGAGTCGACGAGCTGGTGCTCGACGGTGACGCCGGGGTAGTCGGGCTTGAGGGAGTCTACGGTTGCGCGCCAGAGCTGGGAGCACTCGAGGACGTTGGCCTTGTCGACGGAGGTGAGTTTCTTGCGGCGCCGGGAGGCGAGCTCGAAGGCGATGCGGGCTACACGGACGACTTCGTCGCGGGTGTAACGCATGGTGTTGATGGCTTCGCCGCCGCCGGGTGCGCCAGCGTCCTTGTTCCAATAGCGGGGTTGGCCGAAGTAGAGGCCGCCGAGAAGCTCGCGGACGAAGAGGATATCTACGCCTTTGGTGACTTCGGGACGCAGAGGAGAGTTTTCCGCCAGCGCGGGGTAGGCGACCGAGGGACGGAGGTTGGCGAAGCCGCCGAGGATCTGGCGGATCTGCAGGAGGCCGGACTCGGGGCGCTGGTCCGGGGGGAGTGCGTTGAACTTGTTGTCGCCGACGGCACCGAGGAGGACGGCGTCGGAGTCGAGCGCGATGTCGATGGTCTCCTGCGGGATGGGGGTGCCCTTGGCGGTGATGGCGACGCCGCCGAGCAGGGCTTCGGTGAAGGTGAAGTCGTGGCCGCCGGCTTCGGCTACGGCCTCAAGGATGTTGACGGCTTCGCGGGTGACTTCGGGGCCGATGCCGTCGCCGGCCAGGATTGCGATTTTTAGCTTCATAGTTTCTCCACAGCTATTTCAAAAGTTGAGCACCCGTGGCTACTGCGCGGAAGCCAAAACCCTGTTAAACATTTCAAAGAGCTTCTTGTCGTTCACTTGTAAGCTATTGGCGTCATCACTAATTTGCGCTTGCCAGTCCTGGTACTTCGATCCGTCTTCATTCGTCAGGATGAGTTCTGTGCCGCGGACATGATAATTTCCGCTTTTGGTCGTTTGAGTGGCACCATTTCCCACCATGTTCCATTTCCCGTCTGTAGTGAATGTGAACATAAGACTGTGCGGCTTGAGGTTTATTCCAGCGCCAGGTTTGCCATGATCATTCATGGCTACAGTTCGGCAGTCCCAGGTTCCAGCTAACGCTGTTGAAGTGACGGCCAATGCCCTCGCTATGATCGGTGCAAAAAGAAATGCCCCCGTTAGAGATAGGCTCAAGAAGCGGCTGCAAGAACCAATTCGGACATTGTTCATAGGACGTTCGTGACCCCAACCATCGGTTGAGTTAATAGCGCGAGGATATCCTGGTCGTAGATGGACTTTTTGCGGTCGGCTAGTTCGGTGAAGCGGTTGTAGACGGCGTCTAGTTCTTCGTGGGAGAGCTTGTGGCCTAGTTCGTTGAGGCGATACTCCAGGGCGCGGCGGCCGCTGTGCTTGCCGAGAACGATGTTCTGGCCGGTGAAGCCGACCGAGGCGGGGGTCATGATCTCGTAGGTAAGAGGGTTGGAGAGGACGCCGTGCTGGTGGATGCCAGCTTCGTGCGCGAAGGCGTTCTTGCCGACGACGGCCTTGTTGGGCTGGCAGCCGAAGCTGATGATCTCGCTGAGCATGCGGGAGGTGGGGTAGAGCTCGGACATCACGATGTTGTTGGTGTAGGGGTAGCGGTCGT
>JAJXYW010000081.1 GCA_021780415.1 Acidobacteriota bacterium
ACCCGCGGCGGCGCCACCGCGCCCGAGGCCGCCCAGCGCTTCATGGCCTGGGTGCAGGAAGGCCTCTCCAGCGGGCGCCTGGCGTACAACGAATCCGGGGCCATGGTGCATTTTGTGGCCGAAGGCATGTTCCTGGCCTCACCCCGAATCTTCCGGGAATTTGCCCAGGAGTACGGCGAGACGGGCGATGGCACGCCCTCCGACAAGGAGGGCGACCGCCTGGGCACCGGCATCCAGCGCGAGGTCATCCGCGCGGGATGGCATCTCAGGGGGAAGAACAAGACCAACGTCCTCAAATACCAGGTCATCCGCCGCAACGGCAAGGGCGGGGGCCTTCTGACCGGCATCGTCATCAAGGAACCTGCGCGATTCGTATCGCCCCTGCCAAAACCCAATCCTCATCTGATTCCTTTCAAAGAGGACGATGACACGGGGGACGTGATTTCATGAAACCTAACGACTGAGCAGGGTTCATGGCCTATCCCGTCGAAAACCTTCTGCGCACCCCGGTGGAGTGGTTCCCCGCCGGGGTGTCCTTTGCCGCCGCCGCCCTCCTGGCGGCGCGGCCGGGTTGGTTCTTCCTGCCGCAGATCTATGCCTGGCCAACAGCCGCAGGCTTGCTGCTGGTCGCAGGCCTGCGCGTCTCCCAGGCCCTCGCGCTCGCGCGCTATCGGCGCAACCTTCGCCGCCTGCCGGACTGGCGCGTCTCGGCAGATCAGATTCCCTGGTCTACGCGCATGGTGTTCCTGGGGCGCGGCTTTGCGTGGGATCAACGCCACACGCAACGCCTGGCCGATGTGAGGAAGCCGTTCAACGCCCGGTTTCGCAAACCTACCCGGCTCTACCACCTGGCGCGCCGCCTGGAACTGCTCACCGAACACGGCCCCCTGGCAGGTTTGGCGCGACTCACCCGGGCGGATCACTCCTTGAACCCGGTGCGGCCGCTGCCGCCCGTGGGAGGCGATCCGGTCCTGCACGGCGTGGAGCCCAACGAGCACGACGTCTGGATGGACGTGGGCGAGCGGGTCGGTCACACCGTGGTGCTGGGGACCACCCGAGTCGGCAAGACACGCTTCGCCGAGATCCTCATCACCCAGGACATCCGCCGCGGCGACGTGGTGATCGTCTTCGATCCCAAGGGCGATGCCGACCTGTTGCGGCGGGTCTATGCGGAGGCCAAACGCTGCGGCCGGGAGGGGGAGTTTCGTTTCTTCCATCTGGGCTGGCCGGAGATCTCCGCGCGCTACAACCCGGTCGGGCATTTCGCGCGGGTGACGGAAGTCGCAACCCGCACCGCCGGGCCGCTGCCCTCCGAAGGGCAATCGGCTGCCTTCCGCCAGTTCGCCTGGCGCTACGTGAACGTGCTGGCGCGCGCCATGGTGGCCCTGGGGCAGAAGCCCTCCTACGACTCCATCTACCAGAACGCCGCCAACGCCGAAGGCCTGGCGCTGGCCTACCTCGAATCCTGGCTCAATCGGGTAAGCCCCGGCTGGCAGGAGGACTTCAATCCGGAAGCCCGGGCTGGGGCGGACAAGAGCCTGCAGGAGCAGGCCAAGAAGACTGGTCGCAGCCTCAAGGCCATCGGCATGATGGCCTACATCCGAGACCACGACCTGCACGACCCCCTGGGGGACGCCCTCATGTCTGTCCTCTCCAACGACCGCACCTACTTCGAAAAGCTCGTGTCCTCGCTCTATCCGCTGCTGGAGAAGCTCACCACCGGGAAGATGGCCGAACTCATCTCGCCCGATTATTTCAACCCCGACGACACCCGGAGCATCTTCGACTGGATGCAGGTCATCAACCAGGGCGGCATTGTCTATGTGGGGCTGGACGCCTTGTCCGACTACGAGGTGGCCGGGGTGGTCGGCAATGCCATGTTCGCCGACTTGACCTCGATCGCCGGGAAGATCTACAAGTTCGGCGTGGGCTATGGCCAGAGCGTAGGGGAAGGGGGGCGACGCATCTCCATTCACGCCGACGAGTTCAACGAACTGATCGGCGACGAATTCGTGCCACTGCTCAACAAGGCCGGTGGCGCGGGATTCCAGGTCACGGTCTACACCCAGACCTGGTCGGACGTGGAAGCCAAGATCGGCAACCGCGCCAAGGCCGAGCAGGTGGCCGGCAACCTCAATACGCTCCTGATGCTCCGGGTCAAGAACGCCGAGACGGCGGAGATTCTGACCAACCAGATCGAAGAGGTCGAGATCGTCTCGACCACGGCCGCCTCCCAGGCGGCCGACGAGAACAACCCCCTGGATTTCACGGACTTCACGTCCCGAAACGAGGATCGACTGACCTCCCGCGCTGTGCCCATGCTGGTGCCGGCGGACTTGGTCAAGCTACCCAAGGGGCAGGCCTTCGCGCTCATCGAGGGCGGACGCCTCATGAAGCTGCGCCTGCCGTTGGCGGATGCGCGTGACGATCCCATGATGCCGGAGAACTTGGTGAAAATCGCCGCCGAAATGGCGCAGCGCTATCAGGCAGCCGCCCCGGCGGAATTCGGCCCGCAGGGCTGGAACAAGGCGGAAGATCCCGTTGATTCCGGCGGCGGGGAGCCCGACGACGCCTACCGCGGGTTTCTGGCGCAGCTGGGGGTGACGGTGGAGGGGCGCGGCAGTGGCCACTGAGCACGGCGGCGGGGGGCACCCATTTTTTCATCCGTCGGCGCACGCCTTCGTGTGGCCGTTCAAGCTCGTGTTTTTCACGCTCCTGGGCATCGTTCTCGTGGGGCTTCTGGCGATCTTTGCGGACTGGATCGCTGCCAAGTACGTCTGGGGTGTCGCCGACGCCGAGACGCGGGCGGCGGCTCAACTGGACGCGGACTTGTGGCTCTCCCGCACCCTGGGCGGACTCAGCCCGCTGCCGTGGCTCGCCAACATCCTGGCGCGCTCGGGGTTCTGGTTGTTTTTTCGGATGACCCACATTTATCAGTGGATGGACAACGCGGCCCGCCTGGGGCCGCAGGCCTCGCCGATGACCCACGGCGGCGACCTGTTCGTGCGCAACGATCTGGTCTACCGGCTACAGGACTGGATCTACCTGGCAATGATCCGCATCCAGGACGCCGGGGTGCGCCTGGCCATCCTGTTGTGCTCCTGGCCGGTCTATCTGCTGGCGTATGCCGTGGGCACGGCCGACGGACTGGCGGCCCGCTATATCCGACGGGTTTGTGCCGGGCGGGAATCATCTGCTTTGTATCACCGTGCCAAGTATTTTCAGGTCACGGGTGTGGCTTTGTCATGGATGGCCTATGTGGCAGCGCCGGTGGAGGTGTCGCCGCTGTGGTTCGTGTTTCCGGTGGCTATTTTGATGGGCCTGTTGGCTCGGGTGCAGTGGACGTACCTGAAAAAATACCTGTGATGGCCGATCAATCGCTGCATACGGGAGCATTGACAATTTTGTCGCAGGCACGAGGCCCCTGCTATGGCCTTTGAAACTCTCAAAAGACTAACTGTTGACAATTATGGATTGTGTTGCTAGGGTTCGAGACAATTGAGCGGTTTGATGTACTTTCGTGGCGGGCGCTGGGTTTTGAATGCAGGCCCTTATAGCATAAGTTTATATTTAACATAATATAAATTATGCGAAGTA
>JAJXYW010000230.1 GCA_021780415.1 Acidobacteriota bacterium
CATTGTGGATGCGGCGAACTGCTATGTGCTTCCGACCATGCCCCGCGTGCGCTCATTTAATGGACCCATGCATGGAGCGGCACGCATTGAAGCGGTAGAGGGCGGGCTGCGACTGGAGGCGGAAGGCACGGCGCCGCTGGTGGTGCCTGACGAGCGCAGGCTGATGCAGTACCTGATCCGGGTGCTGGATGATGCGGTCATTCAGAATCTGCGCGGGATGTATGCGGTGCATGCGGGCACGGTGGCTTGGCGCGGGGGTGCGATTCTGCTTCCGGGGCTCTCGCATGCGGGCAAGTCGTCGCTGGTGGCGGAACTGCTGCGGCGGGGAGCGACATACTACTCCGATGAGTACGCGATGATTGACGAGACAGGGCGAGTGCATCCGTATCCGCGGCCGGTGCTGCTGCGCAATGGCGGGCTGCACCAGGAGCCGGTGCTGCCGGTGGAGCTGAACGCGCCCGTGGGACGGGATCCCGTGCCGATGCGATGGGTCTTTGCCGTGTTGTACAACCCCGAGGGTGGCTGGCGGGTTGCGCCCATGGAGCAGAGCGAGACTGTTTTTGCGCTGCTGAAGAACACGCCGCATGTGCTGGAGGAATCGCCAGAGATGCTGCGATTCTTTCATCAAGCCGTGCTGGGAGCGCGGGGGGTCACGGGAGAACGTGGCGAGGCGGGCGAGGCGGCCGAGAAGATTCTGGCGCTGGTGGATGCGGTGGAACTGGGCGGCGGCGCGGAAGGCTGACGGGCGCGATGGGTGGAGCACGCCGCGTGGTGCTGTGCAGGGCCGGTTGCTGCAAAGGGACAATGAGGATGGATGCCGCTTCGGAGCTGGATGGCTGCGGCGGGCTGTCTTGCGCTTCAGACTAAGGAATGCTGGCCGTGGACGTGTTCGAGGGTGCACTTTCCACGCCGAAGGTGTCGACGGCGCGGACCTCGTAGGTATAAGAAGCACCGCTCTGCACGCTGGAGTCCTGGTAGGTGCTGGTGGTGGAACCGGAGACGGAGCTGATGAACTGGTAGGTCCCGGTGGAGCTGGCGGCGCGGTAGACGTGATAGCCGGCGATGGGATCGTTGGAGCTGGTGGGGGCATCCCAGGAGAGCTGGACGGAGTATTGCGAGCCGGAGCCGGAGAGCGGGATGAGGATCGACGCATCCTGCGTTGCGTTGCTGGCGATGGCGAGCTGCCCAGTTGCAGAGCCGGAGCCTGAGGGTGCGAAGTTGAGGTTGATGGTGAGGGATTGGCCGGGGGAAAGGGTGACGGGAAGAGATGTGGATGCGAGGGTGAATCCCGTACCGGAGACGGCGAGCGTGCTGACGGTGATCGACGCGGATCCCGAGGCGGTGAGGACGACGCTCTGCGTGGACGATGAGTTGACGGGTACGTTGCCAAAGGCGATGGAAGCTGCGTTTGCAGCGAGGGTGGAGGTGGACCCTGCAAGCGGATTGACCTGCACGGCAAAGGTGGACGAGCCGGAGGATGCCGAGGCGGTGATGGTGACGGATTGCGCCTGAGTAACGGAGGCTGCGATTGCCTGGAAGCTGGCGGTGGTTGAGCCGGAAGGCACGGTCAAGGTGGCCGGTACGGTGAGAGCTGCGCTGTTGCTGGCCAGGGAGATGCTGACGCCGCTTTTTGGTGCGGCAGAGGAGAGAGTGACGGTGCAGTCGTCTGAAGCGCCGGCGGCGATGCTGCTGGCGGCGCAGGAGAGCGCGCTGAGCGCGGAAGTGGTGGAGGAACCGCCGCTGCCATTGAGATGGATGACACGCGATCCGCTGCCCTTGGCATCGGTGGTGAAGGTGAGCTGACCGGTGGCTTGACCGGTGGCGGTGGGGTCAAACTGCACCTGGACCTGGAGTGTGGAACCGGGAGCGAGGGAGATGGGCAGACTGAGAGCACTGCCGAGGGAAAAGGTCTGGCCGCTGACGGCGAGAGAGGCAATCTGAATGGGTACGGCGCTCTGATTGAGGATGGGGACGGCAGCGGTGGCGATCTGCCCGACGGGGACCGTACCGAAAGTGACATCACTGGGGACCGATAGCAGCGAATTGATGGCGGATTGATTGAGAACCAGCCCGCCACCGCAGCCGGCGAAAACAAGACAGACTGCGACGAGGGTTGTGAGGTACAGGCATTGAAGAGCCGGCAGGGTGGATGGATGCCGGCGAGGGGAGCCTGAGGGCGAACCGGGACGATGGGCCGGGCGGCAGAAGCTGTGGCTCAGAGCGGAGCGTGCAAAGAGTCCCGAGTTCATGTGCACCTCGGCGCGGATGCGCTTGCCTGATTTACAGCGCCGGCACCTTGGGTGATGAGAGAGAGGTGGTGCGCCGTGGGGGTCTTTCGACGTTCCCAGAATCAGCGAATGGGCACCAGTATACCGTGACATGTGTCACTAAAGTGTGATCTCGATGGTTACTTTAGTTCAAGTTATGCTAGTAAAGAAAACGAATGAGTTAAGAGGGAAATCGACTTAAATGGAGGGGGATTTTTCGGAGAGAAGAGGATATTTTATCGAGCGCGTGTGGTGGGAGTTCGCGCTTAGGTAATCAATCAAGTGGTTACTCGTAAGCGAGGACGGCGAGGGAGTCATCGAGGGGTGCGATGGTGGAGGGAAGCTGGACAGAAAGGGGCTCGAGATCTTCGAGAAGCAAGCGGACTGCGCTGCGCATGGCCGCTGCACCGGTGGGAGAGAGGCTCATCGAAATGGGCTGGTGGGGATCGATGGTGATGGCGTAGAGGGTGACGCCGGGTCCTCCGCCCTGAATGTAGAAGACATCGAGGAGGTCTTTGACGCCGACGTCGTGGGCTGTGAGTGTGGGCGGGTAGTCGCGCGCGAAGCGGGGCTCTGTGCGGGTGACGGTGCCGATGGGGTTTCCGTCGGCGGCGGCATCGATGAGGATGACGCGGCCGGCGGACTGGAGGGGTTCGAGGAGGGTGAAGCCGCCTGTACCGCCGTCGAGGAGTTCGACGCCTTCGGGCAGTGCAAGCTGCTCCAGGGCGTGGATGGCATGGATGCCGACGCCTTCATCGCCCATGAGAACGTTGCCGAGGCCGACAATGAGGGTCTTTTTCAGGCTATTTGACATCCTTCACCCGTTCGAATTTCCACCCGCCGACGATGGACGAGATGGTGGCGCGGCCTTCGATGTAGTCGTGATAGAAGGCGAGGTAGACGTGGATGATGACGAAGCAGACAAAGAACCAGAGAAAGATGTGATGCCAGAAACGGACGCCGAACTCTCCGCCGAGCAGAGGCACAGCCCACATGAAGAGGCGCGGAATGGAGGACGTGCTCATGTTGGAGTAGAGGGCGAAGCCGGTGATCATCTGAAGGAGAAAGACGATGAAGGTGAGGAAGTAGATGAAGGCTGCGAGGGCGTTGTGGCCTGTGGAGATGGGACCGTGCATCTTGACCTGTAGCACGTCGGCCTTGACGACTTCGACGATCTCGTGGCGCTGTGTTCGAGTGAGCGGAAGAAACGTTTTGAGGCGCGCGTACTTGTTGCCGACGAAGCCCCAGTAGAGCCGGGCCATGAAGTTCATGATGTAAACCCAGGCGGAGACGAAGTGGATGAAGCGGACCCATCCGAACCAGTACTGCT
>JAJXYW010000149.1 GCA_021780415.1 Acidobacteriota bacterium
GGACATCCGCTTGTCAGGTCCGCTCGCTGCTCCGTCCTGACCGCATCCCTGCCTCTCGGCGGGAAGGCACCTTGGGCGTCCGTCCCAGGTTGCCGGGCCCTGCTTCGCAGAGCCACTCTTGATGCAGACTCCATGCTAGGGCAGCGCGGAGTTGGAGTCAAGGGCAGTAAGTGGTCGCAGGCGTGTTGATCTAGGGCTACTGGGTGAACCTCACCCCATCAATGGGCGCTACCATGCCTCGTGGACAATCGCCGTTGCGATGACTCTCGTGGATGACCACCCCATCCGCCTCGCCGCCTTCCAATGGCTGAACTCGCAGGTGCTGGCGCACGGCGAGACGTTGCCGCGGGCCCTCCTCGAGCAGGGCTTCCTGTTCGAGGGCGAGCAGGTCCGGTTGGTTGGCCCGCAGGGGATCTTCAAGCCGCGGCTGATGCAGTTGCCGCTTTCGATCACCACGACGTCCAGCGGCCCGTACGACGACTCGTTTCACGGCGACAACCTCCTCCACTACCGCTACCGAGGCACGGACCCCAACCACCGCGACAACGTCGGCCTGCGTGAGGCGATGCGGCGTCACATCCCGCTGGCCTACCTGCACGCCTTCGTGCCGGGGCGGTATCTCGCGGTCTGGCCCGTCTTCATCGTCGGCGATGACCCTGCAGCTCTCACGTTCTCGGTCGCGGTGGACGCGGCCGCGGAGGTCGATCGCCGCTTTAGGCTGGCCGACGGTGCAAGTGTCATCTCAAACTTCGGTGCTGACGATGCCGGCGGCGATGCCCGCCGCGCCTACATCACGGCGACCGTCCAGGTCCGCCTGCACCAGCACGCCTTCCGCGAGCGTGTCCTGCGGGCGTATCAGGAGCGCTGCGCGCTCTGCCAGCTCCGGCACGAGGAGCTCCTCGACGCGGCGCACATCCTCCCCGACGGCGAGCCGGACAGCGAACCCGTCGTGCCCAACGGGATCGCCCTGTGCAAGCTCCACCACGCGGCGTTCGACAGGTACTTCTTCGGCATCCGACCCGACTACACCATCGAGGTCAAGGAGGAGATCCTGCGCGAGCACGACGGCCCGATGCTGCGCCACGGCCTCCAGGGCATCCACAACCAGCGGATCATCCTGCCGAGGAGCCCAGGGATGCGACCCGATCCCGCCTTCCTCGAGCGGCGCTACCAGCGCTTCCGCGAAGACGCGCCAGGTGAGCTGCGATGAAGCTCTACGTTGGGATCACCGACTACGACTGGTTCCGCTACCTCCAAGCGATGCAATCGGAGGAGGTAAGCTTCTGGCAGCCGGGCGGGATGCGGTTTGTACCCCTTTGGTGAGTTCAAGAATGCGCTTGTACTTTGCGTACGGCTCCAATATGTCGCGTGAGCAGATGGCGCTCCGCTGCCCAAAGGCACGCCTTCTCGGGCTTGGAACGGCCTCAGAATTCAAGTTCCTTATCAACCGCCGGGGCGTAGACACGATCGTCCCCTCGCCTGACAACGTCGTTCACGGGCTCGTATGGGAACTCTCGGGGCAGGACGCGATGCGGCTCGACGTGTACGAGGGTGTGGCCGGCGGGTTCTATTCGAAGCGCGTGGTGGCCGTTGACGTTTCCCAACAAAAGATCTCCGCCCTCGCGTATGTCGCGACCGACGAGGTTCCCGGGCCCCCGCGGCCTGGGTACCTAGGGCGCATTGTTGCGGCAGCCGCCGAACTCAATCTGCCCTCCATATACGTTGAGGAACTCAAATCATGGTCAACGATCAGCGCCTAGCGTTCTCGCGCAAGTGGTGGCAACGAACTAACTGCGATGACGACCCCTTCGATCGCTTCTTCTGCTTGTGGATTTCCCTGATAGTCGCCGCCCGACGCAAGGTGGACGAGGAGTCCCTCCAGCCCGAGCGCGAAACCGACAGTGGCTTGGTGAAGGCATATTTCATGGCCAACTGCGCCGAGGTCGTCTCGGTGCTCCAGCGCCAGCTGGAAGTCCTCGCCCGGGTGGCTGAGCAGCGATGCCCGAGGGGCGGCGGCACCGGCGAGTTGGCCTCGACCAGATCAGTGCGGCCCGGCATTAGGCGCCTCGCGATTGAGCTCTTAAGCAAGGACCGGCCTCCCGACAGTGAGCTGGCGAGCCGCGCGGCCGAGCTCGTCAACCGGGCTCGCAACAACCTGTTTCATGGGAGGAAACTGTACGACGATCGCGAGGACCTCGAGCTGCTCGAAGCCGTGAATCCGATCGTCTCCGATATCTTGGCGATATGCGAGCGATTCATCGACTAGGACCCGAAGCTCCTCGCTAGAACACGCCGATGACGCGCGAGCCCGGGACGACACGCGGCGCCAAAGGGACCAGCGCTGCTTTGTGGTGCCGCTTGGTCCTCAAGTACCCGTCCCGAGGCTGCAGCTCCCAACTTCTGCCATTCGACCTGCCATTCGGCGCTCCAGTGGACGGCAGCCGACCAATCCACTTCTTCGCAAGTTGGACATCATCTCAGAATAGATCTGGCAGTTGCGCCGTCCCCGTGTATGAGGCGTATCCTGCGCGAGTCGAACCTCTGACGCTCGGCCACGGGATTGGAGCAAGGGATGCGCTTGACCAAGGCACAACAAGCGGCCGTCGATTGCATCGACCACAACCTCCAGATCATCGCGTGCGCCGGCTCCGGCAAGACAGCGGTTGTCGCAGCTCGGGTTGTTCACATTCTCCGTACCAAGGCGTCCGAGGGCATCACACCCGAGAACATCGTTGCCTTCACCTTCACCGAGAAGGCCGCGGGCGAGCTCCGCGACCGGATCACGAAACTCTACGGGGAGGCAGTCGGTCACATCGAGGGCCTGGCAGGGATGTACGTCGGCACGATCCACGGCCTCTGCCTCGACATCCTCCAGCGCTACGTGCCCGAGTACCTCAAGTATGACGTCCTCGACGAGGTGCAGCAGCGCCTGCTCGTCGACCGGAACTACAACAAGTCAGGCATGTCGTCCCTGAGCACCAACGGTAAGCCACTCAAGCGGTGGGCTGAATCCGGCCTGTTCATCCATACCCTCGGCGTCCTCCGCGAGTCTGACATCAACGAGAAGAAGCTGCGCGGCAGCGACGTCAAGAGCGCCCTCGAAACTTATCAGGGACTCCTGGATGACCACCGCTACCTCGACTACGACGAGATTCTAGTCCGCGCGGTGAGCGAGCTTCTTGCCCAGGGCAACGTCCGTGATCAGATGGCTGACCGTGTACGATACCTCACGGTCGACGAATACCAGGACGTCAACCCAATCCAGGAGGCCCTCGTTCGCCAGCTACACGACCTCGGCGCCAACCTCTGTGTCGTGGGCGACGACGATCAAAACATCTACCAGTGGCGCGGTAGCGACGTCGAGACGATCCGAACCTTCGCCGAGCGCTACCCGGGTGTCGTTCAGATTTCGATCGCCGATAATTTCCGCAGCACCGAGGCGGTGGTCGAGGTTGCTCGCAAGACCATTGAACAGAACGAGCGCCGCCTTGAGAAGCGGATGAAGAGCTCGAAGAAGCGCCCATTCGACCGCGGTGACCTCCTGTGTCTTGAGTTCGGCAGCCCCGAGGAGGAAGCCCGCTGGATCGCGAAGAAGATCCGTACCATGCGCGGCACGCCGTACACGGAACCCGGGCAAAGCCGATCTCGCGGCCTGGCCTGGTCTGACGTCGCGATTCTCCTCCGCACCGTTCGGAACACCGGCCAACCGATCGTCGATGCGCTTCAGAAGGAGGGCATCCCGTACGTCGTCACCGGGATGACTGGCCTGTTCGATACGCCCGAAGCACAGGCAGCGGCTGGGATCTTCGAATATGTCGCTGGCGAGATCGAGGCAGGGGACCTCGCCACCCGCTGGCGCATTGCGAACCTCGGCCTCAGAAAGGCTGACTTGACGCGGGGCCTGCAACTCCTTGGCGAGGTGAAGCAGTTCAAGCCCGGCAAGCGTTTTTCCGCATACAACCTGCAGCGCCCGTACCTCGACTTCCTGGAGCGCGTCGGCCTCGTCGAGGAGCTTGTGCCGGGTGGGCGGGGTGAGGTCGTCTTCTACAACCTCGGCAAGTTCAGCCAGGTCATCACGGACTACGAGGAGATCCACTTCAAGAGCAAGCCGGAGGAGAAGTACAAGTCCTTCGTTGGCTTCCTCCACCACCAGGCGCCGGATTACTACCCGGAAGGTGGACAGGACGTGGCGTACGCGGTCCCCGACGCTGTCCGCGTGATGACCGTCCACCAGGCTAAAGGCACCGAGTTCCCGGTCGTGTTCCTGCCCTGCTTGCAGAAGAACCGCTTCCCGTCCAAGAAGCAGGCCAACCGCGTCTGGTCGTTGATCCCCAGGGACGCGGTGAAGAACGCCGAGCGTTACGACGGTGACGTCGAGGACGAGCGCCGGCTCTTCTACGTGGCCCTGACCCGGAGCGAGAAGTACCTGTTCTGCTCATGGGCGCCAGTCGCCGAGAACCAGCTCTACCGCAAGCCGTCTCCCTTCTGGGAGGAGCTGACTCACCGCGAGCAGTTCCTGACCAAGGATCCGCCGGCCAAGAAGATTGCGAAGAAGGAGCCGGAGCCGCGGCGACCGCTCGTCAACGTCGAGCTGTCGTTCTCGGAGCTGAAGTACTTCTTCCAGTGCCCGTACCAGTTCAAGCTGCGCTTCCTTTACGGGTTCAACCCGCCGCTCGACGAGGCGCTCGGGTACGGGCGCTCGCTTCACAACGCCCTTGCGGAGGTGCACCGCCGCGCGCTCGCCGGCGACATCCTGGGCCAGGACGCCGTCGAGGAACTCCTCGACCGGCATCTGCACCTGCGCTACGCGTACCCCGACCTCGAGAAATCGCTCCGCGGCAGCGCCACGGTCTCCCTGGAGAGGTACCTGCACGAGCACCGGGATGAGCTCGACCGCCTCGAGTATGCCGAGGAGGACGTCCAGCTCACCCTCGAGGGTGGGATCGTCGTGCATGGTCGGATCGACCTCATTCGAAGAACCGACACCAACGAGGTTACGGTCGTGGACTTCAAGTCCGAGGAGCGTGCGCAGGCCGAGGAGATCACCCGTGCTCAGCTCCACGTGTACGCGCTCGGGTATCAGCAGCGGTTCGGCGAGAACGCCGACCTCATCGAGGTGCATAACCTCGACAAGGGCGGCTCTAAGCGCGAGCTGATCGACGATGAGCTACTCGACGGCACCTTGAACACCGTCAGGGAGGCAGGCGAGAGACTCCGCGAAAACCGCCTGGAGCGCGTCAACGCGGCGTGCAACGCGTGCAAGAACTGTGACATGCTGGGAATATGCCGTGGGAAGGCCACGTGAGGGCATTGAGGTGATCATGGCAACAGGCCTCGACTCCCGCTTCGACAAGTTCATTCGAGCGCTGTCCGACGTGGTTGCTGATAGGCTCAAGGCACTCTTTCAGGACAAGCACCTCTATCAGAGCCTCACGCTCGACTTTTCTTCTGCACGTCCAGCACTTGACGAGTGCGCCCGCATTGGACGGCCCGTTTACGACAAGCCCGACACGAAGCCAGAAGACTCGCTCGCGCGTAGTCTCCCTTGGTTGCCTGAAGACAATCAACGGAGCTGGTACCCGCCGGGATCGCCGACCAGGAGTTTTGACGGAATCCCCTTCCGGCTACCAACCGTGCGACTTTACTGTCGGAACTGCTCAGGTTCCCAGCCGTTCAATCTCCTTTCTGCGGAAGACATTTGCGCACAATGGGGAGGTGTCGAGGCTGACAAACCGACGACGCAGGTCTTCTTGTTCACCGTGCTCTGCCAACAGTGCAAAGAGTTTCCGGAGGCATTCCTCGTTCGTCGCTGCGGACTGAAAGGCCAACTCGCGGGGCGTGCGCCGATGGAGGAGGTCGCAGTGCCATCGGTCATACCTGCCCGGATCCGAAGGTACTTCTCGCAGGCGGTCGTTGCCTTCAACTCTGGCCAAGTCTTGCCCGGGCTCTTCATGTTGCGAGTGCTGATCGAGCAGTACGTCCAGCCCTACCGCCCTGAGGCCTCCCGGTGTGATGAGGCTATTGAGGCGTACAACCGAAGGCTCCCCAACGACTTCAAGGACCGCTTCCCGTCCTTGACCAAGCTCTACACAGGACTCAGCGCGGCAATCCACACGGCGGCGGTAGGCGAGGGACTATTCTCGGCGACCCAGGAGGATCTCCTCACGCACTTTGAGGCCAGGCGACTGTTCCGCCTAGACGAACTCCAGTCAGCCGAGTCGGAGACTGTGAGCTAGGCGCTCATGAAGGAAGCGCGCTACCCCAACAGAAGAAGGACAAATTGTATGGCTAAGAGCAAGGCGAAGCCCAATCGCAAGAAGGTCACCCGGTATACCCACGACGACATCAAGGAGCCTGCCTCGCCAGAGACCGGCCACACCCAGCTCCTTCCGTCCGAGGAGCAGATCGTGACCCTCGAGATGGACAACGGCTGGGGCAAAGGCATCGAGGTGGCCAAGTTGCCGGACGACGGGAGCACAGTTGTCGTCGACATGGATCCATCGGCCGACCCGGTCCTCTTGTGGGCGGGCAAGCGCAACCGGCGGAAGATCCCGGTGCTCCCGCTGCAGCGAAACGAGATCGTCTCCGAGTCGCGGATCGTGCAGATCGTCGAGCGAGCACGGGAACGCGCGGCCAAGACCGAGACCGGCGGCCAGCTGGGCCTCTTCGAGGATCAGGAGAAGGCCTTGCGGGAGCTTGATCGGGGCAAGCGCCTCGAGTTCTACACCCACGACGAGGGGTGGAAGAACAAGCTCATCTGCGGCGACTCGCTCCTCGTCATGGAGTCCCTACTCCACTACGAGGGGCTGCGCGGCAAGGTCCAGATGATCTACATCGACCCGCCGTACGGAATCGACTACAAGGCAAATTTCCAACAACGGGTTGACACCAAGAAGAACGACGAGAGGGATCAGGCTGACGACGTCCTCACCATCAAGGCGTTCCGTGATACCTGGGCGCTTGGCATCCACTCGTATCTATCGTACCTGGAAGAGCGGTTATACTTGTGCCGGGAGCTCTTGAGCCTGCGCGGCTCGATCTTCGTTCAAATCAGTGACGATAACGTTCACCTCGTCCGTCAACTCATGAGCGAGGTGTTTGGCGCCTCTAATTACTGCCTCCAGATCAGTTTTCGCAAGAGTAGTCTCCAGGCGTCTCGCCTACTATCAACCACCTCAGACTACCTACTCTGGTATGCCAGGGATAAGACGCAATTACGGTCGAATAAGCTATACAAACCGAAGGTCGTGGGAGTAGACGAGGGCGAGGAATATAGATACCTCTTCAACCCAGAGGACCAAAGCATCGCACCCATGACGCGCGAGCAATTTGAGCGGCCAGAAACGATTCCGACGAGCCTCAAGCCGTGCCGGTATGGGCCCGTGACGTCGCAAGGCGCATCGGGTGACAATCCTCAAGAACTGATAGTCGACGGTGAGCCTGTGCTTCCAGGTCCTGACCACCACTGGAAGATCGCCATCGAGGGCATGCAGAGGCTTGTCGAGAAGAGGATCGTCTTCCGTAGGGGGAAACAGCTGTCATACCCGCTGTTACTAGAATATAACCCGCTCATGGCCTTGACGGACGTATGGGGTGACACGAAGTGGGGATTCGATGCCGCTCAGAAGCGCTACGCCGTAGAGACCAATCCAAAAGTGCTGGAGAGGTGTATTGGTCTCGCCTCCGACCCCGGTGATCTGGTGTTCGATCCGACCTGTGGATCGGGCGTGACGGCGCGGTGTGCTGAGAAGCTGGGCCGCCGTTGGGTAACCTGTGACACCTCACGAGTGGCGATTAACGTCGCGCGGAAGAGACTACTGTCGGAGGCCTTTCCGCACTATAGGACTCGGAACGGCACAGTATCGTCTAGCTTTGTCTATGAAACGGTTGAAAAGGTGACCCTCAAGAGCCTCGCCTACGACCTCGAACCCGAGAAGGTCGAGCTGGTCGACCAGCCCGAGATCGACGCCTCTGCCATCCGTGTTTGCGGGCCGTTCGAGGTGATGTCCATCGGCCGATACTCGGTGGACGACTGGAAGGGCTACATCGTGCGCGAGGCCCCGGCGGAGCACGGCGAGCCAGCCAAGCTCGAGAACTACATCGCGGCGATTTGCCGCCTTTACCGGAAGGATGCGGCCATCCAGGGCTCGACCGGTCTTATCCACGCGGTCGCCGAGTCGGAGAAGGACAAGATTGGCGTCTCTGTGGGGCCGATCTCCGGCCGCGTGACCGCCAAGCAGCTCACCGACGCTGTGCAGGACGCCCTCGCACTGGGGATCCTCGAGGTGCACATCCTCGGCTGGGCGTTCGAGGCCAACGTCGGCGAGATCAAGTCCCGGCTCGAGGCCAAGGGCAGGGTGAAGGTGCACCTCGTCATGATCCGGCCGGACACCCTCGCCGAGGGCCTCAAGGCCACGCAGCCGGAGAAGCTGTTCTCCCCGCTTGCGCTCCCCGACGTGAGGATCGTGCGAGCCAAAGGGAAGGTCTCCGTCGCGCTGGAGGGCGTGGGGGTCTTCGACCGGAAGAAGCGGACCACCGACTACTACCGCGCCGACTCCGGCTACATCGCCGCCTGGTACCTCGACGAGGACTACGACGGCGACTGCTTCGTGGACTGCCAGATGTTCTTCGACTTCGGCAAAACGCCGAACCTCAAGAACGCCCTCAAGGTCGAGATCGAGCCCGAGGAGTTCAAGCTCCAGCTTGTCTCGCAGCCGTTCACGCCCGGCAAGTACAAGCGCGTCGCCGTCAAGGTGGTGGACGTCTACGGGAACGAGTCCACGTTTGTGAAGGACCTCGAGTAGGGAGGCGGCGCGATGGGTTACTTCGTCGATCGCGTCGTCATCTGCGACGCCTACGCGGAGCCGGACAAGCACTACCGGGTGCTGCCCGGCGGCCGCTCCAAGCTCGCGGAGGGGCGGCGGCCCTCCATGCGGTTCCTCGCCTCGGCGAAGGACACCAAGGGCGGCATCGCCGGGATCGTGGGCCGGCAGGAGAGCCTGTTCGAGGAGCTGGGCGCCGACTACGAGCAGCAGAACGACTTCGTCAATGGCCTGCGCGAGGAGGTACGCGCCTGGCGCAATGGGGAGGGTCCGTGGGCCGGCGTCCCGTACGACGGCACCAAGGTCGTCACACGGCGCCTGCTCGAGTGGTGGTTCGAGCGGGATGAGGAGCGTAAGGCCGTCGGCACGCGCTTCTTCTTCTGTCAGCGTGAAGCGATCGAAGCGGTCATCTACCTCTACGAGGTCAAGAACCGGCACCACATGCCAGAGACCAACGGCCTCCTGCGCTATGCCCTGAAGCTCGCGACGGGGACCGGGAAGACGGTCGTGATGGCGCTGCTCGTCACCTGGGCGACGCTGCACAAGCGGAAAGTCGCGGGCTCGACCCTGTCGGCCAACTTCCTCGTGCTCGCTCCCAACCTGACCGTTCGTGACCGCGTCTCGGGTGCGCCGAGGGGCGACGGTCTCGACCCGTCGGGGGCTGAGAACCTCTACGACGCATTCGACACGGTGCCGCCCGAATACCGCGACGACTTCCACCCCAACGTGGTGGTACGGAACTGGCAGTCGATCCCGCTGGAGGGCAAACGGGACGATTGGCTCAGCAGCGAGATCGCTGGCGACGGCCGTTTCGTCCCGGCTTCGGTACTGTGGGCGCTCCAGCGGCGCGCGAAGCAAGATCCAAACGCCGGGATCCGCCGCTTCCTCAAGGGGTGGCGCGATGTCGTGATCCTGAACGACGAGGCGCATCACGTGTACGGCGAGAAGCGGACCAGGAAGGGCGAGGATCCGGAATACATCAAGTGGTCGAAGATCATCGAGCGAATCGGGAAGGTGGCGCGCATCGCCCTCACGTTGGACCTCTCAGCGACGCCGTGGTACGGCTCCGGATCACCAAAGCCTGAGGGCACGTTGTTCGAGTGGCTGGTGTGCGACTTCTCGGTCTACGACGCGTTCGAGTCGGGCCTCGTGAAGGTGGTCCGCCTTCCTGACCCTTCAGACCGCGACGGGAGCCAGTACATCGACCTGTGGGACCTGGTGGGCGGTGCAAGGACGAAGGAGGAGTACCTCTCGGCCTGTAAAAGCGCGATCGTCGCAATCTACTCGAACTGGAAGAAGGATTTCGAGGAGTACCAGGCGTCGTTTGGGTTCCATCACGGCGAGCACGGCGAGCTGGTAGCCGAAACCGCGCCGGCCGGCCCCGCTCCGGTGCTGCTTGTGGTGGCGAGCGACGCGACTCGCGCCAGTTGGCTCTTCGAGCACCTGACGCGCGACTACCCCCTGCTCCGAAACAACGGCGGCGACGATCCCCGCAGCTGGGTGACGATCCAGGTGGACTCGAAGGTCTTTGACGCCGACAAGGGCAAGGAGGAGGTCCTCCGCGCGATGGTCAACACCGTCGGCAGGAAAGGCCGACCTGGGGAGAGAGTGCGGTGCATCGTCAGCGTCCAGATGCTTACGGAGGGGTGGGACGTCAAGAGCGTGACGCATATCCTCGGCCTGCGCGCATTCGGCTCGCCGCTCCTCACCGAGCAGATCATTGGCCGCGGCCTCCGGCGCACTGACTACGACGTTCTCAACGAGCCGCTCGAGGAGCGAGGCCCGGACACCGAGGAGACGGTCGACGCTTTCGGCATTCCGTTCGTGGGGTTCCCAGTCGAGAAGCGCCGGCGGCCACGAACCGGCGGCAAGCGAGACGGCTCGACTCGGATCGAGAAGGACAGCAGCAAGGCAAAATACCGCGTCCGGGTGCCGAACGTGCGCTCATGGGGCGTTGGAGTTTCCGAGCCCCTCTCGCAGATCATTCGGGTGAGGGAGCTGCCCGGCATCGTTATCAACCCGCACGACACACCAACCCGGGTGCCGATGAAGCCGGTCGTAGGAAATCAGCCCGACAATCTGGTTACGATTGAGGAGTGGCGTAGCGAGAACCCCCTACTGGCCTCGATCTTCGTGCTCGCGCGCGACCTCTACGAGGCGACGAACCCCGGTGGTGACGATGCGTTGGGCACCGGCCCGACGTTCGACGAGTTGCTCGAGGTCGCGCAGGCGTACGTCGGCGAACGGGTGACGGCTGTGGGGACGAGCCAGGCGGTGGACGTCGGCATTTACAAATGGCGGAAGCAGGTCGTGGACATCCTGGAAACGACCATTCGGTCGGCCGGCGTAGGCAGCCTCGCCGCCATGCCGATCCTGAGCTCGCCCGGTTATCTCGACACCGAAAACCAGCGAGGCTTTCTCTGGCCGGGACCGGTCGCCACTGGCCGTAAGTCTCACAACAACAAGGTCCCATGCCACAACCCACTCGAGCAGGCGTTCGCGGACTTTCTCGACGCTGCGAAGGATGTGGAGCGATACGTCAAGAACGAGCGCTTCGGGTTCTCGGTCACGTACTACGAGAACAACCGGCCCCGCCAGTACTACCCGGACTTCGTCGCCGTCGCTCGCAACGCTGAGGGACAGGAGATCAACTGGGTCGCCGAGACGAAGGGCGAAATCCGACCCAACACCGCCGTCAAACGGAAGGCCGCCGAACTGTGGTGCGAGAAGATGAGCACCACGAAGTTCGGCGCGTGGCGGTATCTCTTCGTGCCGCAGCGCGCATTCGAGCGTGCCCGCGCTGCTGGGGTGGCGACGCTGGCTGGACTCGCCGAGGCGCTCATCGTTGCCCCTCCCGAGCCGCAGCTGCGCCTCTTCCCGATGGGGGTCGCCGAGGCTGCAACGCAGGCGTACAAGACGATGCTTCCCTTGTACTCCCTGAACGCAGCAGCCGGCTACTTCGGCGACGGTGAGGCCGTCGAGCCTGAGGGCTGGGTGGAGGTCACCAACATCGGCAAGCTCAACGAGCGGATGTTCGTGGCGCGCGCGGTCGGCCACTCCATGGAACCCCAGATTCACGATGGCGATTACTGTGTCTTCTCCGCCAAGCCTGCCGGCTCGCGCCAAGGCAAGGTGCTGCTGGTCCAGTACCGAGGGCCGGCTGACCCCGACACTGGGGGTGCCTACACGGTGAAGCGCTACTCGTCGGAGAAGATCGTCGAGGCTGATGGCACGTGGCGCCATGCGCGTGTCACCCTCGCGCCGCTGAACCCGGACTTTGCGCCGATCATCCTGGAACCGCGGCAGGAGGGCGACGTTCAGGTCGTCGCCGAATTTCTCGCTGTGCTGGGGCGCTCGTGACGGATTGGCGCAGGGCCTATCTTCTGCGAATGTGTAGGGGACGCGCCGCCACTGTTCGGAGTTGAGCGAAGACCCTTTGCTTTGGCGCCACTCGGCCCCCCCTACCACCACCCTGGCTTGCTGGCCACCTCGACTGTTTCGTTTCAGTTATGCGTCAAGCTGCAAACGGAAAGCGTGAGGAGGCCCTTCGGGATCTCGCTGTCATTGACAATCACGCACTTCGCGGGTGGTTCGTTGAACACGAACAGATGTCCCGGTACACCGATGGTGCGTGCTCTGCGAACCAGGCCCGAAGGGCACACCAAACCATGATCCAGCGGGACAACCGAAGATCACGGCGCAGCAAGCCGAGGAGGTGTTCGTCCGCCACGGCTACCGATGCGGCTACTGCGGAATACGGGTTGTTCCCAACCGGGTGTTCGCGCAAGCGGAACGCATCCTCGGGGCCGGTGCCTTGCGCGCCACAGGCACCAACGCTCAGCGCCACGACGTCGTCGTGTGCTTTCGCGCGAACGTAGACCACATCTGGCCCTGCAAGCTCGGAGGCAGCTCGAACCTGGGTAACCTGGCTACCGCCTGTGGGTGCTGCAAATATGGGCAGGAATCGAAGACCTTGAAGCAACTTGGCCTTGACCATCCACTCGAATGGCCTCCAATCAAGGACGGCTGGAACGGCCTCACGGAGCTTCTTGCGAGCCGCCAGAGCCAAAAAGACCAGTGTGACGAGCCGCGGCACGGCCGACCGGGACCAGTTGAGGCCCAAGGCGGCCCTACTTGGGCGCGATCACCGTCGGTTTCCATCCGAACAACCGGCCAAGGATGTTATCCGCGATCTCCGGATAGAACCGATCGGGCGTTTTGGGGAGCAGCGCAGTGGTAGAGCCCTTCACACTGTGGGACGCCACTGCCACCAGGTCGCCAGTCGCAGCGTCGTACAGTTCTGCAGACGCTGCCACGGCGTCAGGCTTGCCCGACCATTCGGTGGCGTTCTCCTCCCAATGCGTGATCACCACCTTGAGCACGTACGCGAGGCCCTTGGTACGAGCGGCTGCCGCGGCGGCTGCCACGCTGCTCTCCTCAGTCACACCAATTTTGATTCCCTTCTGCATAAGTTCGTCGCGGAACACGGTCATCAGACCGGTGCCCGAGCCACCGGCCGGGCCTTCTCCCGCCTCGATGGCGTCCGGAACCCGCATCAACATGACACTGTGGTCTTTCCCGATTGTGCTGCCGGCCAACCACTGCCCGGTGGTTTGGCGCTGCATCCCCGCGCATGAAGCAAGGAGCGTGGTAGCGAGAAGAATCGAAGACGCTGTCCGCATGTCCTCCCCCTTCCATCCTTCGAGGTCGCCCTAGTGGCGTCGAGAACCGCCCCCTGACACACTCGATTGGACAACCTTGTTTAGTCCTACCAGAAGACATTTGTCAAGATGCTATTTGGTACTGAGACTTCAACACGATCAGCTTCGGACGAACAGGCCATAGGCAGCGTACGGAGAGGACCTCGCCCAGACGGTAGTTGTGTCTGTCAAGTACTGCAAATTGGAGCCATGCGTGCCGGTCGTCGTCGGGGCTGTGGGACCGGCGGGCCGAGCGGCGCGAGACGGAGGACGACGACCTCAACGAGCCGGACGTGGTCAACATCCTGCGGGCCGGCATGATCGCGGATCAACCTGACCTCGAGCGCGGCACCTGGCGCTATCGGGTGGAAACGGACCGGATGTGCGCTGCCGTCAGCTTCAACAACCGCTCGGAGGTCGTGGTCGTGACGGTCTGGCGGAAGAAGGGGCGTGGCCGATGAGCAGGAAGCGGTGCCCGATGTGCGGCAAGAAAGCCTTGGAGATTAGACACGAACCTCGCCGCTACGGGCGCGGGATCGACGTGATCCTCATGGACATCGAGGTCCGCCACTGCCAGGCGTGTGGCGAGGAGTTCGAGGTCATTCCCAACATCGAGCGGCTTCACGAGGCGATCGCCCGGGACCTGGCCAAGTCCGGCCATCGTCTGCGCGCCGGCGAGGTTCGCTTCCTGCGCACCTACCTCGGGTACTCGAGTG
>JAJXYW010000245.1 GCA_021780415.1 Acidobacteriota bacterium
GCCCACCCGCTCCCCGGAGCGCAGCGCACCGCCATCGGCATCACCGGCAACCCCGGCGAAATCGATCGCGGCAACTTTGAAGACCTCTCCGGCGTGGCCGACGTCATCCGCGTCAGCAAGCCCTACAAGCTCGCCAGCCGCGACGTCAAAGAAGAAGACACCATCATCCGTTTCCCCGGAACCGACGCCTCCATCGGCGGGCGCAACCTCGCCATCGTCGCCGGCCCCTGCTCCATCGAGAGCCGCGAGCAGGCCTTCGCTATTGCCGAGCAGGTCGCCGCCTCCGGCGCACAGTTCTTCCGCGGCGGCGCCTACAAGCCCCGCACCTCGCCCTACGCCTTCCAGGGCTTGGGTCTCGATGCGCTGAAAATTATGTCCGAAATCAGAGAAAAATTCGGCATGAGGATTATCACCGAAGCCATCGACAACGAAACCCTCGAGCTCGTCGCCGAGTGGGCCGACGTCATTCAAATCGGCGCTCGCAACATGCAGAACTTCTCGCTCCTCAAGCATGCCGGCCGCCTCCGCAAGCCCGTCCTCCTCAAGCGCGGCATGTCCGCTACCCTCGACGAGTTCCTCATGGCCGCCGAATACATCATGAGCGAGGGCAACTATCAGGTCATCCTCTGCGAGCGCGGCGTGCGCACCTTCGCCGACCACACCCGCAACACCCTCGACCTCAGCATCGTCCCCGCCGTCCAGCGCCTTAGCCATCTGCCCATCCTCGTCGATCCCAGTCACGGCACCGGCAAGCGCGACAAGGTTCTGCCCATGGCCCGTGCCGCGGTCGCCGTCGGCGCCGATGGCGTCCTCGTTGAGGTGCACCATCAGCCAGAGAAGGCGCTCTCTGACGGACCACAATCCATCTACCCCAGCCAGTTTGAGACGATGATGCACGAGATTGAGCAGATTGCTCCCGTCGTCCATCGCGATCTCGTTCGCGGCATCCACGTCAAAGCAGGTGCGGCATAATCGCATGACCGCTCCGATTGGGAAAGCGTCCCCCGGCTTCAGCTTCGCTGCGCGCGGCCTCGCCTCCACTGCCGCCCCCGCATCCATCTGCTGTCTGTGCCTTCTTGCGCTCACCGGTTGCCGCCCCCATGACTTTCCCCAGTACCCGGCCAACTACCGCGAGTACGCCTACGTCACCAACTCCGGCAGCGGCACCGTTTCCGTCTACGACGTTGTCAATCTCCGCCTCGATCGCGAAGTCGCCGTCGGCCGCTCTCCCGTCGCCGTCGCCCCCAGCAGGACGCGCAACGAGGTCTACATCGTCAACCAGGGCGCGCCCAACAGCTCCGGCACCGTCTCCGTCATCGACGCCGAACGCAATGCCGTCGTCGCCACCATCCCCGTCCGGCGCCATCCCTCCGCCATCGCCATCGACCCCGCCGACACCACCGCCTACATCGCCAACTCCGGCTCCAACAACATCTCCGTCCTCGATCTCAAGTCCCGCCGCGAGGTCGCCGTCATCGGAGCAGGCGAGAATCCCGTCGCGCTCCGCGTTGCGCCCGACGGCAAGTCGCTCGTCGTCGCCAACCAGGCGGGCAACTCCGTCACCACCATCGACCCCGAAGCGCGCAAAGTGCGGTCCGTCCTCGAGGGCTGTCCCGGCGCGGCAGACGTAGCCATTCTCCCCGACTCCTCCAAGGCGTTTGTCGCCTGCGCAGGCGGCTCTCAAATCATGGCCATCGCCCTCGCCGGCACCGGCGTCGTCCCCGGACTGCCCGACCGCGTCGAGGCGCTGCTCGGCGTTGGCCGCGCCCCCGTGCAGCTCGCCATCAAGCCCGACGGCGGCGAACTCTTCACCATGAACTCCCTATCTGACTCCATCTCTGAGGTCGTCACCGGCACCAACGACGTCGGCGGCGCCTACATCATGGGCGCCGAGCCCTTCCGCGGCATCGTCTCGCAGGACAACGCGCTCCTCTACGTCGGCAATCTCCGCTCGCAGGAAGTCACCATCTACGCCATCGACGACGGCAAGCGCGAGGGCGCCGTGCAGGTCGGCGACGGGCCGGTGGACTTTGCATTCTCTGCCGCTGGCCACCTCCTCTTCGTCGTCGATTCGCGCTCCAACGACGTCGCCGTCGTCCGCACCAACAGCCATTCCCTCTTCACCCTGCTCCCCGCCGGCCGCGCACCCACCGCCATCGCAGAAAAAGCCTTCAAGCTCCCCTAGCCCCACCCCGCCCCACATCTCCGGTTGCCCCACCTTCGCCGATGCGCGTCAGCGCAGCGGTTAAGGTGGGAATCAAAACTCCCACCCCGCCACCCGGGGCACTCCGCTCCACCCCCAAGGCTCATTGTCCCCAAGGCTATTCGTATGCCCTCGACCCGGTTCTCGTGTCAGGGCACGACTTCAGTCGCGCCAAAATTCGCCGGGGAAAGAACGTGGGCTTCAGCTCCTGAAAGCTGCCCGTCCGCCAAATCTCCGCATCGCCGGTGGTACGACCGAAGCGCACGAGGATCGCGCGGGGATTCTACAGTTTCGGTTCAATGAAGAATGTGGAAAGTACGCTCCCAGCGCGTATCGGTGAAGAAGTGCAGCGCAACGTGGCCCATCCAGGCGACGTTGTTGCCTACGCCCGGCGCTTCGTAGTCGGCTTCCGTAGACTTGAAGGACCAGTAGTTAAAGAGGGGGCGCCCGATGATGTGGTCGCGCGGAACAAATCCCCAGAAGCGCGAATCGAGACTGTTGTGGCGATTGTCGCCCATCATGAAGTAGTGGCCGGGCGGCACAACAAGGTCGCCGTTCTGGATGTACTTGGGAAAAGCCACATCCCAGGATTCGGTCGTCTCCTGAATATCGCTGGGGGGCACCGAAGGAAAGTCATCGAGAAACTCATTATAGTTTTCTGGCGTGGTGGGCTGAGCATAGGGCTGCCACTGCGCCACGCCATTCAAGATCACAATGCCGTTGCGTAGATGGATATGATCGCCCGGCAGGCCAATCAGTCTTTTGACCAGAGTTGTGTACTGCGGAGCCCCATCGGCGCCAGCCGCATCAATCCCGGGCTGATACACGGGCTTGCGGAACACCACAATATCGCCGCGTTTCGGTTCGCGATACCTTATCAGCGGCATCCACGAAGCGGGCGGCGCCAGCGTGATCTGGTCGACAGCCAGGTGATCGCCCACAAGCAGCGTGTTCTTCATCGAACCGGACGGAATGACGTAGTTCTGAGCTACGAAGGTCAGAATGAACAGGCCCACCACCAGAACCGAGCAGATGCCGGCCAGCGCCTCGAAAGGAGTCTCTTCCCGATTGATGTTGGCGGAGGCTGCGTGCCTCGTTGAATCAGGAGAATTCTTCGTCGCTGGACTCACCTAAAGGCTCCTCAGGATAGCTGACGAGGCCCTGGGGCGGCAGCCGTCAACTCCAATAGGGTGGGTTGCACGCATGGGTTTGACTTTGGTCGACCACAGGTTCTTTCGGAGTCTATCAGAACTTTTCGGAATACCAGTAGCGACCGCATTGTTCGGCAATGGAGACAAGCCCCGGAACTCCATGGTATTGCTATCTGCCAGGTGGCCCATCCAAGGCGTCTGCGCAGCAGGCGACTTGGGTGGGAAAGCACCATCCC
>JAJXYW010000261.1 GCA_021780415.1 Acidobacteriota bacterium
CCAAAAATAATCAGCAGCAACGGCCACCACCGGTCGATCCACGCCTCACGTTGTTTCTTCGCACTCATCGCAACCCCTCCTCTTCCACTTCCGCATTCTATCCGAAACTCCCCGCCACATTCACGCCCACTCGCCCCGAAGCGTATCCTCCGCATCCTGGTCTTTTCCTCGCGCAATCACGGCGAGTCACGAACCGTTAACACCCTCGTAACGTCGCATACATCCCATTCAGAGAGGATCTCCCCAAGCGACACGAACTTTCCAGCCACACACCGCGCCGGGCGCTCGCATCGTCGCATCTGCTTCACCTTGGAGGCTCTTTGATCTACAAACGTCCTGCCACGCTGTTTCTCCTCGTGGCATCCTGCTTCACCGTCCACGCCCAGTCCAGCACCGGTATCCACAACACCGGCACCGCCAACTCCGCAATGCTGGCCGCCGACGTCACCGCCCCCAACCCATCCATCAAGACCATTCCCAGCATTCAGGGCAAGGTTGTTGACTCCACCGGAGCCATCATTCCTCAGGCCGCCATCTCTCTAACCGATCTGGCCACCAACACCGTGATTCACACCACATCCGATTCAGCCGGCGACTTTGTCTTCAGAAATGTGCTGGCCGGCCCCAAGGTCATCAGCGTCCAGAAGTCGGGCTTCGAGTCCTTCACCCTGCGCTTCTCCCCCTCGACCCAGCACACCATCACCGCTGCCCTTCAGGTCGCGAAGCTCACCGACAGCGTCATCGTGCGCGGTACCGTTGACCCCGAGGCCACCCCCGTCCCCACCCGCGAGGACGTCATGATGATGCCTCAGACCGTCCGCGTGCTCGACCGCAAGCAGTTGGACGCGGCTGGCCCCGTCGCCGGCGGCGCTCAGATGCTCGCTGCCACCCCCGGCGCCAACGTGATGGGCTACGGAAACACCGGCGGCCAGAAGTACACCGTCCTCCTCAATGGAATCCAACAGGGCTGGGCCGGCGAGTCGACCAGCTTCACCGCCCCGGGCTCACTCGGCATCACCTATGACGGCATCCCCGTCGCCGACCCCGCCACCGGCCTCTGGCAGTCCGCCACCATGCCGCAAAACCTCGTCATCCAGGACGTCCAGGTCACCTACGGCCCCGGCCAGGCTGCCGATCGCTGGTACACCGACGAAGGTGGCCGCGTCGAGTTCACGCCCATCCAGCCCACCGTCGACCGCCACCTCAGCGCTGCCGTCACCGACGGCCCCTACGGCCAGCAGAACTTCGCCTTCGTCGGCAACACCGGCTCCTTCAAAGACTGGGCCACCGTGCTCGGCGGCGGCGTCGGTCGCGGCGATGACTTCCGCCGCGCTCCCGACGGCTTCGGCAACCCCTCCAAAAACGGCTCCGTCTTCGGCAAGACCGTCAAGACCTTCTCGGCCGGAAGCCTTGCCTTCGGCGTCCTCTACGCCAAGGGCGGCGGCTATCGTCCCACCGTCATTCCCCTCACCGACCAGCAGCTCATCGAGCCCACCAGCGGCATCAATTTCAGCCAGGCCACCAGCGGCTTCTACAGTGCTCTCCCCTACGCCGCCTACAACAAGTACGACACCAACGAAATGTTCATGACCTACGTGCGTGAGCGTATGCACCTCAGCCACACCTCCACGCTCGAAAACTCCACCTGGTACACCCACATCCGCCGCTTCCACCGCCGCAATCAGGATGCCCTTGCCCAAGGGGCACAGGTCGACGAGTGGAACAACCCCCACAGCAACATGTTTGGCGACCGCGTCAACTTCACCCAGGTCCTCCCCTACAACACCGTTCAGTTCGGCGGCTACCTCATTCACGAGGTCTACAACACCCACAACCTCTTCTACAATCCCGCCGATGGTGGCGATGGCGCCAAGCAGATCGTTGGCGCAGGCTCCAAGTTCCGCTCCGGCTACTTCCAGCAGGACAACGTCACCTTCTTCGTCCAGGACGACATCCACCCCATCCCGCAGATCCACATCATCCCAAGTGTGCGCGTCGATGGCTTCTCCACCGATTACAACAACGAGGCGGCGCGTGACTTCACCTTCGCCTCCAGCACCTACTTCTCCCAGGCCGCGGATGGCACCATCACACCAACCACCGCGCCCGTCTATCTGACCCACTGCTCGCTCAATCCCCAAACCGGCAGCAGTGCCTCAGATCCCTACTACAACGTCTGGGGAAACCCCGTCCCCACCTCCGACGGCAGCAAAACCAAGGACGCCGGCTCACTCTGCGGAGCGCACGTCAGCCGCTCTGCCGTTGAACCCGGCGTCGATGCCTCCATAACGCCCTACGATTGGCTCACCATCTACGGCGGCTATGACACCATCTACCGTTCTCCCGCACTCGGCGGCGGCGGCGGAATGTTCCAGGCCGTAAACCCCAACTACTACATCCTCGCCAAGGGCGCCTATGCTCAATTTGGCGGCAAGGTTCACTTCACCAACGCTCCCGCACTCAGAAACTTCATCGCCGGCCTAAGCTACTTCCACAATGACTACACCAACCAGGAAATCGACGTCGAAACTGCCCTCGGTGTAGTCGAAACCAGCGGCGGCAACTCCACCTACCACGGCGTCGATGCCTTCTTTGACGCCGACCCCCGCAGCAATATTCACTTCATGTTCAACTTCGCTGCGGAGTCGGCGAACTTCACAACCTACGTCACCGGTGGTCCCATCGCCGCCTGCGGCACCCCTGCCAATCCCGCTGCCGGTTGCGCCTTCTACAACAACCTTCCGGTCTCCTATGTCCCCAAGGTGACGGTGAACGCCGGACTCTATTACGGAATTCAGTACCACGGCCGCACCGTCGTCGAGCCCCGGCTCGACATTCAGTCGACCGGCACACAGAACCTGTGGTCCAACAATACCGGAGCACCCACCACGCAGACCATGCCGTCCTACACGACCGTGAACCTGTCGTTCAATGCCCCGATCACGTTCAAGAACCAGTCCTTCAACCTCAGGGTCGATATGCTGAATCTGGCAAATAGTCAGTACAACCAATACGAGTACATCTCCAGCGGCGGCTACTTCGCCTCCCTCAACCCGAACGCCAGCGGCTACATCAACGCCTATCCCGGCGCTCCACGCACCATCTACGGCACCATCACCTATCAGTTCTGATAGCGCTGATCGCAACCGCAGGGCACGGAGTCCATCTCCGTGCCCTTGCTGTTTGTCCCTTCAGCTAAATCGGTGTGCGCAACCGCACAAAACCATACGATCACAGGAGAAAGCGTCAAGATATCCCGGGTGCAACGACCCAATTGCCTTCCTCCGCCCCACCCATGCAACCACGCCCGCCGTCTGCTCAGCGCTGTCAAGCCCCCCAACACCCCACAAACCACCAAACCCCCTATAAACAAAGGCGATTTATATTTTCAAAACCTGGCATAGTACCCCCCTCCAACTCGCTACAATAGAAGTAGGGATCCAAACCAAACAGCCAGCAGAATCCCACCCCCTACATCTTGTGGCAGCTAACCCCTTTAGAAGCAATATCTTGCCTCTAACCCGCCTGAATGGAATACTTTGCGCGGGCATAAATATACT
>JAJXYW010000235.1 GCA_021780415.1 Acidobacteriota bacterium
CCACCCGTCTCTGACTTCTTCCGCCCCAACGTCTGGCCCAACACCCCAGACATTCTCCACGCACAATTCCAGGTCGAAGATCTCTCCGAGCGCCGCGCCATCTTTCAGCAGCGCATCATCCTCGCCACCACGCTCTCGGCCAACTACGGCATCTACGGTCCCGCCTACGAACTCCTCGAAGGCCGCCCCGCCAAACCCGCTCCCGGCAAGACCAGCAGCGAAGAATATCTCGACAGCGAAAAATATCAGCTCCGCAACTGGGACCGCACCGCTCCCCACTCCATCGCTCCACTCATCGCGCAGCTAAACCATATCCGCCGCACCAACCCCGCCCTGCAGCGCAACGAGCACCTGCACTTCCACACCATCCCCAACGACAACCTGCTCGCCTACTCCAAATCATCCCCCGACCACACCAACACCATCCTCACCGTCGTCAACCTCGACCCCATCAACACGCAATCCTCGATGGTCACCCTCGCCCTCGACAAACTCAATCTCCCCTGGGACGCCATCTACACCGTGGAAGACCTCCTCACAAATGCGCATTACACCTGGGCAGGCCCCACCAACTACATCTCCCTCACCCCGCAAGCCACCGCCCACATCTTCCGCATCGTCCGCACCTAGCACAAATGCACGGGGCCCCGCATCTCGCCTTTGAGATGTGGGGCCGCAAGGCTCTCAGCCACCCACACGATAGCGCGCTGCATCCAACCACCAGATGCCACCGGCCCAGGAGACAACCCGCACGTGAAGAAGCCCTGCAGCGCTACCGATCCCCTCTGGTACAAGGACGCGATCATCTACGAGCTCCACGTCCGCGCCTTCGCGGACTCCAACGCCGACGGCATCGGAGACTTCCCCGGCCTCATCTCCCGCCTCGACTACCTCCAGGAACTCGGCGTCACCTGCCTCTGGCTCCTGCCCTTCTTCCCCTCGCCTCTCCGCGACGACGGCTACGACATCGCCGACTACACCAACGTCAACCCCGCCTATGGCACCCTCGACGACTTCCGCCAGTTCCTCGCCGAAGCCCACGCCCGCAACCTCCAGGTCATGATCGAGCTAGTCATCAACCACACCTCCGATCAGCACCCCTGGTTCCAGCGCGCCCGCCACGCACCCAAAGATTCTCCCGACCGCAACATGTACGTCTGGTCCGACACCGACAGAAAATTCGACGGTGTCCGCATCATCTTCACCGACACCGAAAAATCCAACTGGACCTGGGACGAAGTCGCCCAGCAGTACTACTGGCACCGCTTCTTCTCCCACCAGCCCGACCTCAACTTCGACAACCCCCGCGTCATGGACGAGGTCCTCTCCGCCATGCGTTTCTGGCTCGACATGGGTGTTGACGGCCTCCGTCTCGACGCCATCCCCTACATCATCGAGCGCGACGGCACCTCCTGCGAGAACCTCCCCGAAACCCATCTCAAGATCAAACAAATCCGCGCCGCCATCGACGCCGAATACGACAATCGCCTCGTCCTCGCCGAAGCCAACATGTGGCCCGCCGACGTTCGCCCCTACTTCGGCGACGGCGACGAGTGCAACATGGCCTTCCACTTCCCCCTCATGCCGCGCATCTACATGGCGCTCCGTCAGGAGGATCGTCTCCCCATCACCGACATCATGGCGCAAACCCCCACCATCCCCGACAACTGCCAGTGGGGACTCTTCCTCCGCAACCACGACGAGCTCACCCTCGAGATGGTCACCGACGACGAGCGCGACTACATGAACCTCGCCTACGCCGCCGACGCCCGCATGCGCATCAACGTCGGCATCCGTCGCCGCCTCGCTCCATTGATGGACAACAACCGCCGCCGCATCGAGCTTCTCAACTCGCTCCTCCTCAGCTTCCCCGGAACACCCATCATGTACTACGGCGACGAGATCGGCATGGGCGACAACATCTACCTCGGCGACCGCAACGGCGTCCGCACCCCCATGCAGTGGAACTCCGACCGCAACGCCGGCTTCAGCAAAGCCGTCCCCGCCAGGCTCTACTTCCCGGTCATCATGGACCCCGTCTGGGGCTACCAGGCCATCAACGTGGAAGCCCAGCAATCCGACCCCTCTTCGCTCCTTCACTGGACGCGCAACATGATCGCGCTGCGCAAAATCTTCCAGGTCTTCGGCCGCGGCACGCTCGAATTTCTCCACCCCGAAAACCGCAAGGTCCTCGCCTACATCCGCGACTACAAAGAGCCCGCCAGCCCTGCAAATCAACCTCTCGTCGATAACGAAGTCGCCCCCCAGGACAGCCCCTCCGAAACCGTCCTCTGCGTCGCCAACCTCTCCCGTTTCGCGCAGCCCGTGCAGCTCGACCTCAGCAAGTACGTCGGCCGTCAGCCCGTCGAGATGCTCGGCTACGTCCCCTTTCCCATCATCGACAAGACCCCTTACGCCATCACGCTCGCACCCTACAGCTTCTTCTGGCTGGAACTCCAGCCCGCCGCCACGTCCGCGCCGCCGTCCGACGTGTTGCCCGCTCCGTCATCCACGTTATCCTCTCGTCCGGAGTCCGCACCCTTTGCGGACGCAGCGGCGACACCCGCAGTTCCAGCCTCCGCACTCTCCCCCTTCACGACAACCGCCCCCTCCCTCACGCTCCAGTTCAACGGCGCACAACCCGGCAGCCTCATCGACCGGTTCAACGCTTTGCTCCCCGCCTACATCGCAAAGCAGCGCTGGTTCGGCGGCAAATCCCGCACCATCCGCTCCACGCGCACGCTCTCTTCCATCCCCATCGAGCCCGCCTCCGTCATCGCCCTCGTCGAGATCACCTACGACGACGCCTCCAGCGATCTCTACCAACTTCCCCTCGCCCTCGCCTCCGACGATCAGGCCAAGGCCCTCCAGGCCTCATCCCCCGAAGCCATCATCGCGACCCTCGACCACACCGGCCATCTCACCGTTCTCTACGAGGCCACGGCCAGCCCCGCCTTCCGTTCCGCGCTCCTCCACAAAATCATCAACGTTCCTCCGCGTGCCGCACATCCCGCGTCCGATCCGCAACCGCGGAGCACCACCCCGCCCGCACCCTCGTCCTCCGCCCTCATCGCCACGCGCTCCTCCGCACTTGACCCCGCGCGCTTCACCGACGTCCCTTCCCGCATCGCCTCCGCCGAGCAATCCAACACCAGCCTCCTCTACGACGATCTCGCCATCCTCAAGATCTTCCGCTGCCTCCGCCACCGTTCCGACGCCACCACCACCGGCGAGAACCCCGAAGTCGAGATCACCCGCTTCCTCACCGAGGTCGCGCACTTCCCCCACATCCCCGCCTATCTCGGCGACCTCCGTCGCGCCTCCGACTCCACCACCCTCGCTTTCCTCCAAACCTTCTCTCCCAACCTGGGCGACGGCTGGTCCTGGACACTCAACGAACTCGACCACTTCTACACCGCAGTTGCAACCCTCCCCATCTCGAGCCATTCATCCCTTCAACCGCTGCCCCTCACCAGTCTGTCATCTCGACCGGAGTCGGCGCACTTTGCCGACGCAGCGGAGAGACCTGTAGCTCCCAGCCACGAACTCTCCGACG
>JAJXYW010000158.1 GCA_021780415.1 Acidobacteriota bacterium
ACCCCCGAAGCCCGCGCGCCGCGCCTGCTCGACGTCGTGCGCACGGCGCTGCGCGCGCGGCACTACTCGCCGCGCACCGAGGATGCCTACGTCGGCTGGATCCGGCGCTTCATCCTCTTCCACGGCAGGCGACATCCGCGGGAAATGGGCGACGTCGAGATCAACACGTTCCTGTCCCACCTCGCCGTCGAAGGTCACGTCGCGGCCTCCACCCAGAACCAGGCGCTCGCGGCGCTGCTGTTCCTGTACCGGGAGGCGCTGGGCCTCGAGGTTCCCTGGCTGGAATGCCTCGTGAGGGCGCGGCGGCCCGCCCGTCTGCCCGTGGTCCTGAGCCGCGACGAGGTGAGGAGGCTCCTGACAGGCGTGCGTGGGACGCCGAGCCTCGTCTGCCGCCTGCTCTACGGCACCGGGATGCGGCTGCTCGAAGGGCTTCAGCTCCGCGTCAAGGACCTGGATTTCGAGCGCAACGAGATCGTGGTTCGCAACGGCAAGGGTGGCAAGGACCGGCACACCATGCTCCCCGTTTCGCTGCGGGCGGCGATCAAGGAGCATCTCGCCAAGGTGCAGGCACGCCATGCCGCGGACCTCGCGGCCGGGGCGGGGAGCGTGCGGCTCCCGGGCGCGCTCGCGCTCAAGTACCCGAACGCGGGTCGGGAATGGCCGTGGCAGTGGGTGTTCCCGGCCACGACCGTGTGGAAGGACGAGACGACCGGCACCCTCATGCGCCACCACCTGCACGAGAGCGCCGTCCAGAAGGCCGTGCGCGCGGCCGCCCTGCAGGCGGGCCTGAGCAAGCCGGTCGGCTGCCACACGCTGCGGCACTCGTTCGCCACGCACCTGCTCGAGGACGGGTACGACATCCGCACGATCCAGGAGTTGCTGGGACACAAGGACGTCTCGACGACCATGATCTACACGCACGTGCTGAATAGGGCCGGCGGCCGGGGTGTGCGGAGTCCGGTCGACGGCCTGTGAGCGCTGAGTTGGAGAAGGGTCGACTTTCGCGGCGACAGGATGGCCGGCGACCGAACAGCGGAGGGGTCACCCTGTGGACGGTATAGGCGGCCTCCGGCGCCGCCTATCCCGGACCCCGCCCCGGCAACAGGAGAGGCGCATAATGAGGTTCGCCAGGAGGTTCCAAGACCAAATGTCCGCTAGCGGAAATCGTAACCCGAGCCTCCGCCTCTCCCCTTCCCGATTTCCCTTAGTCCATCTAATTTGCGTTAGGCTCCTCAAGGGAGAGGAAGGGAGGGGGCTTCACCGATGCTGAGGACGGTGCTATCCGTGGCGGTAGGGGTTATCGGAGTGTTTTGGTTGCTGCTGGTCGTTGTTGGTGCAGATTCACTTCCGGGTGAGCCTGTCCAGCGGCTGCGTCTCCGCGCCTCGTTCTCGTTTGTTGTGTTCGTCTGCTTTGGGCTGATTCAGTGGGATCGATTCGGGGAAGTGGCGAGTGGCGCATGGTGGGTCTCTCTGGTGGGGGTGCTCTGTGGTCTGCTCGGTTCTTTGCTGAGTTTTGGGAAGCCCAGGGATGTCCAGAGGTCATCGCGAGGAGCCTAACCAGCCGTTGCAGCCGCCCCACACGGCTGTCACGCCGCGTGCAGGCGCACGCGTCGCGCCAGCCGGCGGGCGGCTGAACGGCGGCGTTAGGCACCTCACTGGAAGGCTCGGATGATCAGGTTGCTTGCGATGCTCGTGGCGATGGCGCAGCCAGCGGCTACACCGACGTGCCTCCCAGCCTACTGGGGCGGGATCCTCGCAGGTTTGACCAACAGGTCGGTCGTTGAGAAGATTTATGGAAGGGGAATCTACCTCCCCGACGAGGGCGGCGTGCCCGCCACCTACTATCGAGATAACGCAAGCACGGTCACAGTGCACGTGGAATACGGAACTGACGAGCTCGTCGAGAGGATTGAGATCATGAGCGGCAACGCGATCCCTCGAGCGCTTGCGGCGGATCCACACGCAGTCTCCGGCTCCCTCCGGGCTCCGTTTGTCTTCGGAGCGTGGGGTGCGATCTCGCTTGGCGCCTCGCTGGCCGACGTTAGGTCCAACATGGGAGTGCCACAGGAGGAGCAGAAGAGCCCAAACGATCGGGTCACGCTTGTCTACAAGAGCACTTGTAGCTGCGAGCTCCCGGCGGGAATCTCGTTCACGTTTCGTGCTCAGCACCTGGTAAAGGTGTCGTATTGGCAAGACCTGGGCTAGGACCGCAGGAGGTGCCTAACCAGCCGTTGCAGCCGTCCCACTCGGCTGTCACGCCGCGTGCAGGAGCACGCGTCGCGCCAGCCGGCGGGCGGCTGAACGGCGGCGTTAGGTGGACATCGAAGGGAAGACAATGAGTTCGAACTCACCGAACGGACTTACGTGGTCTGGAGTTCCAAGGTGGCTGCAGGGCGTTGCATTCATCGGGGCACTGGGTGGCGCGGCTTACTTCGCCGTACGCCTGGGCGGCACGTCGAGAATGGAGCCGTGGCTGGTCCTGGTATTCGGCATGCTTGCCGGTCGCGTGCTCGCAGAGCTGCTGGGCCCGGCAACGCGGTAGGGGAGGATTGCGGCGGGTGCCGCCAGGCCGCCGGTGGCCCTCGCCACCTAACCAGCGCTTGCAGTGGACCGGCCACACGGCCAGCCAGATTCTTCGCCGTGCGGTGCCGAGGGGTAAGCTAGTTCAATGCCAAGGGTGAAAGTGGCCGGGCCACTGAAGCGCAGCGTTAGGCGTGCGAATCGAACGAACGGGAGCTTCTAATGGCCAGGTGCAAGTGGTGTGGCGAGAACGCTGGCATCTTCTCCAAGGTCCATCCTGAGTGCCAGCACCGACACGACGAAGGGGAGAAGCACCTCTGGGGACTGGCGCTTGAAGCCGTCACGCGACCGGCGGATTCGGCCGCGCTGGCCGCGGACATCGGTCGCGTTGCCACCAGCAGCTTCATTTCGGAGGAAAGAAAGAAGGGCCTGCTGATTGCTGCCTGGGAAAAGGGTGCCGAGGCGTGCCTTGAAGACGGTATCCTGAGCCAGGATGAAGAGAACCGCCTCGGCTCTTTCGCGGCTGCCTTTGGCCTGAGCCAGGACGAACTCAACTGCCATTCCTGGTGGCAGCGCGTGGGCGTCGCCGGTGCACTCCGCGACCTCGTAGGCGGCAAGTTCCCCGAAAGGTGTCAGGTGTCGGGCAGTCTTCCCTTCAACTTCCAGCCGAAAGAGCGCCTCGCGTGGTTGTTCCACGCCAAGTGCCTCGAAGAGCGCCAGAGGACTCAATTCGTGGGGCGAAGCGATGGCGTCAGCATTCGGGTCGCCAAAGGTGTCTATTACCGCACCTCTGCGTTTCGCGGCCGTCCAGTTGTCACGTCTTACATGCGCGAAGTCGGCACCGGCATGTTAGCTCTTACCGACAAGCACATCTACTTCCATTGTCCCGAGGAGGCCTTTCGCATCGCCTACAAGAAGATTGTCTCCTTCGTGCCATACGACGACGGGATGGGCATCCATCAAGAGGCAGCTTCGTCCAAGCCTAAGGTGTTCATGAATGGCGACGGCTGGTCTCTCTACAACTTGGCAGCA
>JAJXYW010000043.1 GCA_021780415.1 Acidobacteriota bacterium
GAACTCCCTCTTCCGCAACAACGGCAACGGCACATTCAGCGACGTCACCAAACAAGCAGGGCTGCTCCAGGACCGTCTCCGCTGGAACTCTGGCTGCTCCTTTCTCGACTACGACAAGGACGGCCGCCTCGATCTCTTCGTCGGCAACTACATCGACCTCGACCTCAAGACCACCCCGCTGCCCGAAGACGCCAACTGCACCTACAAGGGCATCATCGTCGCCTGCGGCCCGCCCGGACTCGAAGGCGGCAAGAACCTGCTCTATCACAACAACGGCGACGGCACCTTCACCGACGTCAGTGAGAAAGCCGGCATGTGGGGCACACTCGGCACTTACGCCCTCAGTTGCGCCGCCGCCGACCTCGACGGCACCGGCTGGCCCAACATCTACGTCGCCAACGACTCCACATCCGCCACCTACTACGTCAACCAGAAAGACGGCACATTCAAAGACGAGGCCATCGAAGCCGGCGTCGCCTACTCGCCCGACGGCAAACCCCAGGCCGGCATGGGCGTCTCCATCGGCGACTACAACCGCGACGGCCTCCCCGACATCGTCAAAACCAACTTCGCCGGCGACACCGACTCCTTATATATGAACCTCGGCGACGGCTCCTTCGACGACCGCACCTACCAGGCCGGCCTCGGCATCAATACCCGCCTCCTCGGCTGGGGCGTCAGCTTCATCGACATCGACAACGACGGCTGGCTCGACATCCTCGTCGCCAACGGCCACGTCTACCCCGAAGTCGACGGCACACAGGTCGACGCCTCCTACGCCGAGCGCAAATACCTCTATCGCAACCTCCGCAATGGCCAGTTTGAAGACGTCAGCATGATCGGCGGCCCCGGCATCACCACCGACGCAAAGGCCCGCGGCTTCGCCATCGGCGACTACGACAACGACGGCGACCTCGACGCCATCGTCAATTGCGTCAACGCCGTTCCCCAGCTCCTGCGCTGCGATCAGTCCCTCCAGCGCAACTGGATCAAGATTCGCCTCGTCGGCGTCCAGTCCAATCGCACCGGCATCGGCGCCAAAATCAAGGTCGTCGCCCAGACCGGCACGCCCGTCCTCACCGCCAAACCCGGCTCGCCGCTCACGCAGATTGAAGAAGTGCGCTCCTGCAACGGCTACTACTCCGCCAGCGATCTCCGCATCCACTTCGGCCTCGCAGAGGCCAAAAAAGCCGATCTCGTCGAAATCCGCTGGCCCTCCGGCGCAGTCGACACCCTCCACGACCTCGACGCCAACCGCCTCTACGTCGTCCAGGAAGGCGGCAAGATCCTCAAGAACGAGACCCTCACCGGCCTCATCAAGCGCAGCTGACTCCGCCCGCATTCTCCGTCTCAACCTGCGCGATTCCCGCTTGCCCCATGTATGACGGGCGCACAGCGACCGGCATGGGTGGGATGGCACGATACTCCACATCGCTCTCGAACCGGGCGTCCGTTGGATCACTTTCCGCCAAATCCCAAAAGGTACCGTTCCGCCAGCACCAATGGATTTCCCGGCCCTCACTTCTTGCTTGACGCATCCCCTCCATCAACGCTATCGTCGTGCAAATTTACACCTGTTTTTGGGGGTCAAGCCGCGGGGGGAGGGTCCATGCCGGGCCACAAGCCTCAGGCTGCTTTTTCTAAAAAACTGAATGAGCGAGGAAAATTCCACATGAGGATGCGTCTGACCGCTTCACGCTTTGTCCTTCCCCTGCTGGGATGCTGTATCGCCAGCGCACCGTCCATCCTTCCAGCCCAATCCGCGCAGCAACCCATGAACTATGACGGCAACCCCGGCGGTGTGCACTTCATTGAAGAAGGCCAGCCGCCCGTCATGATCCACCCCACCGTTGAGGCTGCCCGCGCCGCCCAGCAACCGCACGGCGCGGGCAAGCCCTCCGCCACCGCAGGCAACCTCTACTACCACGGCGGAACCAGCGATGGCTCAGCCGGCACCGTCGGCGTCGAGACCGCGCCCAAGGTCTACGTCGTGTTCTGGGGCTCGCAGTGGACCAACAATGATCCCAGCGGCGAAGCCTGCATCCTTGCCGGCGCCGCCGGCTGCCCCAGCGGTGTCAGCAAAGATTTTCTGGGCAACGTGGGCGGCAGCCTCTGGAACGCCACCACCACGCAGTATTGCCAGGGCGTCAGCAGCGGCTCCTATACCTGCACCTCGGGCACGCCCGTCGGCAACTCACCCAGCATGCTCGCTGGCTTCTGGTTTGACAACGCCACCTCCGCGCCCTCACGGCCCAAGCAGTCCCAATTGGCGGCCGAGGCAGTCAAGGCGGCCAGTCACTTCGGCAACACCACCGCAACCAGCAACGCGACCACCCAGTACGTGATCGCCACAGCCCATGGCAACAACTCGTCCGGCTTCGGCACGCAATACTGCGCCTGGCACAGCTCCACCACGTCCTCCGCGGGCGATGTGGCGTACACCAACCTCCCCTACATCACCGATGCGGGCTCAAGCTGCGGCGCCAACTTCAACGGACTCGGCCCCTACGCTGGCATCACCATCGTCGAAGGCCACGAGTTCGCTGAGACCGAAACCGACCAGTTCCCAAGCTCCGGCTGGGTCGACTCCAGCGGCTCCGAAATCGGCGACAAGTGCGCCTGGAACTCGTTGACGTCATCCCAGACCCTCAACGCGGGCACGTATCCCGTTCAGCCTTTATGGAGCAACGCCGACAACGGCGGATCGGGCGGCTGCGTGCTCTCCTACTAACTGACGACTCCATCCCTCCTCTGCACCGTGTGCCCCATCCATGGCGTTTGCACAGCAAATGCCATGGGTGGGAGTCCACGAACCCCTATCATTCCCACTCCAGCACCCATCCCAATCCGGAACTCCGACCCGCATCACCGTCGCACTTTCCGCCCCGCACACCCCATCGCCGCCCGCACAATCAAAGCAGACCAGATTCCAGATGCCCGGTGCCGGGTGCCGGGTGCCCCACTCAAGACGTGCGCGCAGCGCACGCCTTGAGTGGGAGGCGACGGACCCAACCACTCAGCGCCCATTCCATGCCCATCCCGCTCCACATCCTCCGCCACCAGCTCATCGCGCTCTCCGCCGCGCAGGCTCCCGGCCGCGACTTCTGCCAGTCCATCGCCGACCTCGCCCGCACCGGCCGCCTCGCCCGCCTCCGCGCCGTCCTACCCCCGGTCGTCTATGAGGAGCTCCGCCAGCGCCACCGCCAGGACCCTGCCGCCTTCATCGCCGGCTGGCAGCAGCTTGCTCTTGAAATGCAGCAGGGCTTCGTCCAGCACGCCCGCCAGCGCCTCACCTCGCTCACCCGCCTCCAGTCCGCCGCGCGCGTCCCTCCAGCCTGGCAGCAGATTCAGCACGCACTCGACGCCCAGCAGAACGACCTGCTCCGCACCGCCTTCGCCTTCGAGCTCCTCGACCTCGTCGAGCCCGCCGCCACCCGCGCCGCCCACCTCCGCGAGTGCGTCATCGCCGCCCCAGCCAGCCACGACGCCGACCGCTACCTCGACGAGGCCACCCGCTGCTACTTCTACGGCCTCTTCACCGCCTGCGCGGT
>JAJXYW010000278.1 GCA_021780415.1 Acidobacteriota bacterium
TCTTGCAGCCGTCGCCGCAGTGGGTGCAGACGGTGGCGGTGTGGTTCATCTCCCAGGGGCGGGTCTTGTAGCGGTAGGTTCCGGAGGTGAGGGCGCCGACGGGGCAGGCGTCGATGCACATGCCGCATTGCTCACAGTCGAGTTGAGCTAGTTCGACGCCGTTCTCGATGACGCCGGAGAGTTGGGCCGGAACGTTGGGGGCGATGACGGAGCTGGAGCCGCGGTTCTGGACGCCGAGGGCAAAGATGTCCATGCCTTCGCCGCACATGCGGACGCATCGATAGCAGAGGATGCAGCGGGGGCGGTCGAAGTAGACCACGGGCGACCACTTCTGCTCTTCGCGGTGGTTCTTGGGCTCTGCGTAGAAGCTCTCGGCGGCGCCGTACTTGAAGGTCATGTCCTGGAGTTCGCACTCGCCGCCAGCGTCGCAGACGGGGCAGTCGAGGGGGTGGTTGCCGAGCAGGAGCTGGAGCGTGGCCTTGCGGGCCTGGGCGATCTCGGGGCTGTCGGTGATGACGACCATGCCCTCGGCGACCGGGGTGGTGCAGGCGGTCTGGAGCTTGGGCATCTTCTCGATGCGGACGACGCACATGCGGCAGGCGGCCTGGAGAGAGAGGCCGGGGTAGTAGCAGAAGGCGGGGATCTCGATGCCGTGGGACTTGCAGGCTTCGAGCAGGAGCGTGCCGGCGGGGGCGGTGATGGTCTGGCCGTCTACTTTGAGGGTTACGTCTGGCATGTCTAGTGGGCTCCTGCGAGTTCGGTTTCGCCGAAGGGCTGGATGTGGATGAGGGGATGCTCCACGCGCTTGCCGGCGAGGTATTCCTCGAACTCGGGGCGGAATTTTTTGATGAAGCCGAGGGTGGGCATCGCGGCGGCGTCGCCGAGGGGGCAAAAGGTGCGGCCCATCATGTTTTCGGCGATGTACTGGATGTTGTCGATGTCCTTCTTGTTGCCGCCGCCAGCGTGGAAGCGGGTGAGGGTCTTCTTGATCCAGTCGGTGCCTTCGCGGCAGGGGATGCACCAGCCACAGGACTCGTGCTGATAGAAGCGGATGGTGCGGAGGGCGAACTCGACGATGGAGACAGTTTCGTCGAGGACGACGATGCCGCCGGAGCCGAGCATGGTGCCGGCCTTGGCCATCTGGTCGAAGTCGAGGCCTACGTCGATCTCGTCGGCGCGGAGGACGGGGCAGGAGCTGCCGCCGGGGACGACGGCCTTGAGCTGCTTGCCGCCGCGGATGCCGCCGGCTACTTCGTAGATGGCCTTGCGGAGGGAGTAGCCCATGGGGAGTTCGTAGACTCCGGGGCGCTCGACGTGGCCGGAGATGCCGAAGAGGCGGGTGCCGCCGTTGCGCTCGGTGCCTAGCTTGGCGTAAGCCTCGCCGCCCATGAGGAGGATGTGGGGGACGTTGGCGATGGTCTCGGCGTTGTTGATGACGGTGGGGCCGCCGTAGAGGCCGACGACGGCGGGGAAGGGTGGGCGGATGCGGGGGACGCCGCGCTTGCCTTCGAGGGACTCCATGAGGGCGGACTCTTCGCCGACCTCGTAGGCTCCGGCGCCGGTCTGGGTGATGATGTCGAAGTCGACGCCCTCGTGGCCGAAGATGTTCTTGCCGAGGAAGCCTTTGGCGTAGGCGTCGGCGACGGCCTTCTCCATGATGTTGAGGAGGTAGCGGTACTCGCCGCGCAGATAGATGAAGCCGGTTTTGGCGCCGATGGCGAGGCCGGCGATCATAGCCCCTTCGATGATCGAGTGGGGATCGTTGAAGAAGATGAGGTGGTCTTTGCAGGTGCCGGGCTCGGACTCGTCGCCGTTAATCAGGACGTATTTGGGCTTCTCGGAGACCTTGGGGACGAAGGACCACTTCATGCCGGTGGGGAAGCCGGCTCCGCCACGGCCGCGGAGGCCGCTGGCCTTCATGGTGTTGATGATCCAGTCGGCGCCCTGCTCGATGGCCTGGCGCGTGGCTTTGTAGCCGTCGAGCTCGAGGTAGCGGTCGATGTTGGCAGCGCCCATGCCGAAGCGTCGGGAGAGGACTTTCACTTCATCGGGGTGCGAGACGAGAGTTGGCATGAATGTTCCTTACGGTAGGGCTACAGTTTACGCGTTCTTCCGGGCTACCTGGTCTCGCGGGTGCGATAGGTGTCGAGCACTGCGTCCATTTTGGCTGGCGTGAGGTCGTCGTGGAAGTCGTAGTTGACCTGGGCTGCGGGCGCCCAGCAGCAGGCTCCGATGCACTCGACTTCTTCAAGGGAGAAGAGGCCGTCGGGAGTGGTCTCTTTGTGCCCGATGCCGAGGGTGTGCTTGCAGTGGTCGAGGAGCTCGAAGCCTCCGCGGAGCATGCAGGAGATGTTGGTGCACACCTGCACGTTGTACTTGCCTGCGGGCCTGGTGCGGAGCATCGAGTAGTAGCTGAGGACGTTGCGGACGTCGAGCTCGAGGAGGTCGAGACGCTGGGCGATCTCGGAGACGACGGCGTCGGAGACGTAGCCGATCTCATCCTGTGCATAGAGCAGCATAGGGACAAGGGCCGAGCGCTTGAGTGGGTAGATGGTGACAAGCTTGTCGAAGCGGGCGGCGAGTTCGGGGGAGAAGATCGTGTTGGCGATGGCGCTCATGGAAGTTGTCAGTTCTCAGTGGTCAGTTGTCAGTTCTTCGATGTGAGGATTTCGCGGGCGAACTGTTCGGCTGCTATGTCCATTTCCTGCTCGGGTTGGTGGTTGAGGGTGACGGTTCCGTTTTCGTTGAGCCTAAACGCTATGGGAGGCTGTCCGTTGTGACGCACGTCACAGGGAGTGAAGCGGAGCCAGTGGTCGTTGACACGGAGGGTGATCGCGTCGGCGCTGACTTCGACGACGGCATGGTGGGTGCTGTTGAGACCGTGGGCGGCTGCGTAGCTGCGGAGCAGGGAGGCCCAGGAGGTCCAGAGTTCGGTGTGGAGGCGATCGTTCACGTTGACCTCCGAAGGGTGCGCGTTCAAGCAAGAAGCAGATCCTTCGCTGCGCTCAGGATGACAATTCATAAAACCAATGCAACCATTAGCGGTCGATGGCTCCGAGCACGATGTCGATGGAGCCGATAACAGCGACTACGTCGGCAAGGAGGCGGCCCTTGCACATGGTTTCGAGGGCTTGCAGGGTGGCGAAGTCGGCGTTGCGCATGTGGACGCGGTAGGGCTTGGCGGTGCCGTCTGAGACGACGTAGTAGTTCATGAGGCCGTGGGGCGCTTCGACGGAACTGGTGGCCTCGCCGGCTGGAACCTGGAAGCCTTCGGTAACGATTTTGAAGTGATGGATGAGGGACTCCATCTGGGTCTTCATCTGCTCGCGGTCGGGGAGCATGATCTTGGGGGCGTCGGCGTTGAGGCGGGTGCCGTGGAGGCCGGCGAGACGGTCGAGGGCCTGATGGCAGAGGCTGGTGGACTCGCGCATCTCCTGCATGCGGACGAGGTAGCGTGCCCAGACGTCGCCGTCTTTGGATGTGGGGACGTTGAACTTGAACTTGTCGTAGCCGGAGTAGGGCATGTCGCGGCGGACGTCGAAATCGATAC
>JAJXYW010000159.1 GCA_021780415.1 Acidobacteriota bacterium
TTTACGCCCTGCTTGCACCCCACCTCGACGGCGGCGGCGCAGGCAACAGCGCCCACGCCATCGATATCGCCGGCCACAAGATGCTCCTCGCGTGGAAGAACGAGTGGTCCCTCGCCATGGCCGCCAATTGCGGCTTCGCCCGCGTCAGCTGCGGCTTCGTCGGCTTCAGTGACGGCTGGCGCGACCTCAATGAAAACTTCGCCATGGACTGGGAGTTCGGCTCCGCCACCAACGGCAATATCGCCCTCTTCGGCGAACTCGCCCTGCCCGCTCCCAATGGCGACGCCTCCCGCTCCTGTACCGTCGGCATCGGCATTGGCGAGGGCCACCACACCGCGCTCCAGAAGACCTTTGCCTCCCTCGCAATCCCCTTTGCCGAGCAGCGGGATCGCTTCATCGAGCAGTGGGAGCGCGTCGCCAACCCCTCCTGGCTCGCCGCGCAGTCCGGCGACGGCGGCAAGCTCATGGCCGCCAGCCACAACATCCTCCTCGCTCACGAAGACAAGACCTACGCAGGAGCCTTTGTCGCCTCCATGTCCATTCCCTGGGGACAGGCCAAAGGCGATGACGATCTCGGCGGCTATCACCTTGTCTGGACGCGCGACATGGTCCAGACCGCCACCGCGCTCCTCGCCTGCGGCCGCGCTGAAACCGCCCTGCGTGCCCTCGTCTATCTCGCCTGCACCCAGCAGCCCAACGGCGGCTTCGCCCAGAACTTCTGGGTCGACGGCCGCCCCTACTGGTCTGGCCTGCAACTTGACGAGGTCGCATTCCCCCTCATTCTGGCCTGGCGGCTCTGGAAGTCTGACTCCCTCGGCCAGTTGAGCATCCTCCCCTTTGTCGAGCGCGCCGCCGGCTTCCTCGTGCGCCAGGCTCCCATCACCCAGCAGGAGCGCTGGGAAGAGAATGCCGGTTACTCGCCTTCCACTCTCGCAGCCGTCATCGCCAGCCTCATCTGTTCCGCTGAGATCCTCCGCGCCCACGCCTCCGACGAGCTCGCGACATTCCTCGAAGAATTCGCTGACTGGATTGAGGGTCATCTCGAAGACTGGACCGTGACCCACAACGGCATCCTACTGCCCGATGTCCCGCGCCACTACGTCCGCATCCGGCCGCCTGAGCCCGGCGCAGCCTACGCCTCCGGACAAAGCTGCACCGAGGCGCTCCACCTGCAGAACCGCCCGCCCGGCGCGCGCGCCGACTTTGAAGCCCGCGAAATTATCGACGCCGGCTTCCTCGAACTCGTCCGCTACGGCGTCCGCCGCCCTGACGACCCGGTCATCGTCGACTCGCTCAAGGTCGTCGATGCCGTTCTCAAGCGCGGTCTGCCCCAGGGCCCTGGCTGGCTCCGTTACAACTGGGACGGCTATGGCCAGCGCGAGGATGGCGGTCCCTACCAGGGCACCGGCAAAGGCCGCGTCTGGCCCCTGCTCACCGGCGAGCGCGCCCACTACGAGCTCGCCGCAGGTCGCGACATCGCGCCCCTTATCCACGCCATGGAAGCCTTTGCCACCAAGGGCCACCTGCTACCCGAACAGGTCTGGGACGAGCCCAACCGCCCCCAGCAGCGCCTCGTCATGGGTCAGCCCGCAGGCTCCGCCGTCCCCCTCGTCTGGGCACACGCCGAGTACCTCAAGCTCCTCCGTTCTGCCGCTGACGGCAAGGTCTTTGACCGCATCGACTCCGTCTATCACCGCTACTGTGAGCCCGAGGGCCGCCATCGCCTCCGCCGCAACCTTGAGATCTTCAGCCTCCGCAGGCCCATCCAGCACATCGCGCCCGGTGACACCCTGCGCATCATGGACGAAAACCGCTTCAATCTCGTCTGGTCCCCCGACAATTGGACGACCGTGCACACCTCGCCCTGCCGAAACAATGGCTCCGCGGGCTTCAGCATCGATATCCCCACCGCTCCAGGACAGGCCGGCGCCATCGTCTGGACCTTCCACTGGACCGATACCGACCGTTGGCTTGGGTACAATGTGGAGGTAAACCTCACGCGCGAAGAACCATCCGATGCGCCCCATATCGAGTCATCGCTTTGACTCGCACCTGGCCTAACCCTCCGAAAGGACTTGGATTCTTGCCCATGACCACCACCGCGGCCACTTCTCTCGATCAGCTTTCCATTGACACCTTGCGCCTGCTGGCAGTCGACACCGTCGAAAAAGCCAAAAGCGGCCATCCCGGAGCTCCCCTCGGCTGCGCGCCCATCGCCTATCTGCTTTACCACAAGCTCATGCGCCACAACCCGGCGCACGCCAAGTGGGCCGATCGCGATCGCTTCGTGCTCTCCAACGGCCACGCCTCCGCGCTGCTCTATGGCTCGCTGTACCTCTCCGGCTACAAGCTCACGCTCGACGACCTGAAGAGCTTCCGTCAGTGGCACTCACACACGCCCGGCCATCCTGAATACGGCGATACCGAAGGCGTGGAAGTGACCACCGGTCCGCTCGGTCAGGGTGTCGCCATGGCCGTCGGCATGGCGATGGCAGAAAAGCACCTGGCCGCCACCTACAACCGGCCCGGCCACGCGATCGTCGATCACCACACCTATGTGCTGCTCGGCGACGGCGACCTGATGGAAGGCGTCTCGCACGAGTCCGCTTCGCTGGCCGGAACACTCGGGCTCGGCAAGCTCATCTGCCTCTATGACGACAATCTGATTTCGCTCGACGGCCCCACGGAGCTGAGCTACACCGAAGACGCACTCGAGCGCTTTGAGGCCTACCACTGGCATGTGCAGCGCGTCGCAGACGGCAACGATCTCGCCGCCATTGAAGCCGCCATCCAGGCCGCGCAGGCTGAGACCACTCGCCCCTCCATCATTGCCGTCCGCACGGTCATCGGCTACGGCAGCCCCAAGGCCGGCACCAACAAGGTTCACGGCGAAGCGATGGGCGCCGCCGATGTGGCCGCGACCAAGAAGTTCTTCGGTTTCCCCGAGGACCAGAGCTTCTACGTTCCCGACGATGCCCTCGCCAACTGGCGCAAGGCCGTTGAGCGCGGTGCCGCAGCAGAGGCCGAGTGGAAGCAGCGCTTCGCCGCCTATGCCAAAGCCTTTCCCGAGCTCGCCGCGGACTTCGAGCGCGCCCAGCAGGGAACTCGCAAGGCCGGCTGGACCAAGGCCATCCCCAGCTTCCCCACGGACAAGCCCGTGGCCACGCGCAACGCCGGCGGCGCCATCCTCAACGCCATCGCCGGTGAAGTTCCTGAGCTCTTCGGCGGCGCGGCTGACCTCACTGCCTCCACCAAGACCATCTTCAAGCCCGGCGCCAACTTCCACGCCGACCCCACCGGCCGCAACGTCTTCTTCGGCGTCCGCGAGTTTGGCATGTGCGCCGCGGTTAACGGCATGGCCGCCCACGGGGGCCTGGTGCCCTTCGGCTCCACCTTCTTCGTCTTCTCGGACTACTGCAAACCGGCGCTGCGTCTGGCCGCGCTCATGCAGGTCCACTCGCTCTTCGTCTTCACGCATGACTCCGTCGCGCTGGGCGAAGACGGCCCCACGCACCAGCCCATTGAGCACCTGATGGCTCTGCGCGCCG
>JAJXYW010000150.1 GCA_021780415.1 Acidobacteriota bacterium
TTCGGGGTTTCCAGTACCGCCCGCTCCGCCTCGGTCAGCCACACCACCCGCGTCACCGCCCGCTGATAGTGCGCAATCCGCTCCACCCAAACCCGCCGCACCGCATCCCCCTCCGGTAACATCGCCAGCACCCGAGCATCCACCTCCCGCAACTCCGCCGTCGTCGCCCGCTCCAGCGCCACCTCCACCCACCCCCGCTCCCGCAACCACCCCCGCAACTCCTCACTCGGCGCAACCACCACCCCCTCGCGCACCAACTCCAGCCGTTCCACCCCCAGATACCCCGGATACGCGCTCTCCCCTTCGAACGCCACCTGCAAATCAGGCAGCACACCCCGCTCCAGCATCTCTTCCAGCGCCGGCTGCACCGCCCCCTCCAACGCCACACTCAGCGGCCGGCGCTTGCGAATCTCATTCTTCAACACCCGCAGCGCCTCGTCCAGAGTGTTCACCACAAAGTCCACGCCGCCCGCACGGAATACGCGCTTCACCGCTGCCGCATCCGCGTCGAGCACCAGCGACGTTCCGCCGGCAATACTCACCGCAGCCGGCAGCCCGCTCGCCGACACCCCTTCGCCGCAAGCAAACACCAGCCGTCCAGCCCAGCTCTCCCGCCGAGCCACCAGCTCGCCATACAGCCGCAGCGCCTGCCGTTGAAGCTCTATCCCGCTAAGCACGCCGTCCCCCATCGCATCCTGCCCCCACCAACAAAGAAGCCCTGCAACACCACGTTGCAGGGCCTCTCCGCCGTTCCACTTCCATTACTCGCCGTAGTAATCCAGGCCAAGGTGCGTGATCAGATCCTCGCCCATAATGTACCGCAGCGTGTTCTTCAGCTTCGTCTGCTGGATAAACAGGTCATGCTCCGGATACACACCCGGCGCGCTGTCCGGATCCTTGAAGTAGAAGCTCAGCCACTCCTGGATGCCCAGCCCGCGCAACGCCGGCGTCCGTGCCGCGAGGTCCATGAACAGGCAAAGATCCAGCGCCAGCGGAGCCGCCAGAATCGAGTCGCGGCACAGGAAGTCCACCTTGATCTGCATCGGGTACCCAAGCCAGCCAAAGATGTCGATATTGTCCCAGCTCTCCTTGTTATCGCCGCGCGGAGGGTAGTATTCAATCCGGATCTTGTGGAACGCGTCACCATAGAGATCCGGATTCTTGTCGGGCTGGAAGATATGTTCCAGCACGCCCAGCTTCGACACTTCCTTGGTCCTGAAGTTATCCGGATCGTCCAGCACTTCACCATCCCGGTTGCCAAGGATGTTGGTTGAGAACCATCCGCTGACTCCCAACTGCCGCGACTTGAAGCCCGGCGCCAGCACCGTCTTGATGAACGTCTGGCCGGTCTTGAAGTCCTTGCCGCAGATCGGCGCATTCATCTTCTTGGACAGCTCCTGCAGCGCAGGAATGTCCACCGTCAGATTCGGCGCTCCGTTCGCAAACGGAATCCCTTCCTTCAGTGCAGCCCACGCATACAGCATCGACGGCGAGATATTCGGATCGTCCTCGACCAGCCCCTTCTCAAACGCCTCCAGCGTCTGGTGCACGGCCGACGGCTCAATATAAATCTCCGTAGATCCGCACCAGATCATCACCTGGCGATCGGTCCTGGTTTTGAACTCCGCAATATCATTGCGAATCTGGTTCGCGAGGTCGCACTTGTTCTTGCCCACCTTCTGCACCTTGGGCGTCAGACGCTTTACCCAGCGCTGGTCGAAGGCAGCGGGCAGCGGCTCGATGCTCGACAGAAAATCCTTCATGCTCTCCAATTGGTCGCGATCCAGCACGGCAGCCGTCTTCGCTGCGTCGTACAGATTGCCTCCGAAGATATCCCAGCCCGTAAACACCAGGTCGTCCAACTGCGCCAGCGGTGCCCAGTCCTTGATCAACGGCGTACGATTATCGGTGCGCTTCCCCAGCCGAATCGTACCCATCTGCGTGGTCGAGCCAAAAGGCTTCGCAAATCCTCTGCGCACGGCCTCTACGCCGGCGATGAGCGTGGTTCCAACCGCTCCCATCCCGGGCATCATGATTCCAAGTTTTCCAGTTGCAGGCTTGATGCTCGCTGCATCCGGAGACGCGGCGTTGGTTGTAGACATTATCGGTACGTACCCTTCCTGTAGTGCAAATTTCCGTAGAGTAAAGCGGACACTTCAGTATCGCTCTTTGCCAAACCTCGTTGCAAATTTCCCGCCATCCTAGTCGATGCCCAGCCGCTCGCGGTTCTGCCAGTGCGTCCACACAAAGTACGCAACCCCCACCACCAGCACCACCTCAACGCCCAGGTGAAAGCGGTCGAAAAACGCCTTGAACCTCGGATCGCTGTTCCACTGCGCACCCAGCTTCATCCCCATATACGCCAGCGCGTAGCACCACGGAAATGAGCCAACGAACGTATAAATATGAAACCGCACTTGGTTCATCCGCGCAATCCCCGCCGGAAACGCAATGAACGTGCGGATGATCGGCAGCATCCGCCCCACCAGCACCGTAATCGACCCATAGCTCGAAAAAAACTTGTCGGCCCGATCCAGATCGCGCTTGCTCAGCAGCAGGTATCGCCCATAGCGCTCGACCATCGGCCGCCCGCCGCGCGCACCCACCCAGTACGCCGGAATTGACCCCAGGTTCGACGCCAGCGACGCCACCGTCGCCAGCAGGATCAACTGCATCTGCGTGTGCGCCAGCGCATACCCCGCCAGCGGCATAATCACCTCGGAAGGAATCGGAATGCAGGCCGACTGAATCGCCATCAGCAATACAACCGTCGTATAGCCACCAGCGCTGATCAGGGCAATAAGGAGTGCAATGAATTTTGCAGACATGTACCTCCAGTATACCGAGCATCGGATGCCGTTGCCCTTGCCCTTGCCTTTCTGTCTGTCATTCTGAGCGCCGCGAAGAACCTGCTTCTCGCTCGCGCAGCCGGGGCCCCCGGCGGGCGGTCTTTGCCCGCTGGGGTGGGAGCGAGCGCCCATTCTTGCCTTTAGCTGGAAGCCAGCCGCCAGCAGCGACCAACGCCACCATATCTACCCCCGCCGTCCGCGCAGGACCTTTGTTAGCATGGAGCCATGTCTGAAGCCGTAAACACTCCCACTCCCGTCGCCACCCAATCCGCACCCCCCGCCCGCCCGCAACCCAGCGGCTACGGCTCCCCCGCCGCCCACGGCTCCGCTCCCGTCAAGCGCCAGGTCGTCTGTTTCAGCTTCTACAAGCTCATGCCCGAGTGGCGTCGCCTTCCCGCCGAAGAAAAGGCCGCCCACAAGCAGGCCTTCGTCGACGTCCTCACCCGCTGGAACAAGCCCGGCGAGTTCCTCTCCCTCACCTACTCCACCATCGGCACGCGCGGCGACGTCGACATGTGCGTCTGGTCCATCGGCTACGCCGTCGACGAGCTCAACCGCATGCGCTCCGAACTCCTCGCCACCCCCCTCGGCGGCTATCTCTCCACCCCCCACAGCTTCCTCGCCATGACCAAGCGCTCGCAGTACACCATCGACCGCGAGGATGAGAGCGAAGG
>JAJXYW010000098.1 GCA_021780415.1 Acidobacteriota bacterium
CAGACCCCCCTCCCATCATCATCACCAGGTCAAACGCCTCCAGGCGCACGCGCTGATCGAAGTACACCAGCGTCAATCCAATCAGCGCCACCGGCGACACCAGCAGGTGCGCGACAAATCCAATCAGCAGAACAGACGCCTGCGCAAGCACATGATCCTGCAGCGGAGATCGCGCAATGAAGAACGCCATCGGCGACTCAATCGCGCCGGCCACTATATACAACGCCACGGCAATCAACAGCACCACGAAGATGCGGCCCTTCGTCCCTGCCGCCAGCACCTTGCTTCGCCGCATCGACGCGCGCACCCCCGTGCCTTCCATCAGTGCTGCCGGAATCCCCAGCGAGTTTCGAATGTATGCAATCGCGCCGTAGACGCCGCCTCCCACCGCGCCCACGAACACCATCGTTGCCCCGAACACAAGGAACATCGGCGACCTGGCCGCCATGCCCAGCAGCACCGCTCCTGGCAGCACCACAAGCGTCAGCAGCCACGCCGCGCTCCAGCCCTGCCACAGCGCAATCCCAACGTATCGCGCCCACCGTTGCATCGTCGATTGCAGCGCCTTCCTGACCCGAATCTCTCGGCCCAGGTACACCTCGCACAGCGCGAGCACGGACGCAGCGTACACCACCGCCTCCACCGGCAGCATCAGCACCGTCATCGCAATCGTCGCAATCTGCGCCTCCAGCGCCGCGATCCGAAAGCCATGATGCAGCAGCACCATGCGGTGTACCAGTAGTTGCACCGCATTCAGTATCAGGCTGAACGAGCCTGACAGCGACGCCAGCCCGGCAAACAGCCAGAAGTGCGCCCGGTAGATCGAAAACGTCCTGTCCAGCACCTCGCCCGTCGACAGTGGTCGCAGTCCATAGGCTGCCGCCACCTCCGGTCCGCCCTGCGCGGCTCCGCCCACCGGCGCAATGAACGTTCTCGGCGACTCCCCATCCTGTGGCGTCATCTCTCCGTCCTCCTCTGCCACCGCGGCTCCCAGGCCGCCCCAGCGGACGGCTTCTATCGGCAACCGGTTTTTGGGAAGAATAGCATCTGCACCCACTCCGCAGAATCTCCGGCAATCGCCGCCTCCATCTCCCCGCCGCCTCAGCAACGTACCCTCTCTGGTTCTTTCCCATTGAGCACTTCATCAGGCATGGTGTAGATACACCATTCTGGTTCGGCACCCTGTCGTCGATGATCGCCCGCCGGAACACCTTGGGGGTTATTTCTTATTTACTCGTTAGGAGATGGTATTCTTGGCGCGTTACCTCAAGTTTTGCCAGCATGCGTTGTCTGCAGAAGGTATGCAGAGCCGTTGGACTTATGATTTTGCAGAGCCGTTGTATCTAGTATGGGTAGGAAACTGTCTATCGCCTAAGGCTGGAAGATTATCTGTTGACCGGTGTCGGGGCACAACCCTCCTTCGCCGGTTTACATGCTTTCATCAACCTTGGGAATAAGTTTGTCTGGTGCACTGCAGGACCTTGTTGGAGGAATGATGACTGTCTCGCTGCGCGCAGCTCAACCGAGCCAGCTCCGGATTTCGCTCGCGGCGGCACGTTCCTGTCTTCTGCTGATGCTGCTCTGCGTGTTCGGAGCTTCAGCCTTCGGACAGAGCCTCACCCCAAGCACGGCAATCGACTTCGGCGACGTCAATCTCGGTACCACCAGCATCTCTAGCAAGACGTTCACAGGCCCCGCCGGCGGAGTCACCGTCGCGAGCGTCACAGCGGTCACTGAGGGCACTTCCGGCGAAGACTTCAGCGTCATCTCTACCGGCTGCATCGGCACGATCACCTTACCCAACCATTGTTCCGTCACTGTCGCCTTCAAGCCCACGCAGATTGGCCTGCGTCTTGGCGCGCTCCTGATCACCAATAGTGCCGGCGTTGTCGTCAACACCATCTATCTCTCCGGCGTTGGGGTCGGACCCCAGTTAGTCCTCTCGCCCGCCACGGTCGTAGCCACCAACAGCGCCACCACCCTCACCCCGGCCACCTTTACTGCGGGTGCCGCCGTGCAGGATGGCCTCGGCGATCTCTTCTTCACCGACGTCACCAACAACCGCATCCTTGAACTCTCCGCAGCCGGCGTCTACTCCGAGCTGGTCGCGCTGCCCGTCACCGCCACCTCCGGCCTCGTGATCGATGGCGTCGGAAACCTCTATGTCTCCTCAGGCGCTTCGGTCTACGTCATCGTGCCGACGGCCACTCCGGTCACCGCCACGCCTCTCATCATCTCCAACGTCACGCTGTCCACGCCCACAGGACTTGCCCTCGACCTCATCGGTGATCTCTACATCGCCGACTCGACCAACAACAAGATCTATCAGCTTCCCCTGGGCACTACGTCTGCGAACACCCTGACCCTCACCGGCGCATCCCTCTCCGGTCCCACAGGTCTGGCCATCGACGCAAACAGCAATCTCTTCATCGCCGACTCCGGCAACAATCGCATCGTAGAGAATCCGCTCGGTTCCAACACCGCAACCGTAGTTACCCTCAGCAGCCTCACGCTCAGCAACCCCACCGGCGTCGCCGTCGACGCAGCGGGCACGCTCTACATCGCTGACACTGGCCACAGCCGGGTCGTCGAATCCACCATCACCGGCGCCCAGTTCGTCCTCACCGATCCCGGCCTCACCCTCGCCACCCCCGCCAGCGTCCTCATCCAGGGAAGCCCGCAAACGTCGCCCAACGCGCAATACAACGGCGACCTCGTCATCAGCGACACCACCCTCGGCCTGATCGTCGTCGAGCGCTCCGGCCCCATCGGCCCATCCCCCTCGCCCACCATCACCTTCCCCACCGCTACCGTGGTCGGGACACTCGACTCCACCGACGACCCAACCACCTTCCTCACCGTGCAGGAGACCGGCAACATCCTCAGCACGCTCACCGCCGGCCCCGACCCCAACTTCACCGGCACCGATCCCACCGCGTTCCTGCTCGGCGCCTCCGTCTCCCCCGCGGCTGCACTCTGCCCGTCCCTCGGCTCCGGAGCCGCTCCCACTCCGTCCGACAACTTCTCCATCGGCGAGGTCTGCACCTACAACGTCAACTTCGAGCCCACCGTCGTCGGCCCCAACACCGCCAATCTCATCCTCGCGACCTCCGCTGCAGGCGGCACGCTCACCGCTGGCGGCACCGCCACGCTCCTCGGCACCGGTCTCTCCACCGTCAAGTCCTTCAGCCTGGTTGCCACGCCCGCGACTATTTTCCTCGGCAACTCCGTTGAGCTCATCCTCACCGCTCTCCAGGCCGACGGCACCACCGTCGCCACCGACTACGTCGGCAACGTCACCTTCACCACCTCGGACTCCACCGGCATCTACCAGGGCGGCACAGGTACCGGAACGCACACCAGCGTCTACACCCTGACCGCTGCCGACAAGGGCATCCTCGTCATCCCCGCCACCTCCGGCCTGCAACTCAACCAGTACGGTATCTGGACCGCCACCGCCACCGCCGACCCCACCTCGTTGCCCCCGGGCGCCAACGGCACCGCTATAAGTAACCCGATCAACGTCATTGAGCCCTCCACTCTCACCCTGACCAGCACCGTCAATCCGTCGCTCGTCAACGAATCGACGACCTTCACCCTCACCGTCGCCACCACCGGCACCGTCACTCCCGGCGGCACGGTCACCTTCTATAACGGCACCACGGTCATCGGCAGCGCGCCGCTCGTCTCCAAGTCCGCCACCATCGGCACCGCCAGCATCGCTGACAGCTTCGCCGCCTCCGGCACCTATCCCATCAAGGCCGTCTACGCCAGCACCTCCAACACCCAGGGCGGCACCGCCACTCTCACCCAGATCGTCGGCAACGCCACCTCTCTCACCCTCACCAGCTCCATCAACCCGTCCCTCGTCGGCCAGTCCACCAATCTCACCGCGACCATCACCTCGAATCCCGTCTTCGGAGCCATCGCCGGCAGCGTCCAGTTCTTCGACGGCGTCACGTCGCTCGGTACGGTCACCGTGACCGGGTCCACGGCCGCGCTTCCCATCAGCTTCACCACAGCGGGCACGCACACGCTGAAGGCGGTCTTCACCAGCACGAACGCCAACATCACCAACGCAACCTCTGCCCCCTACGCGCAGCAGGTGCTCAACGTCGCGGCGCTTGGCCTCACCAGCACGGTCAACCCCTCTCTGCCCGGCCAGTCGACCACCCTCATCGCCACCCTCACCGCGCTCGGCACGCCCACCGGCACCGTCAAGTTCTATGATGGCTCGACCGTCATCGCCACCGCGCCCCTCACCGCCAACTCCGCCAGCGTCTCGGTCAACTTCACCACCACCGGCAACCACATCCTCACGGCGGTCTACTCCGGCGACACGCTCACCCAGACCATCACTTCGGCTCCGCTCACGCAGGTCGTTCTCTACACCACCACGGTCGCCCTCACCACCTCGGTCAACCCCGTCAGCGTCAACGCCAACACCACCCTCACCGCCATCGTGAAGTCCACCGGCACCACTGGGGCTACCGGCACCGTCATCTTCAAGAGCAACGGCGTTGCCATCGGCACCGGCACTGTCACCGGCGGCGTTGCCACCCTGGTCGCGCACTTCCCAACTCCCGGAGTCTACACACTAACGGCGGTCTACTCCGGCGACGCCAACAACCAGCCCGCCACCTCCGCGCCCATCCAGCAGACGGTTCTCGGCCTGGTCACCGTCACCCTCACCAGTTCCGTCAATCCCATCCTGCTCGACAACCCGACGATTCTCACCGCCACGCTCGTCTCCACCGGCACCTCGCCCACCGGCACCGTCAGCTTCTTTGACGGCAACACCCCCATCGGCACCGGCGCCATCGTCAACGGCATCGTCAGCATCAGCGCCAGCTTCGTCTACGCCGGTACGCACACCCTCTCTGCGTCCTACTCCGGCGACACCGCCAATGCGCCCGCCACCTCCCCCGGCTACGCGCAGACCGTCGCCGACTTCACCCTCACCGTAGCCTCCGGCAGCTCCAGCATCGGCACCACCATCGCCGGCGGCACCGCGGCCTACTCTCTGGTTCTCACGCCGATCATCACCACCACCCTGCCCGCGCCGATCACGCTCACCGTCACCGGCCTGCCCTCCAACGCCACCGGAAAGCTCACCCCGACCAGCGTCGCCACCGGTTCCGGCACCACCCCCGTAGCCCTCAGCGTAGCTGCCGGAGCCATCGTCGCCGCTTTGCATCAGCAACCGCACCCGGCGCATCGCTCGCTCCTCGGATATGCTCCCGTCTCCCTGGCCCTCCTGGTGCTGCCGCTGGCCTGGCTCCGCCGCCGCAAGCGCTTCGGCTCGCTACTCGCCTCTCTCTGCCTGCTGTTTGCTCTCACCGCAGGTCTCACCGGCTGTATCTCCGCTGCGAACACCGGGTACTATGGTCAGACCCCGCAGACGTATAACCTAACGGTGACGGCGACCTCCGGCAACCTCACCCGGTCCACGTACCTCACGCTCACTGTCCAGTAATCAGGAGTAACTCTCGGCATGTGCCAGACCGCTTCACCTACCCGGCCCGCAACCAACCGCTCAGCATGGTTCCTGAGCGCAGCAGCGTCCCGGCGCGGACCTGCATCCCATGCCGTGCGCCGGGCCGTGGCCTTGTTTCTGCTTCTGCTCCCCGCCTGCGTCTTCATCCCCGCCGCCCGCGCGCAGACCCCCATGGATCTGGGCATGACCTTCACCCAGCAGCGCTCCAAGTTCGTCGGCTCCTCCTCCACTGACTTCTTCTACCTCCGCGGAGCCACGGTCGACTTCGCTTACTCCCCCTTCCACGGCTTCGGCCCCGTCGCCTCGTTCAATGGTCTGGCCGTCACCAACCTCCGCACCCAGATTGACATCCACCAGGCCAGCTTCATGGGCGGCGGCCGCTACACCTACAGCCTCGGCCACATCTCCCCCACCATCTGGACCCGCAGGGGAAGCATCTTCGGCGAGGGTCTGGTCGGCATCACCATGGCCACTGCCGGCGACTATCCCTCCGGCCAGCACCTGGTCAGCAATGCTTCGGGCTTCACCTATGCTTTCGGTGGCGGCATCAACTACAACATCTACCACCGTTTTGAGCTGCGTCTGATGTCGCACTACTTCATCACCGACCTCCCCAACGGCGGCACCAATCAGCAGAAAAACATCCAGGTAAGCGCCGGTGTCAACTGGCACTTCGGCAACTAGCCCGCGCTCGGCCATCAGCGCAACGCGAAGACGTTGCCCTCTCGGCCGCTGTCTCCGCAGGCTCAACCGGGCGTCTTCGCCGCACCGTGAATCATGCTGAAACGCCATACGGCGGAAGCCTGCCTCCGTGCATCCAATCAGAATAACGATGGACTCCGCCATAACGCAGGCGTCGTCGCCTGCGGCCTCGCAAACCGAACAGCAGCTCCGACTTCTCATCGAGACCGGGCTCATGCTTGCTTCCGAGCGGTCACTTGACGTCATCGTCCAGGCCGCTCTTGACGCGGGACTGCATCTCTGCGGAGCCCGGTTCGGAGCCTTCTTCTACAACAGCTCTGATGACATCGGCGCGCCCTACAGTCTCTACAAGGTCTCCGGCGCGGACTCCAGCCGCTTCGCCTCTCTCCCCATGCCGCGTCCCTCCGGCATCTTCAACGTCAGCTTCATTGCCCAGGAGATCCTCCGCTCCGACGACATCACCCTCGATCCCCGCTACGGCCAAAACCCTCCCTTCGCCGGCCAGCCTCCCGGCCACCCTCCCGTGCGCAGCTACCTTGCTGTTCCCGTGCGCAGCCGTGCAGGCCACGTGCTTGGCTGCATGATCTACGGCCACCCCGAGCCCGGCGTCTTCACCCAGGCCAGCGAAGACCTCGTCGCCACCATCGCCTCGCAGGCCGCCGTCGCCATCGACAACGTCCGCCTCTCTGACAGCCTCACCAACGAGATCTCCCACGTCGACGCCGCCCGCACCCTCCAGCGCCAGACCTCCGACCGTCTCCACCAGGCCCTCGACGCCGCCCAGCTCGGCACCTGGATCTGGGACCGCGCCACCGACCTTCTCGACCTTGACGAGCGTGCCGCCGTGCTCTTCCACACCGCACCCCACGCCCCCATCACCCGCACCGCCCTCCGCCAGCGCATCGTACTCAGCGAGGACCAGGCCAAAGCCTTCAAGAGTATGGAACGCTGCGTCGCCTCCGGCGGCCTCTACAGCGTCGAGTACCGCATCGACAGCCCCGACGGCTCCCAGACCTGGGTCTCCGCCAGCGGTATCGCCACCTTCACCCCCGGCTCCTCCCGGATCGCCGGCATGGTCGGCACCGTGCAGGACATCACCGCCCGCAAAACCCAGGAGTCTGCCCTCCGCCAGAGCGAAAAACTCGCCGCCACCGGCCGCCTCGCCGCCACCATCGCCCACGAGATCAACAATCCCCTCGAGGCCGTCACCAACCTCATCTATCTCTCCCGCACCGACCCCGCCGTCCCTCCGCCCGTCCAACTCCTGCTCGAAACCGCTGATACCGAACTCGCCCGCGTCGCCCAGATCGCCCAGCAGACCCTCGGCTTCTACCGCGATACCACCCTCCCCTCCGAGATCGACGTCAACGAACTCCTCCACGGCGTCGTCGATCTCTTCGCCCGCAAGATGATCTCCCGCAAGATCACCTGCACCCTCGACCTCGAACCCGGCCTCTGCATCTACGGCCTGCAGGGCGAAGTCCGCCAGATCTTCTCCAACCTCATCGTCAACGCCATCGACTCCTTCACCTTCGCCACCACCATCAAGCCCGGCGGCATCCATGTCCGTGGCCGCCACCTCCGCGGCCGCCGCAACGGCATCTCCATCCTCGTCTCCGACGAGGGCTCCGGCATCCCACTCTCCGTTCGCCAGCGCATCTTTTCGCCCTTCTTCACCACCAAACTCTCCGTCGGCACCGGCCTCGGCCTCTGGGTCACGCGCGGCTTCGTAGAAAAGCACGGCGGCAGCATCCGCTTCCGCACCCGCGTCGGCGACCCGGCCGGAACCATCTTCCGCGTCTTCCTTCCCGCCAACTCGCCGCCGACAGATCTCCCGCCAGAAGCACTCGCCCTCCATCTCCCCGCCTGACTGACCCTGTCACCCCCAGCTTCGCCGTCAAGCCTCCCGGCCAGGAATTCATCTCCTTTTCTGGTATCGCGCCGCATACTCCGATAGACTAGATCTAACGCTCACCACCAGCAGCGCAGGGCCCCCCATGCAAACCAACCGTCCTTCCAGCGATTCGCGCGTCGGTTCGCATCACCCCACCTCTCTCGCAGACGATTCCACCACGCGCGAGACCGCTCCCCCACGGATCCTCGTCGTCGATGATGAACCCCTCATCGCCGACACCATCGTCCAGATCCTCAACCGCAGCGGCTTCGTCGCCGAGGCCGTCTACGGGGGCAGGGAAGCCATCGAAGCAGCGCGCCGCATCGTCCCCGACCTTATCCTCTCCGACGTCCTCATGCCCCACCTCGACGGCGTCGAAGCAGCCATCGCCATCCAGAAGTTCCTGCCCAATACCCGCATCATCCTCTTCAGCGGCCAGGCTGCCACCGTCGAGATCCTCGCCCGCGCCAGCCACCGCGGTTATCACTTCGAACTCCTCGCCAAGCCCCTCCACCCCACCCAGCTCATCAAGCATCTCCGCCGCAACTAACGCGTACCCCCGCATCTCGGCCCGCTGCCCCATTCGTTCTGGCAGCACCATCGTCAGGATGGGTGCCCTTGCAGCAATCCCGTCTCGGCAATACCCCAGTCCTCCCTAATCTCCAATCCTCCCCCTCATCCTTAGATGTCCGGTTCGCTGCCGGTAATGTCTTCCTGGTAATCCTCACCAGTTACGACTTTGTAGTTCCTCTCATCGTTTCTGCCCACAATCAGCCTTTACATATCGGCAGTCGCTCCTTATTCTTTAGCCTGACCCATAAAGAGACATGGAGAACGACTCCGCATCACCCGATGGACCGAAGCAAAACTCCCCGGCACAGACCCGCGACCCGCTGATCCGCTACAGCGTCTTCGCAGCCCTGGGTTGCGCGGGCGTGTGCATGATCTTCACCATCCTCTACGTCTTCAGCTACTCGCTGGACTCCACGCTCTCCTTCGAGCGCCACTTCGACTCCTACATCGCCTCCGGCAACAGCGGCAACCTGGCCACCGTACTCGGTCTGCACATGGCCCAGAACCGCATGTTTCTGCAATCCTGCGGCATGGTCGCTGGCATCTTCTTCGCCTTCCTCGGCCTCGCCCTCTTCCTGGTCGGCATTCAGGGTTCCATCGACGCCACCGGCAAGGTCACCGACTACTCCAACAGCATGAAGCGTCTCGCCCCCGGCGGCGTCATCCTTCTCGCCTCCATGATCTTCGTCGGCGTCTCGGCCATGCACCCCATCGATCTGAAGATCAACCCGTCGTCCAACGGCGTCTCGCCCGCCTCCGCAGCAATTCAGCCTGCCGCTCAACCCGCCCCGCAACCCGCCCCGCAACCCGCCGCTCAGCCTGCGAGCCAACCCGTCGCCCAGCCCGCGCAGCAACCCATAACCCAGTCGCAGCTCCAGCCCGCGCCGGCTCCCGCAACGGCAGCGCATCTGGCACCGCAATCCGCGCAAGTGACGCCTCCCACCCCTCCCGCGCCAAGCGTGCAAACAGCACCGCCGCCAGCACCGCAGCCCGCCGTGCAGCAGGCACCCCGGCCGGCACCCCGGCCAGTTGTGGTGCCCGTCAACCAAAGCTCGGTGGTCACTCCCTTCCGCGTCCCTCCCATTCACCGCTTCCAGCCCTGAGCCTCATCCCCACGCTCTCAGCCCGGCCGTTGCATCCCGCTATAGAGAGAGTTGCATCCGCTGCGGTATGCTTCCATCCATGAAGTCTATGGACCGTCGCCGCTTTCTTCTCGCCTCTGCCGCCACCGCCGCCCTTCCCAGCCTCCACGCATTCGCACAGGCCACCACAACCACCACCACGGCAACCCTCAAGCTCCACCCCGGCGAGCCCGGCCCGCGCATCCCCGACAACTTCATCGGCCTCTCCTACGAGACCAACCAACTCACAGAACCCTCCTTCTTCTCCCCTGAAAACACCGGCCTCATCGAGCAGTTCCGCGCTCTTTCGCCCAACGGCGTCCTGCGCATCGGCGGCAACACCTCCGACATCGGCTACTGGAAGCCCACGCCCTCCACTCCACCTCCCGCCATCCATGTCCGCGACACCGGCGGCGGCGAGCCCACCTCCGCCCTCGCCTATCCCATCACCCCCGAGGCCATCCAGAATCTGCGCGCCTTCCTCGACCGCACCGGCTGGACCTGTCTCTACGGCATCAACCTCGGCACCAACACCCCGGCCCGCGCCGCCGACGAAGCCGCCTTCGTCGCCCAGACCCTCGGCACCAAGCTCGAATACTTCCAGCTCGGCAACGAGCCCGACCTCTTCAAAAGCCATCTCCGCGACCCCAAAACCTGGTCCGCCGACCTCTACATGGATGAGTGGCTCGCCGAAGCCAACGCCATCCGTGCCCGCGTCCCCGGCGCCCGCTTCGGTCTCCCCGACACTGCCGGCAATCCCGACTGGTACGCCGCCGTCGTCACCCGTCTCCTCGCGCTGGCCAATCCTCCCGACGTCGCCGCCCTCTCGCACCACTACTACATCGGCGGCCCGCCCTCCAACCCGCAGATGACCATCGACTACATCCTCACCGCCAACCCCCGCGTCGGCCAGCTCGCCCACGACATCCGCGCCGCCGCCGCGCGTCTCTCCGCTGGCGAGCATAAGACCGTCCCCTACCGCATGACCGAGGGCAACACCTGCTACCGTGGCGGCAAACCCGGCGTATCCGACGTCTTCGCCGCCAGCCTCTGGTCCGCCGACTACTTCCTCGACCTCGCCACCCGCGGCTACGCCGGTATCAACCTCCACGGCGGCGACGGCAAGTACGTCGGCAACTCCCTCGGCGGCCATCTCCCCGGCGACGACCTCGTCCTCGCCGCCCACGGCGACCCATCCAAACACCCGCACCCCTACTACACCCCCATCGCCCACATTGGCGACAATTACATCCTCGAACCCGTAGCCTACGGCATGCTCTTCGCCGGCCACTTCGCCGGAGCCACCACCTTCCCCATCGACTTCAACCCCGGCCCGGTCAACGCCACCGCCTACGCGGCCACGCTCCCCACCGGCCAGCGCGTCGTCGCCATCATCAACAAGGACGCTCACCAACCCCTCAACATCGACCTTCCCAACTACCGCCAGGGCCCCACCCTCACCGCCTCCGCGCTCGACTCCACCCACGTCCAGCTCTCCGAACCCTCCGCCAACCGCGAAATATCCACCGTCCCGCCAGCCACGGCCGTTCTCCTCTACGCCGCCCGCCCCTAGCGGCCACAAATCCCGGGGGCCCCATCCATGCGCGCTTTTGCGCATGGGTGGGGTGAGCATCAGTTAGCCCTCAGGCAACGGCCAGCGTTTTTCCGTCTATCCTCTACCTTCTATCCTCTACACTCTGTAGGTATGTGTGGAATCGTCGGTTACATCGGCCCCAAGCCCTGCGTCCCTGTCATCATGGAGGGCCTCGCCCGCCTCGAGTACCGCGGTTATGACTCCGCGGGCATCGCCGTCGCTGGAGGCGGCCATCCCCTCCAACTCCGTCGCGCCCCCGGCAAGCTCCGCAACCTCGCCGACATTCTCGCCAAAGACCCTGTCCACGGCACCTACGGCATCGGCCACACCCGCTGGGCAACGCACGGCCGTCCCACCGAAGAAAACGCCCACCCCCACCGCGACGGCACCGGTACCCTCGTCGTGGTGCACAACGGCATCGTCGAAAACTATCTCCAGCTCAAGAACGCCCTCATCGCCAAGGGTCACAAGTTCTCCAGCGAAACCGACACCGAAATCATCGCCCACGTCATCCAGGACGAGCTCGAACTCGCCGCCCAAACTCTGTCATCTCGACCGGAGCGCAGCGGAGTGGAGAGACCTGCAGCTCCCCCCGCAACCGCCGCCGCCGACTCCAACTCCGCCGAGACCGTCCTCACCGCCCCGTCCTCTCTACCCCTCGAAGAGGCCGTCCGCCGCGCCGTCGCCCGTCTCACCGGCGCCTTCGCCATCGGCGTCCTCTCCGCCAACGAGCCCGACAAACTCGTCGCCGCGCGCATGGGTCCGCCCGCCGTCCTCGGCATCGGCGACGGCGAGTTCTTCCTCGCCTCCGACGTCCCCGGCATCCTCCACCACACCCGCCTCATCCACTTCCTCCAGGACGGCGAAGTCGCCACCCTCACCACCTCCGGCATCACCCTCACCGACTTCGCCGGCAACCCCCGCACCCTCCATCCGCAGCGCATCACCTGGGACCCCATCCAGGCCGAAAAGGCCGGCTACAAGCACTTCATGCTCAAGGAGATCAACGAGCAGCCCCGCGCCGTCCGCGACACCACCCTCGGCCGCGTCTCCCTCGACTCCGGCCGCATCTTCCTCCCCGACATGCGCATCACCCCCGAGGAGTTCAAAGCCGCCACCGGCATCACCATCGCCGCCTGCGGCACAAGCTGGCACGCCGGCCTCGCCGGCAAGTTCATGATCGAGCGTCTCGCCCGCCTCCCCGTCGATGTCGACTACGCCAGCGAGTACCGCTACCGCGACCCCATCCCCGACGCCACCGGCCTCGGCCTCCTCATCACGCAGTCCGGTGAAACTGCCGACACCATCGCCGCCCAGCACGAACTCATCGCCAAAGGCTCCAAGACCCTCGCCATCTGTAACGTCGTCGGCTCGGCCGTCACGCGTCTCGCCGCTGGCGTCATCACCACCAACGCCGGCCCCGAGATCGGCGTCGCCAGCACTAAGGCCTTCACCGCCCAGCTCACCGCGCTCTTCACCCTTGCCCTCTATCTCGCCCAGGTCCGCGGCACCATCACCTTTGAGCACTCCCTCTACCTCGTCAACGAGCTCTCCAAAATCCCCGCCAAGCTTGAAGAAGTGTTGCGGACTGTAGACGACCAGTGCCACGAGCTGGCCAAGAGCTTCTCCAACGCCCGCGACTTCCTCTTCCTCGGCCGCGGCATCCACTACCCCATCGCCCTCGAAGGCGCCCTCAAGCTCAAGGAGATCTCCTACATCCACGCCGAAGGCTATCCCGCCGGCGAGATGAAGCACGGCCCCAACGCCCTCATCGACGAAAGCCTCCCCGTCGTCTGCATCGCCACTCAGGACCCCAACGACCCCAGCAGCGTCCTCAAGTACGAGAAGACGCTCTCCAACATTCAGGAAGTCACCGCCCGCTCTGGCCGCGTCATCGCCATCGCGATTGAAGGCGACACCCACATCGGCCAACTAGTCGAGCACGTCATCCACATCCCCCAGACCCACGAGCTCCTCCTCCCGATCCTCGAAGTCGTCCCCCTCCAACTCCTCGCCTACCACATCGCCGTCCGCCGCGGCTGCGACGTAGACCAACCCCGTAACCTCGCCAAGTCCGTCACGGTGGAGTAATTTCAAAAATTGATAGATGGAAAAAGGCAAGCTGAGGCAAGCGATGTTAGGTCATGTCCACGACTGGTTAGTTCGTCACCCGATATCGCAGAGCTGCATCATCGCAGCCGTGTTCGGGCTGGTATTCCTGCTCTGGGGTAAGTACTGGAATGAATTTAAGGCTGCCATTAAATAAACAGCCACCGCAGAAATATGGAAGCTGGAGAAGATCCGCTCTGATTCAAGTTCTGAAGAACCGAATCTATGAAATAGAGCGCCAGAGAAGATCCCCATTTCTACACTAGAGCAATATTATAGTTACTATAATGTGCCGAGGCGGAGCCTGAACCAGGCTTGAGCATCTTCGGCGGTGATGTGTGGCAGCAGGTCTGCAATGGCTTGATCGAGGGCTTCGCGGGTGCGCGCTT